>JBKHEA010000012.1:0-41921 GCA_046541015.1 Candidatus Izemoplasmataceae bacterium
GTGCCTTTGAAGGTACAGAATATCAAGCATTCTTAAATTCAACAGACCCAGAAGAATTACCATTTGCGATGGCTGCGCGTGCTGCTTATCAACAAGTTAACTTCTATCGTTTTGATGCAGCATTTACTGGTTCAGTGACCTCTGCAAGAGCACGTACAGAAGCAGGACAACTCTTTGAAGCTATTTATACGGGTGGCGACATTGAAGAAAGTCTTCAAACGACAATTAGTCGCTTGAGATAATGCTTAAGCAAAAAAAAACTGTCTTATTATTTATCAGTTTATTTATGGTCTTCATCCTTGCCTCGTGCAGGGATGAAGAACCATCACGTTTGTCAGATACCCTAAAATTAGAGTTGGAATATGATAATCTAAGCTATATAGATGATGGCATTGGTGTTGCTACCTTAGCAAGTTGTGAAGATGGTGATACCGCAGAATTTAATGTCGATGATAATCGCATACGAGTAAGGTTCTTAGGAGTCGATACACCCGAAGCATCTTATAAGTATGAGCCTTGGGGATTACAAGCGACTCAATACGCTTGTGAAAAACTAACTGAGGCAGATGAAATTGTATTAGAAAGAGATTGGGATGGAACCCTTCAAGAACAAAATGGACGCTATTTAGCATTTATTTGGGTTGATGGGAAATTACTCAATCTTATGTTAATTGAAGATTCCTATAGTCGCGCTACTGGTGTTTTATCACTAAAATATGGTGAAACGATGTTTGATGCAGGCATTGAAGCTGCAGAAGAACAAAAACGCATTAATGGGGAAACCGATCCCTTATTTGATTACAGTAGTGAAGGCGAAGAAATCACACTTGAAACCCTTGTTTTAAATCCGGATAATTATAGACTCAAACGCGTTAGTGTAGAAGGTGTTGTAACAGCAAGAAAAGGTAATCACTTTTTTATCAAGCAAGGTGATTATGGTATTTATGTTAACGCAGGCTATACTGATAATAGCAATGTGGTTGAAATTGGTGATTATATAGAGTTAAGCGATGTTCAAGCACTCTATGATTTAGATCGTTATGGTGGGCTTTATATTGGGGATTACACCAATAGAAAAGTAACCATCGTTTCAGAAGATAATGAAATTTTACCAAAAGAAACAACTATTGATGCTTTAACCGATAGGGTCAATGGATTATTGGTTGAATTAAATGATTTAGAAATCATTGAAATTATATCTATTAGTGATTATTATTATCAGCTTATTGTTGAAGATGATTTAGGCAATCAGCTTATTGTTGAACACCCAGAAGATGCTTACTTAAGCAATAGAGTTCCAATTGAAACATTTGAAGTAGGCCAAATTATAGATGTTATAGGACCACTGAGTCAAACGCCTAATGGGTTTAAACAATACATTACACACGCTGATAAAATTATCAATAAGTAAAGTACACGAAGGATTGATATCATGAAGAAATTTTTATTAATAGGGTTAGTATTCTTAGCTTTATTTACTTTAACTGCATGTAATAATGACCCAGAAGAACAAGACCCAGACGAAACCCCAACACTAAATACAGACTATACCGATGAACTGACACTTGATGTGAATTATGAAGGTAGTTCTTTTATCAGTGATGGCATTGGTGAGGTTGAACTTGTTCAATGTGTTGATGGTGATACGGCAAGATTTAGAGATGGCAATGAAACCTTCGCTGTAAGATTTTTAGGGATTGATACACCAGAATCTACTTACCGCTTTGACCCTTGGGGAAAAGCAGCAAGTGATTTCACATGTTCAAAATTAGAAAACGCTGAAACTATTGTATTAGAAGCTGATTCTTCAACCAATAGAACTGATGACAACAATCGTTATTTGGCTTTTGTATGGTATGATGGTCGTTTACTAAATTTAGAGCTAATTGAACAAGCATATAGTACGGCACAAGGTGTTTTATCACTAAAATACGGTAGTACAATGATGGATGCATTTTATTATGCTCAATCGACTAATTTACGTATTTATGGTGAAACTGATCCGGATTTTGATTACTCAAAAGAAGGCGTTCAAATTACTATCGAAGAACTAATTACAAATACGAGTGCCTACGTTGGTAGAAAAATCACTTTAACAGGAACCATTACCCGTGTCCTTGGAAACGGTGCTTGGATTCAACAAGGCGACTACGGTGTGTATTTATATTTAGCTTTTGAGTTTACAACAAGAATAGTGGCTGGGAATGAAGTTATTATTGATAATTTAACACCGACTTATTATCCAGATCAAGAAACTGGCACGTTACAGGTAACTGATTTTAGAAGTCGTAACACTGAAGTATTATCAACAGATAATGAAATTGAACCCGTCACAGTATTAATTGATGAAATAACTGAATACCAAATTGGATCATTCATTGAATTGCTTGAAGTTACCATTGTTTCTCGTTTTGGGAATCAAGAATCATTTACCTTAACGGTTGAAGATAGTGAAGGCAATGAATTTCAGTTAAGAAAAGATGAATTTGCATCCGATGAAATTGATTATAGTTTATTACAAGTTGGCACCAAGATCGATGTCAAAGGGCCTGTACACACCTATAATGGTAGATTACAATTAATGTTAGTACAACCTGGCGATGTTGAGATCCATTTAATAAATGAGTAATAAAAAAATTAGGGAGGATTCAAACATTATGTTTAAAAAGTTTTTGCTTTTCCTATTAATTGCTGTAGGTGTGTTTTCTTTAGCAGCATGTAATAGAGATGAGGATCCAGATGATGGAGAATTATCAGTAGAAGATAAATTAGAAGAAGCGGCAGAACGTATCTTATTTGTTGATACAGGAGCTGTTACAGGCAACTTAACGTTCCCTACATCATTAGTTCATGGTGTATCGGTAAGTTGGTCTTCTGATAATACTGAAGTTATTTCTAACACAGGTGCGGTAACACGTCCTGAAGCAGGAGAAGGTAACGCTGAAGTTACAGTCACTGCAACGCTTTCATTAGAAGGTGAAGAAATAACACGTGATTACACATTTACCGTATTAGAAGAACCTGAGAGCGATGTCTACACTGACTTTGCAACCTTAAAAGCTGAAGCAGCAAAAGGTGACATTGTTGAAGTAGAAGGTGTTGTTGTTGCAACATTTAACGGTGGATATTTCATTAGTGATGGTGAAAATGTCTTAGGTGTATACTATTTTGATTCTGAAGCAACTTTAGGTGATGAAGTATACTTAACTGGTGAATACAACAATTACTATTCATTATGGCAAATTACAGGTACCGTAACTGAAGAAATTCTTTCAAGTGATAACGATACAACTGTAACCCATGAAGAAATTACTTTAGAAGACTTAATCGCATTAGATTCAAATGAAAATCGTTTAATTGCAGGTTCACCTTACCGCATTACTGGTAAAGTTGAAATTTGTGGAGAATACGACAATGTTTGTTTAGTTGATGGTGATGCATCAATCATGGTATATTACCAATCACCTGAAGCTTCAATTGAAGCACTTGAAGCTGTTGAAGGTAAAACCATTACTATTGATGTATTCTATTATACTGATCATGCAGCTGATGGTGTATTAGTTTCATTCCATGGTGGAGCAAGTGATATCACTGAAGTAGAACTTGGTGATGAAGAAGCCTTTGAAACTGACGTTGATACCATTAGTGAACGCTATGATTATACTTATGGTGAAGATGTAACTTTACCATCTGAAGGTGCTAATGGAACTTTATTTACTGATTGGACATCTTCAAACACTGATTTAGTTGGTGACGATGGAACTTTCGTTGCATTACCAACTGAAACAACTTCTATTACCTTTACAGGTACTGCTACTTTAGGTAGTTTAGAAGAAGAAGTAACCTTTACAGTTGATGTATTAAACGTTATGGATATTAGTGATGCACAACAACTTGATAATGGAACTGCTGCATGGCTTGAAGGTGTTGTTGTAACAGTATTTGAACGTGGATACTTTATTTACGATGGAACTGGACACTTTGCAGTTTATGATCAAGATTATACCGTTGAACTTGGTGATGAAGTTAAATTAGTTGGTATAGTATCTTCATACTATACATTAAAACAATTCTCTTCTCCACCACTACAAGAAGTCATGTCAAGTGATAATGATACAACTGTACCAATTGAAACCATTACACTTTCTGAGTTACATGAACTTGATTTAACTGATGTATCATTAGCTGGTAAAACTTATAGAGTAACTGGTTTAGTTGAGTTACGTGGAGAATATGACAATGTTTACTTAGTTGATGGTGACGATGCTTTAATGGTTTACTACTTAAGTTTAGAAGATTCTGTTGCAGCACTTGAAGCAGAAGTTGGAGAATTAGTTACGGTTGATGTTATTTTCTATACTAACCATGCAGATGATGGTGTTATGGTAGTCTTCCAAGGTGGCGCTGAAGATATTACTATCGGTGAAATGACAGATGCTCAAAAAGCAGAAGTTGTAGCGAATAACCTTGATTTAGGAGACTTATCAGGTGTATTTGATGATTTAACATTACCAGTTACTGGTGACTATGATTCAACGATTGCATGGGCATCAGATGATGAAGCAGTTATCGATACTGATGGAACAGTTACACGTACAGCTTCTGAAGAAACTGTTACACTAACTGCAACGGTTACAGTAGGTGAAGAAACTGCAACAAAAACATTCACAGTTACAGTTTTAGATGAAGATTATGTTCCTACAGGTATTTCAGTTTCCCAAGCTTTATTAGAAGATGTAGGAGAAACTTTATATGTTGAAGGTGTCGTATCATCATACTCACCATTCACTAAAAAAATCTTTATCCAAGATACTGATGGAACAGCGATTTATATTGACAAAGCTTTATCAGATGATGTAGCAATCGGTGATAAAATTGTTGTTAAAGGTGTCTTAGAAAATTATACAGGTTATAGTAATGACTTCTTACAATTAGATTCATCGACTGTCGTTTTATCAAACGATGAAGGTGCACATGATGTAACAGTTATTACAGATGCAACGTGGGAAGAAATTCTTACAGCGTTTGATGCATTTGAAAACGTTGGTGTAAGATATCGTATGGAAGATGTTGTTATTGATGGCTTTGCAGGATCATGGATTTTCTTAACTACAGCTGGTGGAGAAGACGATATGAATTTACGTTTCAACGCTGGTAGTTATGGTGGACATTTAGAAGATTTATATGCAGAAGGTGACACGATTCCATTCGTTGAATTTACCGTTTACGACTTATATTCAGGATCAATCCGTGTTGAAGCGGTAACATTCCCTGAATTAACAGATGCAGATGTTCAAACAATCGCAGACAAACGTCTTGCTTTACCTGAAACAACTTCAGAAAATCTTGATTTACCAGAAACTTTAACAATCTCTGGTGTAAACTACGATTCAGCTCCAGCTGAATATAATGTAGCATGGTCTTCAAATAATACAGCTGTTATTGATAACGATGGTGTTGTTACTCAACCAGCCATTGGTGAATCTGATGCAACTGTAGTTATGACAGCAACCCTTTCTATTGGTGGCGCTGATTATGACGTTGAAACAACTATCACAGTCCCTGCAGAAGAAGAAGCAGTTGTTATTACATGGGATTACACACAAGATTTCTCATTCTTAACTTCTACAACAACGAGCTATTCTACCTCAGTAGAACATACAGATAGTAATGGATTTGAATGGGATTTACTTGGTAGACAAAATGTTGGAAGTTGGACTTTAGGAAACCAATCAGACGGTAGTTACATTGAAATTACTGCTACTGGTGGTATTGGAAGTATTAGTTTTGACATGGTAAGAGCATTCACAAATACTCATGTACGTAGTGCAGAATTATTTGTTAATGACGTATCAGTTGGTAATTTTACCATTGATCCTGAAAGTGATGTTGAAGAAACATTCATCATTGAAGATATTAATGTAGAAGGACCAGTTGTCATTAAATTAGTATCTACATCTCCAGGTAGTCGTGGTGCATTTAATGTACTAGAAATCTCTTGGACAGAATACGAAGATTCTGCAGAATAATCATTACATAAATAATAAAGTTACACATAATACACCAAGCAATCTGCTTGGTGTATTTTTTTATTAAATAATTAGAATAAATGGTGTAAAAATAGCCTAAGTATGTTATCATGTTATGTTAATGAAAATTAGTTAGGAAGATGTTTATGAAACGCTTTAAAATCCTATTTTTAGGGATATTAGTTTTTGTGCTCTCAGCATGCACAAATATAGATGAATTAGCTGAAAATGAAGTCCGACTACCAGACTTAGAAGGTCAAATACAAAGTGAAATCCTTGAGACTTTAACCCTTTTAGATTTAGAGGTTGAATTTTCTGTAAGAACCTCTGTAGAGTTAGAACGTTCTAAAGAATTTATCGCCTATGGTAATTTTTTAGAAACTGGAGATATTGTTGAAAAAGGGGACTTTATTCCTGTTATTGTCAGTGCTAATTTACTAGATGATGAGATTTACTATGAAATACAAGATATTATTTATGATGGCCCTTATTTAGATGATAGTTTTTTTAGTTTAGATCTATATGAATATAGTAATACTTCTCAAAGCTATGTTGGTCTTGGAGGGGTTTACGAGGTTACTTTAAACCGCTGTATCGATGGGGATACAACCGTGTTTAATTATCCAAATGATATCGCATCAAAAATTGAATCTAATACACCAAGTACACGCTATTTTAACGTTGATACACCAGAAACTTTTCCAGGAGGAGAAGAAGAATGGGGAAAAATGGCTTCAATATATACTTGTGATTTAATTAATGATGCTGAAAGTATTTACCTACAAACTGACCCTGGGGATAATTTAATTGATACTCACGGAAGATTATTAGCTTGGATATGGATTAAATTCCCTGAAGAAGATGAATATTTCTTACTTAATTATATGATTGTAAGACAAGGGTTAGGGAATGTTGCGTATTTATATGGTGCAGGAGAAACTGATGTTACGATTTATGATGATTTGACATATACAGAATGGATGTTTATGGCAGAAGAACGTGCTGAGTTTGATGAATTAGGCATGTATTCGGGATTACTTGATTATTATTGGGATTATGATATGGATGCTCCATATCCAGGAAGATGGTGAGGATTGTGTATAAAAAGATTTTAGAAATGATAGGTAAGTATGATAAGATTGTTATTCATAGGCACTTAAATCCTGATTTAGACGCCTTAGGAGCACAATTAGGATTAAAAGGGATTATAGAAGAAAATTTCGACAATAAAATAGTTAAAGTGGTTGGAGATGAAAACCAATTTTCATTTATTGGTAAAATGGATGATATTGAAGATAGTTTTTATGAAGGTGCATTAGCTATTATCGTAGATGTTGCCGTTAGTGCGTTAGTGAGTGATCAGCGCTATACTCATGCAAAAGAAGTTCTTGTGATTGATCATCACCAGAACCCCTCAGATATTGCGACAGTTTTTCATTCAGACCCTACTCATATAGCGACATGTCAAATATTAACAGATTTGTGTATGAAAGAATCATTAATTATTAGTGAATCTACTGCGACAGCGCTTTTTTCAGGGCTTGTTACAGATAGCGGAAGATTTATGTATCCTGCTACCAATGAGACTACATTTTTGTCGGCATGGTTTTTAGCTAAAAATGGCGCAAAAATACAAGAAATCTATGATGCTTTGTATGTTGAAGATTTAAGTTTTAAAAAACTAAAAGGACACTTTATAAACAACTTTAAAACGACGAAAGAAAACATTGCTTATATGAAAAATACGGTGGATTTAAAAGATGAGTATAATGTTTCTAGTTTTACGATAAGTCGTGGTATGGTTAATCAAATGAGTGGCATTAAAGGCATTCCAATGTGGGCTAATTTCACTGAGTTTGAAGACGGGACGATTCAATGTGAATTAAGAAGTAAAGAAATCCCTATTGTTGATATCGCTAAAAAATATGGCGGTGGTGGGCATAATCTTGCCTGTGGTTGTACGGTACATAACTGGGAAGATACGGATCACATATTAAGTGATATGGATAAACTATTAAAGGAGAATCAACATGCCAAATAATACAATTCTTAGACAAATTCATGATAAAATTCTTGAATATAAACGCATTATCATAACACCCCATGCAAGACCTGATGGCGATTGCATAGGGAGTGCACTAGGATTAAAAGATATTATTCAGACAACTTATCCTGATAAAGAAGTTTATGTCGTTGGTGAACATACCGATTATATTCGTTTTTTAGGCGATTTAGATACGATAGAAGATGATTTATTTAAAGATGCGTTAGTTATTGCAGTTGATACAGCAAGTGAAGAGCGCATTGCCGATCAACGTTATAAAACAGGAGACTTTTTGATAAAAATTGATCACCATATTAATGTCAATAGTTATGGAGATATTGAATATGTTGATACATCAAGACCTGCAGCAGCCTTAATTATTATTGATCTATTTAATGCGTTTAAAAATGAATATAAAATGAGTTCGTTTGGCGCAAAAGCTTTATTCACAGGAACGCTTACTGATACAGGTCGTTTTAAATATTCTGGAGTTGATGCAGATACCTTTAGAAATGTTGCGATGCTTTATGAAAATGGTCTAGATGCTTTAAGCGTTTATAAAGAACTAGATACAAGAACTGAGGCTTCTGTAAGATTTAAAGGGTATGTCTTACAAAACTATAAAAAAACTGAAAATGGCGTTGCTTACATTGAAATTACTGAAGAATTAATCAATGATTTTGGCGTAACAATCGAAGAAGCATCGAGCAATGTCAATGAGTTAAGTGTTTTCGAAGACTGCCCAATCTGGGTTTTATTCGCTGAATATGAAGAAAAAATTGTCCGTGCGCGTATTAGAAGTAAAGGACCTACTATTAGTGAGATTGCAAATAGATTTGATGGCGGTGGTCATGCAATGGCTAGTGGGGCAAACTTAGGAACGTGGGATAAAGCAAAAGAACTATTAGTTGTTTTAGATGATGCAGCGAAAGCTTATAAAGAATCTAAAGAGAGATAATTTAAATCTCTCTTTTTATTATGTTAAAATTTTGTTAAGATTAAGTTATAAAAATATTCTTTTATGTTAAAACACTGTGCTATATGCTATGCTTGTTTTGGAAAATATTATACTTACAGGAGGCGCATCTAATGATGACACTTGCAGTTTCATCAGTAAACTGGGCACAAACAATCTTCTTAATAATTGGAGGATTAGGCATCTTCCTATATGGCCTTAATTTAATGGGAGATTCATTAAAACTACTTGCAGGTAGTAAACTTAAAGTAATGATTGAAAAAACAACCAATACGCCATTAAAAGGGATATTAGTTGGTATCATTATCACAGGATTATTGCAATCAAGCTCTGGGACAACGGCTTTAACTGTAGGGCTTGTTCGAGCAGGTTTAATGACACTTCCTCAAGCAGTAGGGATTATTATTGGAGCCAATATAGGGACTACTGTGACGAGTTTCTTAATAGGGTTAGAAATCAGCCGCTACGCATTACTGATAATGGGTGTTGGGGCTTTACTATCATTCTTTATGCATGAGAAACGTTATAAACGTTTAGGTGGTGTATTTTTAGGTTTTGGGATGTTATTTTACGGATTAGATTTAATGGGGGATGCACTTAAGGTATTTGTAGAATTTCCAGCCTTTACAACGACTTTAGAAGGCGTTTCAGATATACCGGTATTAGGGGTTTTAGTTGGTACATTATTAACTACCCTAGTTCAATCTTCAAGTGCAACGATTGGCATACTACAAGAACTTTATTCAACAGGTGCTGTACCGCTTACTGGTGCAATCGCTATAGTACTAGGAAGCAATATTGGAACAACGATTACTGCAGTACTCGCAGCGCTTGGAGGGTCAGTAGCTGCGAAGCGAACAGCCCTTGCTCATGTTATTTTTAATGTCGTGGGAAGCGTTGTTTTCTTAATTGTTATCATTCCTTATAGTTTCTTTATTGGTTGGTTACAAACGGTGTTATTAAATGGTGAAACCGTACCAATGACTATTAGTTTTGCACATATATTCTTTAATGTCTTTAACACCATCGTTATGTTTTTCTTTATTAATAAGCTTGTAGCATTAACCAAGCGTTTAATCAAAGGCGAGGACATTATGGAAGGTTTAAATGTTAACACATTACAAGAAGGTTTAATTGAAGAATCACCTGCTTTAGCTCTTGAGAGTGCTAAGCAAGTTATTCTTAATATGGGAAATATTGTTAAAACAATGTATGAAGATAGTGTTAAATATTCATCGAATAATGATAAAAAACTATTAGAAACCGGAAGACAATACGAAGAAATTGTCGATACTATAGACCAAAAAGTACATGATTATTTAGTGAAGGTTTCTTTAACCGATATGGATCATCAATCAGCCCATTTTCAAGCTTCATATGTGGATGCGATTCGTGATTTTGAACGCATTGCAGACCACTGCCAAAATTTATTTGATTTCTTTGAACATCGTTATGAAAATAAGTTACATATGAGTAGTGATGCTAAGGACGATCTTGACCACGTTTATGAAGTGGTTGATGAAACTTTGGCTTTAACGATTGAAGCTTTTAAAAATCATGATAAAATTAAAGCCGAACAAGTCTTAGAATTTGAAGATATTATTGATACCTTAGTTCGAAAATACCGTAAACGTCATGTCGTTCGCATGAATGATAAGAAATCAGATGAGTTTGATGATGAACTCTTTGTCGATATATTATCCAATGTTGAGCGTATTGGAGATCATTGTACCAATATTGTATTAAATGTGCTGCATGAAAATTATTATCGTGATATAGAAGTGAAACGTGCTGTTAAATCAGTTTAATAGGAGGTCTTTATGGTTAAAGTATTGATTATAGAAGATGAGATAAATATTGCGAAGATGTTACAGTATGATTTTAAACAACTTCAATATGATGTCAGTTTAGAACATGATGGATATAAGGGCTATCAAAAAGCTAAAAATGAGTATTTTGACATTATTCTTTTAGATTTGATGTTGCCTTCAATGAATGGACTTGAGATATGTAAAAAGTTACGTAGTCATGATGTTAAGTCTTATATAATCATGTTAACCGCTATGGATGATGAATATAATAAGATTGAAGGATTTGAAGCGGGTGCTGATGATTATGTCACAAAACCATTTTCACCAAGAGAATTAAACGCTCGTATGAAGGCCGCATTAAGAAGACAAATTAAAGATGATAAACCTAGACAATTATCTTATAACGATATAACTTTAGATTTATCAAGCTATGAAGTGTTTTTAAATAATGAAAAGATTGAACTAACTCATAAAGAATTTGAGTTACTCGAATATTTAATTCTTAATAAAGGAAAAGCCTTATCAAGGGAGCAACTATTATCTACTTTATGGGGTTATAGTTACGACGGAGATACTCGAGTTGTTGATGTACACATCTTTAAATTAAGAGAAAAAATAGATCCTGACCAAAAATATATTAAAACAGTTAGAAGCGTAGGATATAAACTATTATAGTCACCAATTTGGTGACTATTTTCTTTTTACATACATTAGTTAACAAATCATTTACAAAAACAACATTTAAATAAAAAAATTAGCGCGTATAATTTATTCGAAATTAAAAACACAAATAACACAAAAAAGGAGATTTATTAAATGAAAAAATTAGTAACATTTACATTAATGATTATGTTAACTCTCACTTTAGCTGCGTGTGGTGGCGATGAATTTGAATCATCAACCATCAATGTATACACTCGCGATACCTCTTCAGGAACTCGTGATGGGTTTATGAATGGTATTGGATATGGTGAAGCGGCTACAGATGATAGTATTTTAGTATCAGGATTTATTACAGCTGGAAACTTAGAACAAGTTAACGCTGCACAAGAAGATCCTTATATGATTGGTTATGTATCACTTTCAACTTTAAACACAGAATTATTTAAAGGATTCAATTTCAATGGTGTTGAACCAACAGAAGAAAATGTTTTAAATGGAACGTATGAACTTTCACGTAGATTCAATTACATGCTTCGTGATGATTATAGTGTTTATGGTAATGACGGGGATGCTTATGAAGCAATCTCAAAAGCATTCATTGCATACATGAAATCATCAGAAGGGTTAGCATCTATTCTTGAAGCTGGTGGAATCGTTGATGTTAGTACCGGTCAAGCATGGAGTACAGTAGTAGAAGATCATCCTATTTGTTCAGAAGATAACAGCGGTTTAACCTTTAAAATTGGTGGATCTGATTCAGTTGAATCTATTGCAACTTCTATATCTCCTGACTTTGCATCTAAATGTGGAAACGTTGTGGTAGAACACAACCATACAGGATCATCTAACGCATATAGAGGACTTAATGGCGATGCAAGCGCGATTGATGATGCACTTAGTATTCATGTTGGATTTGCATCAAGAGAATTTAAAGATTCAGAACCTGCAGACATTACAGGAACTATAGCAATTGATGCAATCGTTGCAATTGGGCACATTGATAATCCTGTTGATAATTTAACTGCAGAAGATTTAAAAGATATTTATTCAGGAAATAAAACAACTTGGGGAGAAGTAATAGAGTAAGCTAATTCTCATATACTTAAAAGCACGCAGTAAATAGCGTGCTTTTAACCCATGAAAGAGAGGAAACGATATGAACTCAATCCATCAACACATTACTAAAGAATCAATCGCAAAAAAAACTAGGACAGATAAAATAGTTCGAAACGTATTCTTTTTTTCGGCTTTACTATCGGCGTCTTTCATCGTTTTAGTTATCTTAAGTATTTCTTATAGAGGAATTAGCCCTTTTATTTTAAATTATGAAGGCTATAACAATAACTTTGGTACCATTGAACTCCCTAGAGTCAATTTACTTCGTTTTTTGACTGGATTACAGTGGTTAGAAGGTGCCTTGGGAAATAGTTCTAGCTATGCCATTGGTTTTGCCATAATCAATACATTTATTGCTGTGTTTTTGGCAGTTTTAATTACAACCCCTGTTGCTGTAATTACAGCCCTTTTTATTGCGAAAGTTGCTCCTAAAAAGTTAGCAAGTGTTATTAGAACTGTTGTAGAACTTTTAGCATCCATTCCATCAATTATTTATGGTGTGTTTGGATTAGGTTTTATCAATACGTTTATTGCAAGTATAGCTACTGGATTAGGTTATCGAACTAGTGCAGGGTTATCTCTTTTAAGTACTGTATTAGTCCTTTTTCTTATGATCTTACCAACTGTAACCGCTGTAAGTGAAACCTCGATTAGAAGTGTTAAAAATGATATTATCGAAGGTTCTCTTGCCTTAGGGGCTTCAAAGATGCAAACTTATTTTAAAGTTGTTATAACAAGCGCAAAAAACGGTATATTTGCAGGGGTTATTTTAGGTGTTGGGCGTGCTTTAGGAGAAGCAACAGCAGTTTCAATGGTATCTGGAAATTCATTTAGTGGCATCACCACAAACTTATTTGGTACAACTTCAACGCTAACAAGTAGAATGTTATTAGGATTAAAAGACACTTCGGGATTAGATTATGATATTCGCTTCTCTGTAGGATTGGTCTTAATGGCAGTTATATTATTAACAAACTATGCATTAAGAGTTGTCATGAAAAGGGTGGGTAATATAAATGAGTAGAAAAAGAAGATTACGAGAAGTTGGACTGATGACACTAGTTTTTTCAGTAGGTAGTATCGGATTTTTTATCTTGTTATCAATTATCTATTATGTTACATCAACTGGGGCACAGTTAGTAAGTTGGGATTTGATTACTGGTGATCATAGAACGGTTAATGTCGATATAACTGTCGATTCAACTCAGGCTGATTTAACGGTATCTGATTTAGAAGAAGAAATCTATTATTCTTCTAAATGGGGAATCGGATTTTACGATACGACAAATAGAGAAGGAAACCCAATCGTAAAAATCGGTTATGTTCATCCTGATTCACCATTTAAAAATGGGACTAATTTAAACGTCCAAGATGAAACAAGTGAAGACTATTCATTTGCGCTAGAAGAAGGATTTTCTATAGAGAAAGCGTTCTTTGAAGACCCAGAAGGATTTGTCATTGCACGAATGGGTGCTGAAGAAATGGCTGATGCTTTTCAATCCTCTAATCAAATACGTTCAGCTACATTTCAAAATGTAGGCGGTGGTATTCGTGGATCGATTATCACCACAGTCTATATGATTTTTCTTACACTGATCATGGTTTTACCCATCGGAATTATGAGTGCTATATATCTTAATGAATTTGCGAAGAAAACTAAAGGCACAAGACTTATTAGACAAATGGTTGATCTATTAACAGGGGTCCCATCGATTATATATGGAATGTTAGGGGCTGCTTTATTCATTCGCTTTTTAAACTCAATCGATGCAACAGCAGGTGGTTCTGTATTATCTGGGGCAATGACAATGGCGGTTGTATTATTACCAACAATCATTAAAAATACAGAGGAATCATTAAAGATAGTTCCCGTTGAATTAAGAACTGGGTCCCTTGCCTTAGGCGCAAATCAAACTCAAACGATATTTAAAGTAGTTTTACCTAACGCTATTCCAGGGATATTAACGGGTGTGTTACTGGGAATTGGCCGTATTATGGGAGAATCAGCAGCATTGATATTTGCTGTTGGCGCTACAATTAAAGATGAAGTTATCCTAACAGAAAGATCGACAACTTTAGCAACACATATTTGGGTAGTTATGGGTGGAGAAAAACCTAACTTTGAATTGGCAGCAGCAATTAGTATCTTAATACTATCGATTGTATTTTTGATAAATTTTACCATAAAGCTTATCGTAAAAGGCTTTTATAAACCACAGATATAGGAGATAAAAAAATGACAAAAGAAAAAGAGACCGTATTCAAGTTAGAAAATATTAACGTATTTTATGATAAAAATCATGCTATTAAAAATGTCTCACTTGAAATCGAAAAAAATAAAATCACAGCCTTTATTGGACCATCTGGTTGTGGGAAAAGTACTTTCTTAAGAATTCTAAATCGTATGAACGATTTAATTGAATCATACAAAATAACTGGGGATGTCTTATTTTGTGGAAAAGATGTATGTTCTAAGGACTTTGATGTAATTGAATTACGAACAAAAGTAGGAATGGTATTTCAAAAACCTAATCCTTTTCCTATGAGTGTTTATGATAACGTTGCGTATGGCCCTCGCTGTCAAGGCATTAAAGATAAAGAAACGCTTAATGAAATCGTTGAAAACTCATTAAAAAAAGCCGCTTTATGGGATGAAGTCAAAGATCGATTAAAAGATTCAGCTATGGGATTATCTGGTGGGCAGCAACAAAGATTATGTATTGCACGTACGATCGCGATGGAACCAGAAGTAATTTTATTAGATGAACCAACATCAGCCTTAGATCCAATTGCAACCCAAAAAATAGAAGACTTGCTAAATGACCTCAAATCAGATTATACTATAATTATCGTAACCCATAATATGCAACAAGCTTCAAGAATCAGTGACTACACCGCATTCTTTTACATGGGTGATTTAATTGAATATGGAGAAACTGAAAAGATATTTTCTGTTCCAAAATTAAAACAAACAGAAGACTATATAACGGGAAGGTTTGGATAAAATGAGTGAATTAAGAAAACATTTTGACTTATCTTTAAAAGAACTAAAAGAAGAGACATTAAAAATGTTTCAAGATATTCATAGAACCTATGATAATCTTTTTTACATCATTGAAACAAAAGATATTCAAATGGCGAATCAACTGATTGATGATGATGCGCTTATTAACAAAAGAGAAATTACAATCAATGATATGGGCTATTTGATTATTGTAAGACAATGTCCGGTTGCTACAGATTTAAGACGTATAATGATTGCCATAAAAATCGCAAATGATTTAGAAAGAATTGCTGATTATGCTGCAAACATTGCCACTTACATCACAAAGACTAAATACGATAATAGCTTTTACTTAAACGCCATGAAAACTTTTAAAGAACCACTCTTAGAGATGTTAGAGGTTTTAGAAGAGGCTTTTAAACATGAAGACACCAAACAAGCATTTAACGTATGCGAGATGGATAATCAAATTGATGAACTTTATACAAATCATGTTAAAGAGTTTATTCGAGTGACTAAAGAAAAGATTGATATTGAAGCTGAAGAAGCAAGCCGTGGGATTATTGTGGTTAAACAATTTGAACGTGCAGGCGATCATTTAACCAATATCGCAGAGGAAATCATCTTTTTACAAAGTGGAAAACATTTAGAACTAAATTAATGGATTTTTTCTTAATCCTTGATATAATAAGCCTCAAGCAGGTGAAATCATGAATGATAAGAACCATTATTTAACCTTAGCTCTAATCCATATTACCTTAACACTACTAATGATTAGTTATCTTAATATATTAGTAGTGATTTTTGCTATGATAGTCCTTTTTATTACGGAAAGCGTTACGTATGTATTGTTTAAAGATCGATTAATGACAATCAAAGATCAAGAGATTAAAAGACTAAAGTATCAAATGAATAAACAAGAAAGAGAAACCCATGAAAGTATAACTCAATTTGAATCATTGTCTGAAATTATCGATAGTGGATTACTTTTTATTGATGAAAATGAACGTATTATTCAAGTCAATAACTTATTTAAAGAAATCTTTAACATAAGAGTTCAGTTAAAAGAATCGTATGATCAGTTAAAACCTATAAAACCCCTTTATAAAGAGATTTCCAGGGCTTTTATTGCAGAAGATAAATACCATGCACAAATTAAGTATAATGATTATACGTATGAAATTAGTGTGAATCCAGTTTTTGAAAATAAGCTTTTTAAAGGATCGCTAATCGTCATTCGTGACATTACTCAATTAAAAACAGCTGAAATTTTCCAAAAACAATTTACAGCTGATGTTAGTCACGAATTAAAAACCCCCTTAAGTGCTATTAAGGGTATGGCTGAAATATTATCTCGCGATGAACCTATTGAAGAAAATGAAAGAAAAGATTTCATTCAAAGTATTTATGATGAATCGATTAGGTTAGAAACTATTCTTAATGATTTGCTAATTATATCTAAAATGGACCGATTAGATTATGAACTAAAATTAAAAAAGACATCGATGAAAGCAATTATTGAAGATGCGATTCGATTGCTAAGTAGTTATGCACAAAAAAAAGGATTAAAATTAGAAAGCGATATAAAAGACTGTAATTTACTTATTGATCCAATCAAAATGAATCAAGTCATCATCAATTTAATCAAAAATGCATTAAATTATACGGATAAAGGCGGTGTCGTTATCAATGCATACAGTGAAAAAGACTATTATGTGATGAAAGTTATCGACACTGGAATTGGGATTAAGGAAGAGGACTTTGAAAAAGTATTTAAACGTTTCTACCGTGTAGATGAAGCTAGAAGTCGTGATTCTGGTGGTAGTGGCTTAGGACTCAGTATTATAAAAAATGTTGTTAAAAAACATCATGGGACGATTGAATTATCATCTAAAGTCAATGAAGGCAGTGTATTTACAGTTAGATTACCCTTAATTCAGGAAATCGATTGATTTTACTTGCAACTAAGCAGTACTTATTATATAATACTAACGCATTCAAAATTAAGGGATTAATTAGGTGATTCAATGTCTAAAATAAAGTTACATTTTAGCCTTAAAACCCAAGATGAAGAGATTCAATTTGATACAATAGGATTATTGGACAATAAGCAATTACTTTTTCACGATGATTCAGGATTTAAACATAAGCTTATTATCAACAACCATCGTATTGTCTATCAAAAATCTGGGGAATCCATGCTTCATTTAATACTTCAAGAAAACCATACACATCAAGGGTTTTATGAGGTCATGAATCATCGATTATCTTTTGATATATTGACAGATAAGCTAGATATTAATAACAACAATATTTATATTAGCTATCGATTAATAACAGATAGTGAGTTGGCACATAAAGCCCAACTATCAATTGAGTATTCCATGCTTGAGGAGGATAAACATGGTAGAAATTAAAGAACAAAGCTTAATCAATTTGGCAGAAATTATCTTATCAGAAAAAAAACAACCGGTTGACTTATATGATTTATTTGACTTAGTTATTGAACGTCGCGGTAGTTCAATTGACGATTTAACAGAACTCTTAAACGCTTTTTACGCAGATATCACAAGTAGTGCTAAATTTGTTTACATGGGTAAAAATACTTGGGACTTAAAAAAACATCAAAAAATAGAACTATGGGAAAAGGATGGTTCTTATTATGATGAATATAGCGAAGTCGAAGATCCTGAATTAGATGAACGCATCGCTAAACAAGTTGCCTTAGAAAAAGCTCATCAAGAAATGCTTGAAAAACGTAAAATAGATGAAGAAAAAGCAATTGAGTTAAAAGAAAGCGAAGCGGCATTAGAAGAAGTTGCTGAAGTTGAAGCAACTGAAGTTGATGTTATTGACGATACAGTTTTAGAAGCTTTAGATGAAGAATTTGAAGAAGAAATTGTTGAAGATGAAGTTGAGGTTGTAAAAACATCTGAAGAGGCTTTAGAAGAACCGGCAGAAACAGAAGAAGTTGAAGAAGAGTATGACGAGTTTGATGAAGAAAAATACAACGAATATATGGATACATACGAAGACGAATACGATAAATAAAATACTATTTGCAAATTTGTCATGATTTGATATAATTTTAGTGGGCACTCTAAAAATAAAGGTCTCCAGAAATGGAGACCTTTTTCTTATATAGGAGGACAATATGAAACAGACTAAATTTATTTTTGTAACAGGTGGCGTGGTTTCAAGTTTAGGTAAAGGTATTACTGCATCAAGTTTAGGAAGATTACTTAAAAATCGCGGATTGAAGGTCTTTATGCAAAAATTTGATCCTTATATCAATGTAGATCCAGGGACGATGTCTCCTTATCAGCATGGAGAAGTTTTTGTGACAGATGATGGGGCTGAAACCGATTTGGATTTAGGACATTATGAGCGTTTTATTGATGAAAACCTTTCGCAAAATTCAAATATTACAACGGGTAGAATCTATAAAAATGTTATAGAAAAAGAACGTCGTGGGGATTATCTTGGGGCTACTATCCAAGTTATTCCACATATTACAAATGAGATTAAAGATAAACTAATCGCAGCGAGAGATGAGTCAAACGCTGATATCATTATCACAGAAATTGGTGGTACAGTTGGGGATATTGAATCCTTACCTTTTTTAGAGGCGATTAGACAGTGTCGTAGGGATTTTGGGTATAATAATACGTTATATATACACAACACTTTGGTACCATATTTAGAAGCGCCAAAAGAATTAAAAACTAAACCAACCCAACATAGTGTTAAAGAGTTAAGAAGTTTAGGTATTAATCCAGATATTATCATCTTAAGAACCTCTCACAGCATAGATAACGCTATGAGAGAAAAAATCGCTCTATTTTGTGATGTAAAAAAAGAGGCGGTTATTGAAGCAAAAGATGAAAAAATATTATATGAAGTAGCTTTAAAACTTAAAGAACAAGGGCTTGATGATTTAGTTTGTGAACATTTTAATCTGAATTGTAATCAAGCAGATATGCAAGAATGGACTGAACTCATTAATCGTATTAAAACTTTAAATAAAAAAGTTAAAATTGCCTTAGTTGGAAAATACGTTTCTTTAAAAGATGCATACTTGTCCGTTGTAGAGTCTCTTAACCATGCAGGTTATGCAAGTCATGCTCATGTTGAGATTAAATGGATTAGTGCATCGGAAGTGATTGATAGTGACTTAGAAGAACTATTTAAAGATATCGATGGTATTTTAGTGCCAGGTGGCTTTGGAAAACGCGCAACTGAGGGGAAAATACGTGCAATTAGTTATGCAAGAGAAAAAAATATTCCATTTTTAGGCTTATGTTATGGGATGCAGCTTGCAAGTATTGAGTTTGCTAGAAATGTTTGTAAGTTAAAGGATGCTTCATCAACAGAAATTGACGCAAATACACCGCATCCTATTATTCATTTATTAAAAGGTCAATCAGATGAAATGGATAAAGGAGGAACACTCCGACTTGGTCTTTATAATTGTCAACTGCATAAAACATCGTTGAGTTATAAACTATATGATCAGCTATTAATAAAAGAAAGACACCGACATCGTTATGAGTTTAACAATAGTTATAAAGATATATTAGAAGAACATGGATTACTTATTGCCGGGACAAACCCTGAGCTTGATCTAGTAGAAATTATTGAACTAAAAAATCATCCTTACTTTGTTGCTACGCAGTTTCATCCTGAATTTTTATCTAGACCACAACGACCACACCCATTATTTAAAGGATTCATTGATGCAGCGCTAAAACAAAGGGTATAATTTGACTAGGATAATAAAATAGTCTATTCTATATATAGAATGGAGGTTATGAAATGGGATTTTTAGAAAATCAACTTGAAAGTTTATTTAGCAATATTTTCAGTGCAGCACTCGCAACTTTTTTAACAGGTATAGTGATTTTAGTTGTTTGGATTTTAATAGGGATTATCATTAATATTATTAAAGATAAAGCTGTTATGTCCTATTACACCAAAAGAAAAGGGGATAAACGCGGGAAAACGCTTGGGTCCTTAGTTTCTAGTACATTAAATGTTGTCATTTGGTTTATTATAATCATGATTGTTTTAGATTACTTTGGTATTGATACCACTCCAATTTTAGCTAGTGCAGGTGTTTTAGGATTAGCAATTGGGTTTGGAGCTCAAAGTTTAGTAAAAGATGTTGTTTCAGGATTCTTTATTATTTTAGATAATGTCTTTAACATTGATGAAAACATTGAAGTTAATGGATTTAAAGGAAAAGTAATCCATATGAACTTACGTGTTACACAAGTTAAAAATTATATGGGTAGTATTTTAGTAATCAATAACGGACAGATTAACTCACTTATAAACTGGTCTAGAGAAAATAATGTGGCCTTAGTTGATTTTGGTGTTGATTATGACACAGACTTATCTAAGTTACAAACCTTGATGCAAGATTTTATGACAACTTTAAAAGAACGTTATAAAGATATTTTAGAAACACCAACATTCTTAGGAGTAACAGAACTTGCAGATTCTAGCATCAACTTACGTATCATGGCAACTACTACGAATGGTGAACAATCGTCAATCGAACGTAAAATTCGTAAAGACTTAGTAGAATTTTTAAATAAGCATCATATAGAGATGCCTTTTCCTCAACTGGTCCTACACAATACAAAATAGAGCTTCTGCTCTATTTTTTTATGATATAAAATGACAAAATGTCATATTTCTCCTTTAATGAATAATTTTTTATGATATAATAGCACTAAAGTAAAGACTTTAAGGAGGAAAAATATGTTAGAAAAGAATGTAATTGAGCGTATATTAAACAAAGCGCTTGATAGCCAAGCTGACTTTGCAGAAGTCTTTATCGAAGATAAATTGCAATCGGCAATTATCATGCAAAGTAATACCATTGAACAAGCACTTACCAATAAAACATTTGGCATTGGGATTCGTGTTGCTAAAGGGTATAATAGTGTTTATGGCTACACAAATAGTAAATTAGAAGAGGATTTATTAAGTCTTGCAGAGGGCTTATCTAAGTCATTTCCCGGGAATCGAGTTCGTGAAACGATTGCACTAAAAGACTTGAAAAAAGGCACTAAACACTCTATTAAACGTATGCCAAATGACGTTGATATGAAAGAAAAAGTTGCTTTAGTTAAAGAAGCGAACGAAGCTGCAAGAGCATACAGTGATGAGGTCAAACAAGTATCAGTGAGTTATATGGATTATGTTCAAAACGTTTGGATTGCAAGCAGTGAAGATATTTATGTTACTGATCAACGTGTTCGTACAAGATTAGGTATTCACAGTGTTGCTAGTAATGGAAAAGATATGCAAAGTGGCTTTAATGGACCGGGTGGACATTATGGGTTTGAATTTTATAAAACCTTTGATGTAAAAAAAGCTGCTCAAGAAGCATCACGAGTTGCAGTTACTATGCTTCATGCAGACGAATGTCCTAGTGGAGTCATGCCTGTAATTATCGACAATGGGTTTGGTGGGGTTATCTTTCACGAAGCATGTGGCCACAGTTTAGAAGCAACATCGGTTTCTAAAAATGCTAGTGTATTCAGTGGTAAAAAAGGTGAACAAATTGCTAATCCAATTGTAACAGCAATTGATGATGGAACCATTGAAAATGCCTGGGGAAGCGCTAATTATGACGACGAAGGCCGTCCTCAACAAAAACGTGTTTTAATCCAAAACGGTAAATTAACGAGTTACATGGTTGATCATATTAATGGTATTCGCATGCAAGAAAAGTCTACAGGATCTGGTAGAAGAGAATCTTATAAATTTGCGCCAACTTCACGTATGAGCAATACGTTTATCGATAACGGTGAATCGACCTTTGAGGAAATTATTGCCTCTACACCTTATGGTTTATATGCTAAAAAAATGGGTGGAGGTTCAGTAAATCCATCGACAGGTGATTTTAACTTTGCTGTCATGGAAGGTTATATGATTAGAGATGGAAAGATTGCTGAAGCCGTTAAAGGTGCAACATTAGTTGGTACAGGCAAAGATGCCCTTCTTAAGATTGATATGGTTGGAAATAACTTATTAAGAGCGCAAGGTATGTGTGGTAGTGTCTCTGGTAGTATTCCAACGGATGTAGGTCAACCAACTATTCGTGTGTCTAGTATGACTGTTGGTGGAAGAAAGGGAGGCAACTAGTATGAATTTTGACAGTTTATTTAAATTAGCCTTAGAAAAGGGCATTGAATCAATCCAAGTATCTTTAGAACGCTCTACTAGTCTTGATCTAGAAGTATTTAAAGGGGAGCTAGAAAAGCACCAAATGTCAGATACTAGTCTATTAAAAATCCAAGGAATTTATAAAGGCAAAATGGGAAAAATTACGACAGAAGTTATTGATTTGGATGAATCCGAGTTTTGGATTGATGAAATTATAAAAAGTGCATCGCTTATTGAATCGAGTGATGAAGTATTTATCTATGAAGGTAGTAAAGAATATAAAGAAGTAAAAGGACTCTATCAAGAAGAACTTGATCTTTATGGGGTTGAGAAAAAAATTGAAATGGTCTATGCACTTGAAGAAAAACTTAAAGCAATAGATAACCGTGTTGACATAAGTGAAGCCTTTTATAGTGAGACAAGACGTCAAGTTTTGATTCAAAATTCTAAAGGATTAAACTTAACTAAAGATGTCAATAGTGCAATGTTAGGTGCGCATGTTGTCGCAAGAGATGAAAATGATTCAAGAAGTTCTTTTGAGTATGTACAATCAAACGAGATTAATGATTTTGATTTAGATAAAATCGCAAAAGATGCAGTTGAAAAAGCTACATCATTACTTGGTGCTAAAACTCATAAATCAGGAAACTATGAAATTATTCTTAAAAACACTGCAAGTGCAGCTTTATTACAAGCTTATCTTTCGATGTTTAGTGCAGAGAGCGTTCAAAAGGGAATGTCGAAGTTAAAAGATAAACTTAATGAGTCGATAGCAAGTACCCAAATTACAGTTTTAGATAATCCATTCCTCGAAAAAAGTCCAAAGAGTGGCGCGTTTGATGATGAAGGCGTAAGTTCTAAATACAAAGAAGTCATTTCAAATGGCACACTCACAACGTATCTACACAATCTAAAAACAGCTAAAAAAGATGATACTGAATCTACAGGAAACGGCTATAGAGGTAGCGTTATGCCAACTAACTTTTATATCAAAGAAGGTACAACAACTTATCAAGATGCAGTATCAACAATGAAAAAAGGATTAATTATTACTGACTTAGCAGGAACGCATTCAGGAACTAATAGCATTAGTGGGGATTTTAGTTTACAAGCTAGTGGATTTTATGTTGAAGAAGGTAAGGTTGTAAAACCTGTAGCTTTAATCACGGTTGCTGGAAACTATTTAACATTATTAAATGATGTTATTGAAGTATGTGATGATTTAAAGTTTAATTATTCATTTATAGGAAGTCCATCATTAAAAATTAAATCACTTGTTGTCTCAGGTGAATAATCAAAAAACATTCCAAATTTTTGGAATGTTTTTTATTGAAAACGTAAACATTAATGTAAAAAAGTGGTTTTGTTTACATTTTAGCTAGTATCATATATAATGATTTTGTATAAAAAAGTTTATTAGGAGGCTATATTCATGGCATTAGTTTCAGCCAAAGAAATGCTTGAAAAGGCAAGAAAAGAAGGATATGCTGTTGGACAATTCAACATCAATAACCTAGAATGGACCAAAGCGGTATTGACTGTTGCACAAGAAAAGAATTCACCAGTCATTTTAGGAGTGTCTGAAGGGGCAGGAAAGTACATGGTGGGTTATAATACTGTTGTTGGTATGGTAAAAGGGATGATGGAGACATTAAACATCACAGTCCCTGTTGCACTCCACTTAGATCATGGATCATACGAGGGTGCTAAAGCATGTATTGATGCTGGATTCTCAAGCGTTATGTTTGATGGTTCACACTATTCAATTGAAGAAAATCTTCAAAAAACAAAAGACATTGTTGCTTATGCGAAAGAAAAAGGTATTAGTGTAGAAGCTGAAGTAGGAAGTATTGGTGGCGAAGAAGATGGTGTTACAGGTTTAGGAGAAGTTGCTGATCCTAAAGAATGTAAACAAATTGCGGATTTAGGTATTACTATGCTTGCTGCAGGTATTGGGAATATTCATGGGCTTTATCCAGACAATTGGCTAGGGTTAAACATGGAAGTATTAAAAGAAATTGGAGAAACAACCAATAAGATTCCTTTAGTTTTACATGGTGGTACTGGTATCCCTGATCACATGGTTAAAGAAGCTATTACCTATGGTGTTTCAAAAATTAATGTAAATACTGAATGCCAACTTGTATTTGCTAAAGCAACAAGAGAATATATTGAACAAGGTAAAGATTTAATCGGAAAAGGCTTTGACCCAAGAAAATTATTACAACCTGGTACAACTGCAGTAATGGATGTAGTAAGAGAAAAGATAGACTTATTTGGTTCTACAAACAAGGCTTAGTTTCATATTTAAGGAAGTGGTTTAATGAACCAATTTGAATTTATTTTAAAAGATTTTGTCAACTGGAAACTTGATAATATTGAAGTCTTAGAACGCTTCAAACACAATGATTCATTCATTTATGATCGTTTAGAACCTGTTTATGCAGTCCTAAACCATATCTATGAACTGGCTATTGAAGATGGCCATATTGATGAAGAGTTGGAGACGATTTTTCAAGTCGGTTTAAACTATTTATACACTCAGTTTGAAGTTATTAAAGTGTACTGGCAAAAATTGTTTCACTCTAATTGTCAAGCCTTTGAGACATTTACGCCATTAGTTGGGTATTTGTTGTTCATAGCTGATTTTAGGTCGGATTTAGATGAGATAGAAGAGTCAATTGATTTTAGTGAATTAAATGATGTTGAAACATTAATTGAAAACATGATTGCAGAACAAAGAGAAGAATTTGACTACGCTGCAGAAAAACTCAATCAAGCGATTCATAATATTGTTGAAAATTTAGATTTTGAGTATGTAAGTATTATCGATATTTTCGTTGAAATCGCAGAAAATTTAAATATCAAATTATCAACTGATGAAGAGTTTGTAATTGGAAAGGACATCTAGGAATAGATGCCTTTTCTTACTTAGAGGTGTATGATGGGATTAATTAGTGATATTAAAACAATTAAAAGAAAAGATCCTGCCGCAAGACATTGGCTTGAAATTCTTTTAACCTATAGTGGCATGCATGCAGTATGGTTATACAGAATTAGCCACTTTTTGTGGGTGATAAAGTTAAAGTTACTGGCTAGAATTCTCTCAATCATCACACGTTTTTTAACCGGTGTTGAGATTCACCCTGGCGCAAAAATTGGTAAAAACTTTGTGATTGATCATGGTAGTGGTGTTGTGATTGGTGAAACAGCGGTTATTGCCGATGATGTTTTAATCTATCATGGGGTGACTTTGGGTGGTACAGGTAATGAAAGTAAAGAAAAAAGACACCCCACCATTTGTACGGGAGCTATGATTGCAGCTGGAGCGAAAATACTGGGGGATATTAAAGTTGGTGCCCATTCGAAAATTGGCGCAAATGCTGTTGTTTTAAAAGATGTTCCTGATTTTTCTACTGCAGTTGGAATACCCGCAAGAATCATACCAAATGAACGAACAACTAATGTGGTGTGTTCACTTTCAAATAAATATGAATCCATTGAAAAAGGCTAGAAAATCTAGCCTTTTATTTATAAATTGATATCTTTTGGTGCAAGTTTATGAATCTTCTTATGCTTTTTAATGAGTAGTTTAACCGGAATAAATATGATAATACCAATTAAAGCAAATGGTGATAAAGCAATAACACTTAATATCATGAATCTAAGGATGGTACCTAAGATATTAAATGAAGCAATGAGTGTAAGCCACATAGTACTTAAGAAGGTGCTATTGGTTTCTATGCTTCTTTTAGTATAAAGTTCGCTATCTTGATAATTCTCTCTTGATGCATAAAGACTTAAATAATATTCTTGTGAAGGATTTAAATCATCAAACGATATCGTTTTACTGGCATTTGGCATTAAATCAACTTCAATCGTTTCTACTAGTTCACCATCTAAATATAAAGAAGCTGTTATTTGTTTTGAGATATCATCATAGTTTGTAGTATTAAAGGCAATTGAACTTGAGGTAATGTCAAAATCATTCACCATTGGCAAAGCAGTTTTAGGAAGTAATAAATCAAATGTGTCGATTTCAGTAATGACTAAGCTTATGGTCGAATACTCAATGAGTGAATCATAGTTGGTTAAACTATCGCCAATTTGATTTAATTCTGATTCAATACTGGCTAACTTGTCTTCTAGTTCAATGATATCATCCATATCTACCGCTGTTTCTAGAAGCTCTAATATCCTATCATGTTGTGTGTTTAATGCATCTAGGCGGGCTTCTAACGTTGAATAAGTATTAGTGACATCTTCAGCTTCTGTTTTAAAATGGCCAGTATGACCTAAAGAACGAATATAAGTGATGTAATCTTGATAGTTTTCGGTTAGTACACGTAGTTTTAAAGAATAAACATTATTGCTATAACTTTCTTCTTCTACAAAAGCATCATATGTGACTAAAGCATCTATGATGTCTTCATAAGCTTCTTCTGGAGACGGTGTTGTTAACCCAATTTCAGCAGTAAAAATCATTTTGCGATTAATTTGAGCGGGCTGATTATTTAGGCTAACATTTTCAACTTCAGGTAGTAAATCATCAAGTGATGGACTTTCATCATTTGGACTTTCATCATCATAATTGGGATCTTGATCCAAATTATTGTCCATTTCATAATCAGCACTGCAGGCTCCAAGCAATAAAACGAAAATAATGGATAGAATCAAACTAACTTTTTTCATTATATATCCCCCTTTTAAAATTAAGTTCATTTTAGCATAAGGATATACTTAGTTATAATCTTTTATCAAATAATGCATAAAATCTATGATAAGTTACAAAAAAAAGTCTGAATAAATCAGACTTTTTTTGATTGATTAAATAAATCAGTAGATAAATAACGTTCTGCGTTACTTGGTGAGAATGTTAGAATTTTCAAAGGCTCTTTAATTGTTTTCGCAATTTTTAAGGCAGCACAAACATTAGCGCCACTAGAAATACCGACAAATAATCCTTCTTTTTTGGCAAGTAAGCGTGCTGTTTCAAAGGCTTCATCATCTGTAACAGTAATAACATCTTTGTAAACACTTTGGTCTAATATATTAGGAATAAATCCAGCCCCTATACCTTGTATTTTATGTGGCCCTGCTTCTTTACCACTTAACACGGCCGAGTTTTTGGGTTCAACTGCGATAATTTTTAGATTGTTATAATGCGATTTTAAGATATTTCCAGTACCTGTGATTGTCCCACCAGTACCAACCCCAACTACAAGATAGTCTAGATCATTAAAGTCTTCTATAATTTCTTGTGCAGTCGTCGTCATGTGCGCTTTGGGATTATTTAAGTTGTCAAACTGCATGGGCATAAAATAATTATGTTCTTTTGCAAGAGAACTGGCTATATTTATCGCTTCTTTCATCCCTTTTTTACCATCAGTTAAGATTAATTTTGCGCCATAACCTTCAAGTATTTTTCTGCGTTCTATACTAAGGGTATCAGGCATTGTAATAATTAGCGGATAGCCCTTTGCAGCAGCAACTAACGCAAGGCCAATCCCAGTGTTGCCACTGGTTGGTTCTATAATGGTTTGACCTTTTTTTAAGTAGCCTTCTTTTTCAGCGGCTTCAATCATGCTCTTTGCAATTCTATCTTTGACACTACCACCGGGATTAAACCACTCTAATTTAACATAAATCTCTGCAGTTAATCCTTCAGTTAGTGTATTTAGTTTTACAACAGGTGTTTTTCCTATTAAATCGTAGATATAATTAACTTTCATGCAATCACTTCTTTCTATTAATCATTATAAAGTTTAATGGTATAAAAAAAACGGCATATGCCATTTTTTTTATCGTCTTTGTCTCATATGTGGGAAAAGTAAAACATCTCTTATGGACTGTGAGTTCGTAAGTAACATAATTAGCCTATCAATACCAATACCTAAACCACCAGCTGGTGGCATACCGTATTCTAAGGCTTCAACATAATCAATATCCATTTCATTGGCTTCTTTATTACCTAAATCTTTTTCTTTTATTTGTTCTAAGAAACGCTCTTTTTGGTCAATAGGGTTATTTAGTTCACTGAAGGCATTTCCATACTCTCTTGAATCAATAAATATTTCAAAACGATCGGTGAAACGTGGATCACGTTTACTTTTTTTCGCTAAAGGACTTATTTCAACAGGGTGACCATAAACGAATGTTGGTTGGATAATGGTTTCTTCTACAAAGGCTTCAAAGAGTAAGTTTAAAATATGTCCAATACCTGAATAGTGTGCAGGAACTTCAAGACCTTTTTCTTCTGCGAATGCTTTAGCTTTTTCATAAGTCAGTGATTGATCCCAAAAATCAATACCTACTTGTTCTTTAACCATATCCGCCATGTGAAGTCTTGGCCATCCTTTTTTTAAGTTAATCACTTTATCGCTAAATGTGACTTCTGTTTTTCCTAAAACTTTCTCTGCCACAGTTTCAAAAATTTCTTCAGTTAAATCCATCATGCTTTCCATATCACCATAAGCTTGATACAGTTCTAACATTGTAAACTCAGGATTATGTTTAATACTAATCCCTTCATTTCTAAAATTACGTCCGAGTTCAAATACACCATCAAAGCCACCCACAATCAAGCGCTTTAAATATAGTTCTGGTGCTATTCTTAAATAAAAAGGCATATCAAGCGTATTATGATGGGTCACAAATGGTCTTGCAGCTGCCCCACCTAAGATAGGATGTAGTATCGGTGTTTCAACTTCTAAAAAGTTCTTATTGGTTAAAATAGTTCTAATTTCTTGTATGATTTTAGAACGTAAAATAAAGGTGTTTTTGGTTTCTTGATTGGTGATTAAATCAACATAGCGACGGCGATAACGCTCTTCAATGTCTTTTAGGCCATGCCATTTTTCTGGTAAAGGTCTTAAAGCTTTTACTAAATGGGTATAAGAATCTACTTTAATGGAGAGTTCGCCCATATTGGTTTTCATAATTGAACCAGTCACACCAACAATGTCCCCTAAGTCAGATTTGTCGAATATTTCAAATTGTTCACTTCCAACATGGTCTAAGCGAACATAGATTTGAATTTGTCCGTACTGATCCATAATATGCGCAAAACCGGCTTTTCCTTTACCACGTTTTGTCATGATTCGACCCGCTATTTTAATCGTATCTGTATCTTTTTCTGCAAGTTCTTCTTTTGTAAAGTCTTCATACATTTCATGAAGTTTTAAAGTATTCGTGTTGCGGTCAAATCTTGAACCAAAGGGGTCAATATTTTTTTCTTCAAGAAACTCTAGTTTTTCTCTTCTAACACGTTCTTGTTCAGTTAATGTTTCATCGTAATCCATGGTTTCACCTCTAATTTGAATCGTTAATTCTTTTTTCTTCTAAAATTTCATACATGTTTTTAGCGTCATCTTTTTTTGTAGAATCTAAAAGATTCGTTACGCGCACAATAAATACTTTGTTACCATATTTAATCTCGATAATATCGCCAATGGATAGGTTAGTGCTCGATTTGGCAACTTTTTGATTGACGAGGACTCTTCCTGCATCAGACACTTCTTTGGCTAGGGTTCTACGTTTAATAATTCTTGATACTTTTAAATATTTATCTAATCTCATAGATAAGGGAAAAAAGGGTTCTCACCCTTTTTAAAATGCTAAATCCTCTTTTGGTTTTGATTGTTCGGTTTTTTCTTGATTTTCTTTTTGATGCTTTTTCTCTAGCCAATCGAGTTTGCCGGTTTCTGTTAATTCGATAATATCTTCACGGGTTAATGTTTCAACTTCAAGTAATGTTTTTGCGATTAAGTCAAGTAGCTCAATATTACCCGAGAGAACTTCTTTTGCCTTGTCATAGGCTTCGTTGATAATTTTTCTAACTTCAGTATCAATTTCTAAGGCAACGGTATCTGAGAATGATTTATCAGCTGAGTAATCTCTTCCTAAGAAAACATTACCACTTCGTTTTTCATATTGTATTGGTCCAAGGGCACTCATTCCATATTCAGTGACCATTGAACGGGCAATTTCTGTAGCGCGTTGGAAGTCATTGTGTGCGCCGGTAGAGACTTCATTAAATGTAATTTCTTCAGCAACACGACCGCCAAGTAATCCAGTGATTTGACCTATAAGCCCTTTTCTAGTCATTAAGAATGATTCTTCTTCTTCAGGAAGCATTAAGTTATAACCACCAGCTTGTCCACGTGGGATGATGGTAACTTTATGAACGACATTTGCGTTATCTAGCTTAATTCCAAGGACAGCATGACCTGCTTCATGGTAAGCAATAAAATCACGTTCACGTTTTGAAAAGACACGAGAGCGTTTTGCAGGACCCATCATAACGCGATCCACAGCCTCATCAATATGGTAAAGTTTGATTGCTGGTTTATTTTCTCTAGCAGCGAGTAAAGCAGCTTCATTTAATAGATTTTCTAAGTCTGCCCCAGTAAAACCAGGTGTTCTACGCGCAATCTCTTCGAAGGTTACGCTTGAATCAATACGTTTATTGCGTGCATGAACTTTAAGGATTGCTTGACGTCCTTTAATATCAGGACGGTTAATTGTGATTTGACGGTCGAAACGACCAGGACGAAGTAGTGCTGGGTCTAATACATCAGGACGGTTTGTCGCAGCCATTACAATAATCCCTGAATTAGGGCCAAACCCATCCATCTCAACTAGTAATTGATTAAGGGTTTGTTCACGTTCATCGTGTCCACCACCTAAACCAGTACCACGTTGACGCCCAACAGCATCGATTTCATCGATAAATATAATACAAGGTGCGCTACTTTTTGCGTTTTTAAACATATCACGAACACGACTAGCCCCAACCCCTACAAACATTTCAACAAAGTCTGAGCCACTGATACTAAAAAATGGGACTTCCGCTTCGCCAGCAACAGCACGAGCAAGTAATGTTTTTCCTGTACCAGGTGCGCCTACAAGTAAGACACCTTTTGGAATTCTAGCACCAAGTGCCATGTATTTTTTTGGATTTTTTAAGAAATCGATAATTTCTGCGAGTTCTTCTTTTTCTTCATCAATGCCTGCAACATGCTTAAACGTGGTTGTTTTTCCTTTATTCATGCGTGCTCGGCTTTTACCAAAGTCAAAGGCTTTATTATTTCCACCATTACTTCTTATAAAGAAACCTACAAGAACTAAGATTAAAATAATTGGTAGTAGGATAACAAATATGTTCCAAAATGCGTAAGAAGATCCTCTAACGTGTTGATAGTTTACATCATATTGTACAGTTAATTCAATGACGTCATCTAAAGCCCCTTGTGTAGGAACTTCTAGAAAGTACGAAGATCCATCAGTTAAAGATCCTTCAATTAGGTAAGCACCTGTGTTAATTTCTCCAGAAATTGGAGTAGAATAAACAGATTCTATTTCATTGCTTTCAAGTTTTTCAATAAATTCAGAATAGTTTAGTTCGGTTGGTTCATCTTCAGATTGTGTAAACATCCATATAGCTGAAAAGACAAACAATAAGATTAACACCATTACAATGATGTTACCTACTTTATTTGCTTTAGTTACAGGAGGTTTTGGTTTTGGTTGTGCCATGATTGTTCACTCCTTTATTTCGTATAAATCTCTTTTTTTAGTGTGCCAACGTAAGGTAAATTACGATATTTTTCATCATAATCTAAGCCATACCCTACTACAAATGCTTTTGGTATCGTTGTGCCAATATATTCTGGGGTAAAATCTAACACACGACCTTCTGGCTTATCAAGAAGCGTGCATACTTTTACGCTTTTTGCCCCACGGTATTTTAGTAAATCGACAACTGCTCTAATGGTTTTACCTGAATCAACAATATCTTCTGCGATAAGTATATCACGGTTTTTAACGGTTTTGTTTAAATCCATTTCTATTTTAACATCACCTGTGGATTCGATGCCCCCATGATAACTTGAAACATTCATGTAAGCTAACTCTAAATGCATATCAAGATGTTTAACAAGATCAGACATGAAAGGAACACAGCCTTTAAGTAACCCCAAAATAATTGGGAATTTATCTTTGTAATCCTCTGTGATTTGTTGGCCTAATCGAGCACAGATTGATTCTATTTCTTCTTTTGATACTAGTACTTGTTCAATGTCTTTTTCTAGCATTTAAATACCTCATATACATATAATTTTTTTGATCCATGTTTAAACGATTCTGATCTCAATTTTAAAAAAGGAATCCACAAAACTTCCTCGTCATTTGTCAGTAACATAATCTCGTTTCTTTGACTAGGTGGAATCTTTTTATCAATCATTAAATCCTTTATTTTTTTATGCCCAAAAGATAAATGAATTTTGTCTTTTGGCTGTCTAGTTCTTAGGACTAGTGGAAATACTTTACTATTATACCACAATACCACATAATTTGAAGAAATATGACTAGATTTCTCGTGAGTTACAACAATGCTTTTGCAAGTGTCAAAATCATAGGTTCCTTCTTTATCAATTACAATACTTTTAAGCTCTTTATTAGGCTTAGAAGCGATAAAAAATTCATCATATTCAATGTTCAATAATAATTGTTCAGTAATAGGATAAGTTAGATTTGATTCATAGGTGCTAAGTAACATGATTAAATGATTAATTAAAGCTTTGGAGATGTCATAATCTCCATGTGTATAGTTATTGATCAAATGCTTTAAAATGGCTTCTTTAATGAGTGGATTTAAAGCATTAAATGTTTCAATTTGGTAAGGACGCTTTCTTATAAACTTAATGGCTTCATCATTAATTAAGTCATTCAGTGCTTTAAACTGTGATAAGCGCGTTAATATAACATCATCAAGATGATTGACTTCTTCTTGTAAGATAGGAATGACTTTGTTTCGGTATCGATTTCTAGTATAAAGTGTTGAATCGTTAGAAACATCATGATAATAGGTGATGTTATGGTCTTTTGCGTAAGCTAGTAAAGTTGATTTTTTTAACTTAAGAAGTGGACGATAAATATTTATATTATTGATTATTGTAATAGGCTCAATTGGCGCTAAATTTGTTAAGGGTGAGCCTTTAAAAAACTTCATAAAAAAGGTTTCAATTTGGTCATCTAAATGGTGAGCCAAAAGAATTTTATTGGTGTTATATTTCAATGCAACATCTTTAAAAAAATCTAAACGAATTTGACGAGCTTCATCATGAAAATTATCCGTGAGTGTATCATTTAAAATGTAACCTTCAAAGGGAATTTTATGGTTTAATGCAAGGTTTTTAATCGCTTCATATTCAAAATCGGATTCTTTTCTTTTTTTGTGGTTGATGTGAGCGATAATGATGTGATAATCGTTTTTATTTAATATGTCAAATAAGACCATTGAATCTAATCCTCCGCTAAGCGCGAGCACAATGGGTTCATCTTTTTTAAAATTTTGAGATAAAAATAGTTTTACAGACTCTATAGATTGCATGATTATCACCTGCATTTATTATAGCATAAAGTATTCATTAAGTTTTGGTTAAAGATATGAGGAATTGTAAATTAGCATGGTTGATAGACCAAGGCTATGATATAATATTTTTAAGCTTAATTAAAGGAGAAAACCATGGAAAAAGAACTGAAATTGAATTTTAAATCTACCATTTTTATTGGATTTGCATTTTTCTCTATATTAATGTTGTGGCAAATTTATAATACTTATGGCTCATATTTTTTAGACTTATTGCTTGAAAGTCGTATTCCTGAAAGAACAAATCGTTCATACATTGTTGGGATTATCATGGCATTAGATAATTTCTTTGCGTTATTTATGTTGCCAATCTTTGGAACGCTATCTGACAGAACAAACACTCGATTTGGTCGCCGAATGCCTTATATTATTTTCGGTATGTTAGCCAGTGCGATTTTATTTCCCTTTGTTGCAGTTATGTTTATTGTAAATAGTTTAGTTGGTGTCATTGTTATGATGCTAATTATTTTAATTATTATGAATATTTACAGAAATCCAGCAATCGCATTAATGCCTGATGTAACTCCCAAACCACTTAGATCTAAGGCTAATGGGTTTATTAATTTGATTGGTTATATTGGGGCTATATTAGCTGGTGGATTAGCGCTTATTTTTGGACCAGGTGCTAATGAAACAGTCGATGATATTGGTACTTTTAGACTTGTTTTACCGTTTATGATTGCCTCTGGATTTATGATTATTGCTTTAATTGTATTAGTTATAAAAATTAAAGAAAATAAACTTGTTGAAGAAGTGGCTGAAGATATGCTGGTTGGTGAGGCATTTTCTGAAACGGTCGAGGTTGTTGAAGTTAATAAACCACTAAGTAAGGCAGATCGTTTTAATATGATTATTTTATTAATAAGTGTATTTTTATGGTTTGCGGCATTTAATGCAATTGAAACCTTCTTAAGTATTTATTCTGAAGAAGTATTGAATGATTTTTCTTTTGCAGGGCTTATTGTTATTATTTTAGTACTATCATCAATCATTACCTTTGTTCCTGCTGGATATTTAGCGACTTATATTGGTAGAAAACGATCGGTATTAATTGGTTTAGCGCTTATGATCATAGGACTATTTTTAAGTTTACTTATCAATGAAGCGAATTTTATTTTCTTATCAGGTATCGTTTTAGCAGGTATTGGTTGGGCGATGGTTAATGTTAATTCTTATCCAATGATGGTAGAAATGGCCCATAAGCATAATGTTGGAAAATATACTGGATATTATTATATTAGTTCTATGTTAGCTCAAACCTTTACGCCAATTGTAGCAGGATTAGTCATTATGGTTGGGAGAACTTATGAGATGTTGTTTCCTTATTCAACCATTTTGGCAGTTTGTGCTTTCTTAGTATTTGTATTTACAAAAGAAAGTAAAGTAAAAGTAAAAACCATTAAAAAAGGACTTGATGCATTCGATGTTGAATAATAAAAGAATCATTTTAGCTAGTTCTTCTCCTAGAAGAAAAGCATTAATGACACTTCTTGATGTTGATTTTCAAATACTCTCACCTGATGTGGATGAGATTTTAGATTATTCACTATCTTATGAAGAAGCGATTACTAGTTTAGCCTTTAAAAAAGCACATCATATATTTAGTCAAAACCAAGATGCGATTGTTTTAGGATTTGACACATTAGTCTATGTTGATGATGAAATACTAGGTAAACCAACTAGTGAAGAAGATGTGCGCAAAATGTTAAAACTATTAAGTGGAAAACCTCACCGTGTCATAACGGGTTGTGCAATTGTATCTAGTGAAAAAATAATCAGATTTTATAAAGATGCAGTAGTGTCGTTTAAAACACTCAGTGATGATGAAATTGATGATTACATTCAAACAAAAGAACCCTTTGGCAAGGCTGGTGCTTACGCAATACAAGGTTATGGTGCTAGATATATTCATAAAATCGAAGGCGATTATTATGCAGTGATGGGATTACCCGTCCATGATGTTTACGAAAAACTTAAGGACTCTTTTTAAAGGGTCCTTTTTACTTTGTTGTTTCTTGTAATTTAGTGTAAAATAATTGTATAACAATCTATACTAAGTTATTTTTCTTATGATAAGTGATATGATAAATCTACAACACGGAGGATGCTTATGTTTAAATTAAAAGTACCTAAGGATAAGCGCGCTCAAATTAAAGACAAATTAAAAATCGTTGAAAGTAATCGTTATGATTACGTTTTAACTATGGACCCAACTCAAAGTGAAAGTGATAAAATCAATATTGTTTTTACAGAAAAAGATATTGATCAAATTAATAAAATTCTTGATGCTATTATTAAAGGTGAAGACGTTTATATCACAGGATATGATGAAATTGGGCAAAAAAACATTGAATCAAGAAGCATTCAATATTTTATTGTTGATGCAGATGATGTTTTAGCGATTGTGGGTAAGTCTCGTTTTATCGTTAAACTAAAACTTTATGAAATCGAGGAGTTACTCAATAATAAATACTTTATTCGTGTCAGTAAATTTGCCTTAGTAAATATGAACAAAATTGAATATATTAAGCCAGCTTTAAATTCAAAACTTATTTTGCTAATGAAAAATGGTGATGAAGTTGAAGTCAATAGGCATTATTATAAAGCTTTTAAGAAAGCACTCAGATTATAGGGGGTGAATATATGTTTTCTTCATTTATAGAGTTTATATACAATAATTTTCTTATCGTAAGTATAATTATTGTTACATTAAGTCTATCGTTTTATTTCTTACAAAAAGTATACCGTGAGTTTATGTTAAACAGAAAACTTCACGGATTTCAACGTGCACTTAGAGTTGCGAAACTTAGATTTAGAAAGAAACGTTTATCTGTCCTTAGTTTTATGATTATCATTCCAATGCTTTTTCTGATTGGTATCATTGATATGAATACTGAAGAGGATTTAGAGTATACGAATCATATTTCTAAACTAGCGAGCACTTCAGATGTACAAACGGCTTATGAAAATTACCACGACCGCTTTAGTGGTAATAATTTTGACGATATGGATGATTTAGCTAATTTTGAAAAAGTTGAAGCTTTAAGTGACGAATCTATTCATTTCTCCGATGGCTTTGATGATATGGACTTAATTAAATATGATCAAAATTATTTATACATTTTAAATCATGAAAAATTATCAATATTGAATGCTAATGGCGCTGAATCATCAATTCATAAAGAGATATATTTTGACTTTGATTTTGAAGAGAAGACGTTTTTTCCAATGGGGATTTATGTTGATGCAAATCGAGTGATTGTTATTGGGAATGCTTATGAATTTAGCTACGAATACCAAGACAATACCGGCATTAATCCAGCATTAGGAAAACAATCGGATGCTTATATATTCGTTTATGACAAAAATGCAGATTTTGCTCAAACTACTGAATATAAAATTAGAGGTGGAGCGAGTGATGTTAGAAAAAGAAATAATCAACTAATTTTAGTTATAAAAGAAGAATTACCTTTTGATGATACCGATTTAGATATTAAAGATTATTTACCAAACGCAATCGTTAATGGTGTAAGATTAAATACACGCTTTGAAGATATTATCTATGTTGAAGGAACTAAACCAAATGGCTTCACTACGTTTGTAAACATTAATCTTGATACATTTAAGGTTAAACAACAAGTCATGTTAAGTGACTTGTCTAATAGTATATTTATAAGTAATCAATCAATTTACTTTTCTAGCAATAGCTATCAATTCTTAGAGGCTGCGGATTTGTTTGTCACATCAAATCCAATCGAAGCTATTCGAACTGCCGTATCGAAACTTTCATTTAGTGAAGATGGAATTGATTATGTTGATACAAAAATGATTAACGGGACTATTTTAAATCAATTTGCGATCTCTGAAAATAATGGATATGTAAGGTTATTTACTACAGAATTTGATGATGATATCATGAATCACCACCTAACTATTTTAGATTCAAATTTAGAAGTAGTTGGTAGTTTAGACCAATTAGGGAATGATTTTGAAACCCTAAAATCAGTTAAGTTTTATGGAGATTATGCGTATTTGATAACTAAAGATGAAGTTGCATCATTTTATGTATTAAATTTGAGTGCCCCTTCAAACCCAAAAGTAGAATCGATATTAGATATGAGATATTTTCCAACTTACTTAGAAACTATAGATCAAGACAATTTAGTTGGAATTGGATATAGTAAAACTGAAGATGATGTTATTAATGGACTAAAAATATCTGTTTATTCTATTACCAATCCAAAAGAACCAATTATGGTATATGAGGAGACTATGTTGTTTAGCGAGTATGGCAACGCATCAAGTGAAGCTTTGTATAATCCTAAATTATTTTATTACTCATCGCTTTATCAACGATTGATTATTCCTTTAAATAATTACGACTTAAGACCATCAGCTTCACAAACTGCAGGTTTATTAATCTATCATGTTAGTTTAGAAGACGGCATTACCTATGAAACGTTTATACAACATCCAGATGAAACAATCCCATATACAAAATATAGAGGATTATTCATTAACGATTACTTATACAGTGTTTCTTACAACCAAGTTGGGGTTATGCATAAAGATGACTTAACAACCTTTGTTCAAGTTATTGATTTATATGAAAATGAAAACAACTAGCCTAGGCTAGTTGTTTTTTAATACATTCATGATTGCATTAGGGACCGCTTCGTCAAACGGTGATGGAATAATATAGTCTTTGGTTAATAATTCTTCTTTAATAACACTAGAAATTGCTAATGCGGTCTTTATTTTCATTGTATTTGTAACACTTTTATATCGATAGTGGAGTAAAGCTTTAAACAAACCAGGGAATACTAAAACATTATTGATTTGATTCGGATAATCACTTCTACCTGTTCCTACAATAAATGCACCGGCTTGTTTAGCTAAAATTGGATCAATTTCAGGCGTTGGATTAGCTAAAGCAAATACAATGGGGTTATTAGACATGGTGCTTATTGCTTTAGGATTAAGTATATCGCCAGCAGATACACCTATAAATACATCAATATTTTTTACTAACTCATCAAGGCTACTTGAATTGGTGTCTTTTAAAATGTCTTGGTCAAATAAGTGTTTAATTAAAGGGTTATAAGAATTGTAATTTGTCTTACATAACGGGCCACTTTTATCAAACCCATAAATAGTCTTAACACCATATTCAGTCAATAGCTTAGCTATAGCACTTCCGGCAGCGCCCATTCCTGAAATAACTATAGAGATGGATGCTTTGTCTTTATTTACGAGTTTAAGACTGTTAATTAAAGCAGCTAAAACAACAATGGCTGTACCGTCTTGGTCATCATGAAATACAGGAATATTTAATCGTTTATCAAGTTCTTCTTGTATGTATATACAGTTTGGTGCAGCAATATCTTCTAAATTAATGCCACCAAAAGAAGGTTCTAGTGTTTCACAAATACGGATAATTTCATCAGGGTTTTGAGTGTTTAAGCAAATTGGAAAGGCGTCTACATCCGCAAAAGCTTTAAAAAGAGCAGCTTTACCTTCCATAACAGGTAGCGCAGCATATGGGCCAATGTTACCAAGTCCTAAAACAGCAGAACCATCTGTGATTACTGCGACCATGTTTTGTTTGGCTGTATAAGTATAAACTTTCTCTTGATCTAAATGAATGACTTTACAAGGCTCAGCAACACCAGGGGAATAAGCTAGCGCAAGATCTTCTTTTGTTTTTAGTGGAATTTTTGGGTTGATTGAGATTTTTCCTTTATGCGTTTTATGAAGTTTTAGACTTTCTTCTTTGACATCCATATTAAGCATCACCCTTAAAGATATTTTTTCCATAGATATCATATGCAACAAAACAAGGAAAGTCTTCAACCTTTAATTCATAGATTGCCTCAGCGCCTAAATCTTCATACATGAGTATTTTTGAAGATTTTATTTTACTTGAGAGTAATGCGCCTGCCCCACCTGTAGCTATTAAGTAAACGGCATTATAATGGATCATTGCTTCTCTAAATGTTTCAGATCGATCTCCTTTTCCTATCATTAATTTAAGACCTTTTTCCATTAAAGGAATCGATAAAGAATCCATTCTGTAAGAAGAAGTTGGACCGCTAGAACCAATCGGTCTTCCTTCTTTTGCAGGGGTTGGACCGACATAATAAATGATAGCGCCATCAAGATTAAATTTAATATCTTTTTCTTTAACCAATCGGATATGTGCTTGATCTCTTGCTGTATAGATGGTTCCACTAATTAACACTTGATCCCCAACATGTAATTGTTTTATCATTTCATCCGTTATAGGAGGTGTTAGCTTAATCATATGATCACCTCATCATGGCGTGCGCTATGGCACTGAATGTTGATTGCAACTGGGAGAGAGGCAATGTGCATTGGATAAGTATTAATTTTGACAGCTAAACAAGTAGTCTTTCCTCCAACACCCATTGGACCTACACCAAGTGCATTAATCTCATTCAATAAATCTTTTTCGAGTTGGTTGATAATAGGATCGGTACTTTCATCTTCTAAATCTCTTAATATAGCTTCTTTAGCTATCATAGCACTTTTTTCTAAGTTTCCCCCTATGCCAATACCTAATATAAGTGGAGGACAAGGTTTGCCTCCGGCATTAAATACTGTATCTAAGACAAGTTTTTTTACGCCTTCAATCCCATCAGCTGGAGTTAACATAACAACACGACTCATGTTTTCACTACCAGCCCCTTTAGAGGCAATTTTTAATTTTAATTGATCGCCTTCTACAATTTTATAATGAACTATAGCTGGCGTATTATCTTTGGTGTTGGTACGATTAAATGGATGACTCACTACAGATTTTCTTAAATAACCAGCGTCATAACCTTCTTTTACGCCTTGATTAATAGCTTCTTCTAAATTACCATCATAAGTTAAATTTTTACCGACTTCCGCAAATACAACCACGATGCCGGTATCTTGACAAAGCGGTGCTTCTTTAGTCCTTGCTATATCTTGATTATCTAAAATATCTTTAATAATTGCTTTTGAAAGCATTTTATCTTCATTATCTCTTGCTTTTTTTAATAGACTAACTAAAGAATTATCCAGTTCATAATTGATTTTAATTAGTAGATTTTTCACTTTATTTGTAACCTCGGTTAAATCGATTTTTCTCATAAAATCAACCCTTTCTTTGTCCACAATTTATTATAACACAAGCGCTTTCAAATGGTATAGTTTGATAAATATTTCAACAAATATAATAAAACAATAAAATACTTGCACAATAAACGTTAGTTTGATATAATCTACATGCTGATTGGACTTACTATGATGAAAATCATGGCGGAAGGAGTGTTATTATGAAAAAAGAAATACATCCAAACTACAAAAAAGTTACTGTTATTTGTACAACTTGTGGCAATGAATTTGAATCAGGTTCAGTATTAGATGAGGTTCGTGTTGATACATGTTCAAACTGTCATCCATTCTATACTGGAAAACAAAAATTTGCACAAGCTGATGGACGTGTTGAACGTTTCAATAAACGTTACGGTATTAAATCAAATAATGAGTAAGAATAAGCCGCAGCTTGCGGCTTTTTTTATGTTTTTATGAAGAGATATAATTTATCCTTTTAAATTTCATTGAAGTTCTTTATAATACGTTTATAGGAGTGATAAAATGGTATTAAAACAAAAAGAT
>JBKHEA010000013.1:0-41844 GCA_046541015.1 Candidatus Izemoplasmataceae bacterium
CTGCAACTCCGTGATCACCGGTTCGAATCCGGTCGGGACCTCCAAAAAAACATAGCAAGTTGCTTTGTGACCTTTTAATGGCTTTGTTATTGCGTTTCAGCCGTTTAAAGGTAAAGCAACTTTTTAATTAGATCGAGCAAAATTGATGTTTTTTTATCAGTTTTGCTCATTTTTTATACTTAAAAAACATAAAAATCCTCTATTTTTGTGGACCGGATTTGAACTTGTGAATTTGCATGAACCCTACCGGATTTGAGTTAAAACAAAACATAAAGTAGTGGCTTCAAATCGCTTTAATACAATATTACTGGGATATATGAATTTGTATATACTGGGCCAACATCATCCATAATGTCTTCACCAGTTTCACAAAAAGATATAACATATGACAATGCTTGGGGTGATCAAATTACTAAAATTACTTATTAGAATGGCGTAACATTATCACATACAGAAACATATGCTTATGATGAAAGAGACAATTAATATGATTTGATTCTTACTGCTTTAGCTATTCATACACCTATAATGATATGGATATAAGAACAGGCAAAAATAACGGATCATGTAGTGGAACATCAAGTACGACTTACACGCTAGGTGGCGATAGAGTATTGGTAGAAGAACGCAGTGATGGAACAATATTATACTTTACTTACGATTATGATGGCTCGTTATTAAGCATGAATTATAATGGAGATGAATACTTTTATATTACAAACTTACAAGGTGATATTATAGAACTTGTTGACATTAATGGTGTTTCTGTGGCAAAATACACCTATGATGCATGGGGTAATATCACCACACAAACAGGTTCTATTGCGGATATTAACCCTTATAGATATAGAGGGTATAGATGGGATGAAGAAACAGGCTATTATTATCTTAATTCTAGATACTATAATCCTCAAATAGGTAGGTTTATTAATCTTGATGCACTTAGCTTTTTAGATACATCAGGACACCTAGGTAGTAATGGGTATACCTACACTTTTAACAACCCAATTCGTTATGATGACTCAGCTGGAACTTTTATCAATACGGCAATTGGTGCAGTTGTTGGTGGTATATGGGGTGGTATTTCCGCTGCAGCAAAAGGTGAAAATGTATGGGCAGGTGTTGGTTACGGTGCGGCAACCGGGGCATTAGCTGGATTCGTTGTTGACTTAGCACTCGCTACAGGTGGTGTTGGTGGAGTGGCAATAGCAGCTGGATTTGGATTTGGTGTTGGATTCGGAACCGATGTAGGACAACAAATGTTATTTGAGGGGAGAAACTGGGAACAGGTAAATAAGAAAAGAGCACTTGTTACTGGAGGTATTACAGCCTTAGTTACAACCGCTACATTTGGCCTTGGAAAAGTTTATAATTCTACTCAATCTACAAAATTAACAGGTGGGTTCTTTAAAAAAATGGTTGGCAGTATAAAAGATGCTAAAGTAGATGCATATATTTTTGGCTATACAACGGGACAGTCCTTAGGTGGTTTTCCAATATTACCAGCATTAATTGATGGGAAGGATTAAATAATAATGAAAAAAACAATTCTTGGAAGTATGTTTCTATACTTAGGTGGTTTTATCGGTATTTTAATAGCTATTTCCACATTGGTTCTATTGACAATTTTATATATTGCAGACCCAACTGAATCTATTCTAATACCAGTAATAATAATTTACACTTTTCTTACACCATACTTAGTATATCTTTCGTCAAAACAGTTTATCCAATGGATACGTATAGATGGTGAATATATTATGTCAAAAAATATCTTTGGTACAATAAAGAAAGTACATATTGATGATATAAAAGAGGTTAAATTAATGAAAATAGATGTCTCAACGTCAGGATCTAAACTGAAATGGATTGTAATTTTCACAGAAGTTGATGAGAAAATGACGAAAGGCCTTAATGAAAAAAATTCTCCCATTTATGTTAAGTACACTAAGAAACATTTGAAGATTATTGAGAAATTTTTAGGAAAACCAGTTGATAGAAATTAAATAATATTAAGAGGTAAACTGTAGACGAGTCTATAGTTTACCCCTTTTTTCAAGAAGTTCTAAAGAACAAGCATCTATTTAGACTGCATTGAGATGGCCGTCTTTGTAAAATTAATGCTACAGTTATGAGTTTATAGAAAATTATAGTTGGCCAATCCATGAATAAATAACTAGTCAACTAAATTAATAAAACATATTGTATGAGAAAAAAATTTAGTATTAAATTATTTTTGTATATCTTATTTTATGATAATATTTAATATTATTTCTCTTGATATAAAAGCAACACACAACATTATAGGGTAAAACTCCGTACATTATTCATTGAAATCGGGTAAAACTCCGTAATAAAGACACATATTAAATCAACGCACATAAAAGCAGAATAATTTTGTCGATTATTCTGCTTTTTTTGATAGTATTTTTTCTTTAGATTCAACAATCATTCTAAATGGATCCTTGTGAAAATCTTTCTCCAGTAACTTGAAGAATTGTTGAGCTTCTAATGGGTTGTTTCTAGCGATTGCGTTAGAGTAGCATAAGGCAGCATAGTGTTCAGCTAGTGTCCCATTATTTAATTGTTTGTGTGCCATTGATAGTGAATAGTACAATCTAGTAAGAGATTTTCCATAGTCATTGGCTAAACAGAAATCAACTCCCTCAGTAGCAAGGGATATCCACTCTTCAATTCTTCCCAATCTTCCGAGTATAATTGATACATTTGAGTAAATTGAAGGAAGTATGCTTTCTGTATCTGATGTTAAATACATGATGTTTCTATCCTTAAGGATTCTAAGTAATAAATTAATAGAACCTGTTTTGCCAGTTTTGTATTCCAACTGAGCAATTAAATGCAATGAAATGATATCAACGAAATCAAATACATTCTTATTAGCGCATGCTGGATACTCACAGATTTTTGAGAATCTTGAAACTGCAGTAGTTTCAAGAATGTCTTTTTTATCAAGTAAATATTTGGTTTGAATAAATGCTAGAAATCTCTGATTATGTATACTTAACCCTTCTTGTTTTGATAGCAAGTCCAATTTGGAAGTAAAGTCAGTATAGTTTTTATGTTCTAATTTTATGTAGAGATTCTTGATTATATTAAAATCATATCGGTCTTTATCATAAAGGCTATAGTAGAAATCTCTAGCACTAATACCTAATTTATTAACAAATTCCATAAGTCTTTTTTCAGAGATGTTAGTGTCACCTGATAAATATTTACGATATTGTCTATCTCCACATATCCCATCACATAGTTCTTCAACCGTCATATTTTTTTGAATTCTTATGTTATCTAAGTGAATAATGGCTTTTTTTATGTCCGAAATCAGAAAACATCTCTCCTTTTTACAAAACGGCCACCATAGGGCCTGTTACAATCTTTGAGAATAGTATAACATATTCGCAAGGAGGATGAAAATGAAAAAACTAATCGCTATACTAGCGATCTTCATGGGACTTTTATTTGCATTTGCAAATATTGGATCAACTTCAGTTTCAGCAAGTATCGAAGATGTTGATTTTGAAAGTCCTACACTACCAGTTACTACACAATAGTTTGAAGATGGCTTGCCGAAAATGGTAGATTGATATCTACATTTTCGCATATGTGATTCGTGAGAGAGGAGGTGTAAAAAAATATGAGTACCGAACAAATGATAAGGATTGAAATGGAAGGGCTATGTGAAACAATCATACAATATAGCAATGATAATTACATAATTAGTTATGCAAAACAATTAAGAAATACTTCATATCAAGAAGATAAGGAGATTTTCTTGATTCTTATTGAGCGTCTTTATCAATGGTATGAGAAAGAAATAAAGCGGATTAAGGAAAGTGAATATACATTAGGGAAAGAAGCACATATAAGAAGTTTTGAATTATTACAAGATCTAAAAAATAAAATACATTAGGAGAAAAAAATGAAAAAATTATTAATACTTGGTTTAATGTTGGCTTCGATTTTTATAGGAGCTCAAAATGTATCTGCGAGTACAGCTGACGAGCTCGATACTAGCGATGAAATATCGGAATTTGATATCGAACTTCAGAAGATGAGAGAAGTTTTCTTAGCTCATTATTATATAGATTGTAATTCTAAAGAAAGTCGTCAACAATTCAAAGATAATAATGATTTGAAAGAAATCTACGATGAAATGTGTAAAGTAGAAGTTGATGATAAAATCGTAAGCACAGCGGATGAGGATTTATATATTAATGAAAACATTGAACTAGTAAAATCATTCATTGAATATGATTTAGAAAACGATCAATTCTATTTAGAACTTATTTCTAAACTTAATCAAGGCATACTATCAAATGATGAGGTCGAATTGCTTGAATTATCAAGATTCTATTTTGAGAATGACTTTGAAATTAGTCCGGTAATTGTCGAAGAGATTGTTGAAATAGTATATTCTGAAACAAATAGTATAATGCTGTTAGCGGTAAGTTATGGTAATTGGTATGAATATGACAGGGACTATAATTACGCAATGCAATGGGTAAGTTCATCATTATATAATGTTGACAAAGTATTTGAGAGAAGGGTAGTCTATGATTATACTGATTGGACTTATGTTGGTGTGACAACATGCAAAACAATTAAACCAGCTGATACAGAATTTACAATGTATGTTAGGTATGAAAGCTGTGGTTTCCTAAATCTTGGATCAACATGGAAAGTGTACACTAGAGAAACTGATAATTATTTTGAATATCACACATCCTATGAAGTTACAAGTAAGATAGATGATCTACCTGATATTGATGACGAGGGTCGTGAGAAATTCCATCTAACCAAGAAATTATATTATGATTATTTACTCGTTCCATATAAGTCAGATCTAGAAGGTGCGGAAGTTGATATATATTTGAACTACGCAAGATATCATAGCGAACAAGATAATTTTCTTACAAGTAAATCATTGGGTGCATATTTCGGAGATAGTGAACAGACCTTAAAGGTACGTGGAAAAATCACTGGGAATTATGTAGGTAGCAGATATTTGTATAAATATACTTATTTTGAGTTTAGAGATGGGCGAGTGGAAGATTGCTCAAACAGTGCATGTTTTAGTAGTTCCTATTACAATGATCTAAATGATGAATTTTTGGATATTTTTTCATTTACAACTGCTGAGGAAGTATTACATACTCTTATAACCAATTTCCTTTTTTATAAATCTGATTTAGGGAGCCTATACGTAAGTACTAATGACTATCCATATGTTTACTATGGTTATTATGTCGAGTACAGTAGCCTATGGATAAACTATTTGTCAGAGTTAAATGACTATGCTGCATTAGTAACTATGGATCGTAATCTAAAAATATATGAACATTACTTCAGAAATAAAATACAAGAAGACCAATTCCCAGATGACTTAGATGATTTCGTATCTTTAAATAATACCATTATACCTTCACAGAGATGGTATGTATATGATGTTGAGGATGCAATTTACCATATGAATGATTTTGATCGAAGTCAAGGAGGAATAATTTCTGAAAGTGAGAAAGGAGCATATAATATTAAACTTGGTTCCTATAATGATTATTTTGAATTAGTATATAGTACATATTATGGGACTGCATTGACAGAAGAAGTTGATTGGGTTAATATGGGGACATACAATTTTGATGGTGATAATGCACTAATGCACTTTACTTTAGATATGACGCCATATAAGTATTTTGGTAATTGTGGCCATGATGAAGCTGATGGGTTCTTTAGTTTAGTTGTTGATGGATGGAACACTGTTTTTCAAAATCATCCAAACTACATCGCATATCTAAATAATCAAAATGCTATAGATAAATATAATTATTATAAGGATTTAATAGAATAGGAGTGATTTTATGAGTAAGATTAACCATTTTGTTTCAAAATTTAGAAGTTATATTGTTGTGTTTTTTATATATAATTATTTTTGGTATATATTGCCAACACAAACAGTAATTGTCAATACCGAAGGTTGGTTTGAGAAGGCATTTGTAGCAATAACTGCAGTTCCTGGTATGGTGTTTATGCTTTATCACTATTTCTTTAGATTTTATTTTGCAGTATTTTTTGGAGTCTATCTCATTGGAGTTTCTATTCTTAGGAAGGAAAAACGAACTCAGCATATTATATGCCTAGTTTTCATAATAATTTATTTGATTTTGTATTTCTTTGCTATTCGAATTGATTTTTCAGAGTTTCCTTTTCCTAGGATTACATAAGTAGCTTAATATTCACCAACAAGAACAGTTTTTGCACTGAATTAAGAAAAAGAGATTGTGCATGAATAAATCTAACATTTGGATGATTCTAAAAGTTTTAATATACTTATTGCTAATAATAACCGCATCAGTACAACATGTTACTGAAGGAGAAGTTTGGGAGTTAGGTCAATACTTGTTCAATAATACGATACTAATAGCTGGAATTATTGGTGTTTTTTTGGAGATTTATCGTAAACGTGTTTAATTTTTCTTGACGACTTCTATAATATCTGTGACTTCTGGTATAAGACTTGATATTAAGTTATTTATGATTATACTAGATTAAATCACAATACACTTTTGAGAGCCTAATAGGGCTATATCGTGCTTTACGCTAATGGACAAAATTTGACAATTGTGATAGAGTGTATTTATCTTGGAGTACTGGCTAAAAGTAAGCCTAGAAGTAATAGGAGTTTAAATAATCGAATTCCTTTTTCTTTTGCAGAAAGATTTGTAGTATTCAACTGGTAAGTCATTACAGTTTTGACGATAATTACCTAACAGTTGGAGTGATTTAGAATGAAAGGATATACGCTTGATTACTATGAAAAGTGGGAACGTGTCGGTATACTTGACAAAAGGTTAAATGAGATAAAAGAATTAGTTTCAAAAGCAGTACCACAAGTTGAGATTGCTAAGATTCTAGGTATGTCAAAAAAGACAATATATAAATTATAGAGATGCTTTTTAAAGGCATCTTTTTTCTTATTATTAACAGCATAATCAAATATCAAATCAAATACAATTTTGAAAATAACACAACAAGGATAAAATAGTGAAAAAACTATCCTCGTTACTTTGACGTGACTAATCAATTGTGTAGACTGTGATATAAATTAAGCACTAGTTAGCTGTAATATCACATACCCAAAATATATAAAGAAAAGATGCTAGTAATCACATTATTTTATGTGTTTACTAGCATCTTATTGTTTCATGAATGCTTTATTAATTAATTAAATTATAAATCGGATTTTCTTCAAATATTATATGATAATGATTACTTGAAAAATCTATTAAAATTTCATGATAATCAAAATATGGCCATCCACCTGAACTAGCTTGTGTATGTTCTTTTAACCACCGTATCTCATTATCAGTCGCATCCTTATCAAGGTATCTAAAGAAGGTGGTTTTAAATCCGTATTCGGTCTCTTCTAAGATGACATATTCTTCAATTTCATTATTGGAATAAATCGACCCAAATAAATAATAATCATTAACATTCTCTTGATAGATGAATGTTTTTTCTGTGTCATAATAAGGATCGGCAATTTGGTCTTTTATGTACAAATCCCTTCTTAAAGTATAGCGAACATACTCACCTAGTTCATTCATAGGACTATTAACCGTAGTGACAATGTTTTTGTCGCGGGACTTAGTATCGAATTTAACATAGGCAAAGTCATCGATTATAGGGGTGTTGCCGATACTATAAGTATGATTGATAAACTTATCTTCAGTATCTGGATGCCATGAAAGTGTCAAAGGAATGGTATATATATCATTGATGTTAAGAATATACGTAAATCCTCCATCATAAGCAACAGAAATGACACTTTCGTTGAGCTCTGATTCACTAAAATCATAATAATCATCAAAAGTCACATCGCTTGTCATAGCTGCGGTTTTTCTTGTTGAAGTAAAGTCATTATAAGAATATATATTTTCCATTCTAAATAAGCGCGACCACTGAAAAGTAGATACATCTCCTTGGTCATTGGACCTAACAATGTATTCTTGTTGGATTTCGTAATCTGTAATTTGAAAGTGTTCATTGTATTGAATATCAATTAGTGATCTTGATTCATAGAACCTATCAATATTGTAAAGAAAAGAACCGTTATCATAGTGGCGCCTAACCCCGTCACTTTTTTCTGTAACTTCTAAACGAAGTGTCTGTTCAGATTTTTCTAAAACCATGATTTCACATTCACTTCGTCTGAAATTAGACTCATAGATTCGGTTATTATAATCATCGTATAAAACAAAATAAGTTACAATTGGAGTCTCATAAGTATTGATATAATTAATCCTGAGTGTAGAGGTAATGATCAAAGTAGCCGCAAAGAACATGAGTGTAAATATTTTTAAATAGATTATTTTATAGCCTTTATCAAGATATTTTTGGATGATTAGATTATAAAATACATATAATAAAGTAACCGTTACTAGCGTGATTAAAATAAAATAAATGGAATGTCTTAATAAGAACAATAATCGGTTGTAGTGATTAACTTCTCCTATAATTAAAAGCATAATAAAAAATAATGCAATAGCTGAAATAATTACTATCATAGGGATAGTAAACAATTTCTTTTTCATTTTCTTTTCCTTTCATGGGTTATTTTTTAGATGAAAAAAGAAAATGAATCAGCAACGAATCACATTATTTATTCTGTATAGGCTTTGTTTAGACAAGTTTAAGTCATAATTTAAAGGGTTAGTAACTTTATTATGTACGTGTACTTTAAATCTTAAATTAAACTTGAATTCATAAGTAACTAAGAATAGAAGTGGCGCATAATAGAAGAAAGTAATTGCCAAAGATACGCCTAATATCACAACAAGTAAATTTTTATAATCAACTTTGATGTTATGACCAACATTAAAAATATCGATATCATTTAATAATAAGAAATAACGTGCAAAAATTGATATAAAAATAGCTATACCAATGATTAACATGCTGTGTTTGTTTAAAAATTTCTTCATAAACAAAGTCTCCTTATTGTTTACTATAATTATAAGCACCATAATAAATTATAGTAAAGGGGGGATGTTTAAGGATGATTAAAAGAACATAGTCACTTTAGAAAATTGGCATGCATCTTTTATAAATGATAGTGTATAATGAGAATTGAATTTATATTATATATTATTGTTCGATTTAACAATAAATGTTGCTTTTAAGCGACACTTGGAGGTAATCATGGATAAGCATTATGATCAAATCATTAAAATTGATAAAGGATACTCACATGATGAGAAGTTTCAAGTAAAAATAGATTCTAAAGATTTTTTACTTAGAGTATCGCCCTTAAAAGCCTTTGGTAGAAGCAATAGTATTTTTGGCTTTCTAGAGAAGATTAATCAGTTAGAGATTCCTACTTATAAACCTATAAAAATAAGTAAGTACCAAAACCAAGTGCATAGCTTATTTGAATGGATTAATGGCCATGATTTAATCGATGTTATTGGACACTATTCAGAAAAAGAGAGATATCAGTTTGGGCTTGATGCGGGGAAGTATCTTAGAAAAATGCACACTATTGATGCACCTATTGATATTGAACCTTGGGATGTACGCTTTAACCGTAAAATAGATAGAAATATAAAAAGATATCTTGAAAGTCCATTAGATATTCCTGAAACTAGTTACTTTATTAAGTATTTAGAATCACATCGTCACTTATTAAACAATCGTCCTCAAACTTTCCAACACGGGGATTATCATATTGGAAATATGATGGTTAATCGACAGGGGGAGCTTATAGTTATCGATTATGATCGATTTGATTTTGGCGATCCATTTGAAGAATTTAATCGTATTGTATGGTCTGCAGAGCAATCTCCAGCATTCGCAAATGGTTATATTAATGGTTATTTTGATAACGATGTTCCTGATGAATTTTGGTCGTTGATGCTTTTATATATATCAAGTAACGTGATGTCCTCACTAACTTGGGCTTTAGCAATCAATGAAGAAGAAGTCAAGTCGATGATTAGCCAAATGCACCGGGTCTTACAGTGGTATGATGCTTTTAAATTAGTAAAGCCGAATTGGTATATAGAAAAATTGTAAATCATTAGCATTATTATGACATAGACTTTTAGAAAGTGCTATACTATGATTGAGGTGAAAAAAATGGATATTAAAAGAATAATTATTTATACGTTACTATTTATTATTACCTTCGCAGTCGCAACTTTAGGCTTTACTAGGTTAGGTTTTGATGGCTTAGTGATTCCTGCACTAGTAGTCCTTGGATACTTTACGGTATTTTTTATTGTTGCACAAATTGTAAAAGATAATTCCATCGTGGATATGGGATGGGGATTAGGTTTTGTGTTTGGGGCATGGGCAACACTTTTTATTACCGAAAACCCAACAGTTCTATCTTACATCATTGTTGGATTTATTACGTTATGGGGTGTTAGATTGTCTGCACGCTTAATTAAGCGTAATTGGGGAAAACCTGAAGATTTTAGATATCAACAGTGGCGAGAAGAATGGGGCAATAAAGTTATTATTATCGCTTTTTTTAGAGTCTTTATGATTCAAGGTATCATTAATTTTATCGTTGGTGCTGCAAGTTATAGTGTGATTAAATTTAATCAGTTTAATTTTAGCAATTTGCTTTCAAGTGTTATTGTAATACTTGGATTAGCCATTGCTTTTACTGGATTGTTTTTTGAAGTAGTTGGTGACGAACAATTAAGACGTCACATTAAAAAAGGAACAAAATCCATTATGAATAAGGGATTATGGTCCATCACGCGACATCCAAATTATTTTGGAGAAATACTCATATGGAGTGGACTTTACATTGCTGGATTAGTACTGATAATAAACAGTTCTATAAGCGTTATCTTTTATTTATTAATGGTTATATCACCACTCATTATGAGTTTAGTTCTTATCAAAATCTCAACCCCATTACTTGAAAAGCATATGAAAGAATATGAGGGATGGGATGAATATGCTAAGAAAGTCCCAATGATTTTCCCTTGGGGTAAATAAGATTAAATTAAAAGCGTAAACCAATAATATTTATTGGTTTACGCTTTTTTAATGCGCTAATGCCTTACCACATTCTCTACAAAACTTATCCGTTAATTGGTTTTCTTTACCACATGCACATGTAGTGTGTTTTTTAATAGTGTAACCACAATTTGAACATACATTTTCATCGGAATCGATTGGGTCGTTGCACTTTGGACATTTATCTCTTGTGTCTAAGTAATTAGATGTTGCTTTAGCCACAACAATCGATAAACCACCAATTAGTAAATAAACACTAACAGATGCTATAAATCCACCACTCAAAAACAAAAACATAAAGGGGATTGGATTAAAGGGATCGGCAAGTTCTGGTGTACTTGGATTATATGGATCAAACTCAAAGCCAGCATTCACTGAATTAAAGGCACCAGATGCAAAACCCATAAATCCACTTATAACCATAATTATCCCAACACTTAGTCCTATAGCACCGCCGATTAATAAATATTTTTTTATTTTTTTAGCTTCTTCGCTGTTTGTGGTGTGTTTAGCTTTATATAAAAGCTTTTTAAAATAATTTCCTGTTTGCGGGACGAATTCTTCTTGATCTGAATGATTTTTATGCCCTAGCAAATCATCAACACTTACATTAAGTGCTTCTGCAAGTAATGTAATATTTTGTAGATCAGGGCTACCTTCACCACGTTCCCATTTAGATATAGCTTGTCTTGACACATTGATTCTCAGTGCTAATTCATCTTGTGTTAATTGATTTCTTTTTCTTAAGTACACTAAACGTTTGCTAAAGTTTGTCTCCATATTATGCTCCTTAATATAATCTTAATTATTACACTTAACAAGTATACACTAATTAAATCAATGCTTCAAGCATCAAAAAGCTTACATTATAGAAACTCTGGGTTGCATCAAAAAAGACAACGATGTTGTCAATTTTGATTTTAGTCATTTCATAGATTTCATTCATTTATAGTTATCTTTATAGTGCTTCTAACAAGTTTATGATATTTATAAAATTAATCCTAAACCTAAAGCTAGCAAAACAATAAAAGGGGCTGGAATTTTTTTAGTCAAAAGGAGTCCAATAGTTAAGGCAACAACGATTAAATTAATAATCGTAATACCACTATCAATAAATAACTTAACGCCTGCAGATAAAATCAATCCCCCTGCAATCGAAGAAACACCACTCATTGCAATCCGTATGCCTTTAATATTTTTTAAAGACTCCCATATTGGATAAACAAAATAAATTAATAAAATCCCAGGTAAGAAGATCCCAACTGCTGAAACAAATCCAGCTAATATTTGGACTAAAACGGTCTCGCTACTTGCAGATAATCCACCAACATAAGCACTGAAACTAAACATTGGTCCAGGTAAACCTTGGACAAGGCCAAACCCAGTTAAGAATTGTTCACTAGTTAAGAATTGATTGTCATGCACCAAAGTTTCATACATATATGGAATGACAACTTGGCCACCACCAATGACTAAATAACCAAAGCGATAAAATAGTTGAAATAAATAGACAATAGGATGGTTAATCCACAAACTAAGTAAGAAACTTAATCCTGCAACCCCTAAAAATAGCATAAAAATCTTGTAGGGAGGATTTAACTTTGTTTTGGTCCACAAGTTTGTTTCTTTGCTTAAAAGGACTTTGATTAGACCACCTATTAAAAGTAATAAAGGAAAGATAAAAATATTTCTAAAGAATAAACTTGTTGCAAAGGATATGATTAGCAAAATAGTGTTTACAGAATCTTGGACAACCTTTTTTGAAAGTTTAAATCCTGCTAAGAAAATAAACCCAACAGCCATAGGACCAATAAATCTTAAGAAGTTATCACTAATGTTTAAAGTATTTAAAACATTATACATAAACGATAAAAAAATCATGAATAAAACAATAGGAAGACTCCACACAAGCATTGTTAAAGCTCCTAGTTTTCTTCCACCAACCTTCAATCCAATACTCACCAAAGTTTGAGTGCTGCTTGGCCCAGGTAAAAAACTCGTTAATGCCATAAGTTCAGCCAGTTCTTCTTCGGTGATATACCTTTTTTTACTCACCATTTGATCCAAAAAAACTCCATAATGCGCTTCCGGACCTCCATAGGCACCAAGTGAGCAAATCAACACATCCTTTAAAAACGATAAAGTTTTAGTTTGTTTTTCCATATTGTGCTCCTTTATAAGTTAACTATATAATAATATATTGCAAACAAAAAATAGTAGTATACACTCAATCTTAACAAAAAATATACAATCAAAAAGCATATTATAAATTTTCATGATACAATGGCTTTATGAAAGGAATGGTAGTATGGAAAATTATTTTAGTGATAAAAATCCCCTTGTGACATTAAAAATTAAAGATTATGGAACAATTACATTAGAACTATTTAAAGAAGTTGCTCCAAATTCTGTTAGTAATTTTTGTCATTTAGCCAATCAAGGCTATTATGATGGATTAAACTTTCACAGAATTATTAAAGGATTTATGATACAAGGTGGTTGGGGTAAAGACACTGGATGTAAGATTAAAGGTGAATTTATGTCTAATGGGTTTAATAATCCATTAAAGCATAAACGTGGTGTGATATCTATGGCGCGTACAATGGTTAAAGATTCTGCAACCAGTCAATTTTTCATCATGCATCAAGATGCTCCACATTTAGACGGTGAATATGCAGCGTTTGGGGCAATGGTTGATGGGTTTGATGTACTAGACCAAGTAGCAAAGGTTAAAACCGACCATGCCGATAAACCATTAACTGATATAATCATTGAACGTGTTCATGTTAATTTAAGAGAAACTACATTTGAAGATCGAGTTTGTGTTTAAAAAAAGCGGTTAGTATTTTTATACTAACCGCTTTTTCAATCGATAAAAACGTAATAAACATCGTGAATTAGGATTATTCATTAGTTCTAACTTCGTCATCATTTTCGGTATAAACACTATTAGATAAAATCGCATTTGTAGGATCAAAGTTTCCATAGGCTATAGCTTGTAAAGATAATTCTCTTGCAGCTAAGTCACGTAAATATACTTCTGTGTGTGTGACATCAGTACCTTCATGAAAAGGATAATTTTCATGATAATAAAGGTAATCATTTGTAGCAACCTTATAAAGTTCATCATCAATAAAATTATGAATATCGGTACTATAGCCACTCATGTTGTTCATGAGTGTTTTTATATCTTCTCCAGTAAGATATAAGGTCACTACTTCATTATCAAATGGCCAAACATCATATAAAGTTGATAAAGTAATATCATCATTGCCACTTATATCGGTGCGTGTTCCACCACTATTATGAAATCCAATGTCTGCATTCGTACTTTCACGCAATAAGGTGCTCATCCATTCAGTCAAAACATTTCTTGAAAGTAAAGAAGAGTTATAAATAATGGGTTCATTAAATATTTGATCTGTTTCAAAAACATACTGATTTAATAAAATTTGTATACCAGGATGATTACTAGTTAATAAAGGCGTGTTTAACTTTGTTAACTGATTCATGCTGGTATCTTCGATACTTTGACTATTAACATCTAGTCGTAAATATCCAACATGGGTACCATATGCGCCAGATTGCATGGTTGGTATACCACTTAAATATTGATTTTCTACTCGATGAGAATGGGCATTGAAGATGGCATCAATTTTATGTTCATCAACAAACTCACTCGCATATTGATTCACATACCCTGAATCGTGTGTTAGTAAGATTACCATATCAACATTTTCATCATTTCTTAAATAAGCTGTAGTCTCTTTAACGATGTTTAAAGGCTCAAAAAACTCATAATCTTCAACATATTGTCTTGAAATCGAAGATTCTAAGCCATATCCCATAATCCCAATAACCCCAATTTTTAATTGCCCACGATTTAAAATGACATAAGGATCAATACCTTCAGGAATATCTTTGGTTCCTTTGTGGAAAACATTCGCACCAAGTAAAGGAAAATCAGCAATAAAGTTTTCATCACCAGGATTAAAATAACGTGTTACGGTTTCTAAACCCCAATCAAACTCATGATTACCTATAACCATCGCATCAAATAGACTTTCATTCATGAGTTCAATTGTACTTTCACCTTGATAATAGTTAGATAAGGCACTGCCTTGTAACATATCACCACCTGATAAAATAATAGTATTATCAGGATTAGTATTTTTTTCATTAATTAATAAGTTTCCAATCGCAGCCATCCCCATGCGTGAGCCTTCACTTAATAATGCGCCATGCATGTCATTGACATAATATATATTTAAATGATCAATAGATGTCACTTCATCATTGTCTTTGTTTTCATCAACCTCAGAACATGCAGCTAATGATAGAAGTAAAAGTAAAGTTACAATGCCTAATATTTTTTTCATTTTTATCATCCTTTTTTTAACGTAATATTTATTTTATCATGAATTACCTAAACACGCTAGATTTATCTTTTTAAGTCAATTTAACTTATGATATAATGAAAATAGATTGGGGGCATGTTATGAAAATAAATGAAATATTTATAAATGGGACAAAGGGTAGTTATCTTCACGTTTTATCTATAAATGTAAGTAATGCTAAAGGGAACTTTCATATCATCCATGGTATGGGCGAACATGCCAAACGCTATACAGATTTTGCAAAGTTTATAGCTGAACTTGGTTATAATGTCTACATGCATGATCATAGAGCTCATGGAAAGAGTTTGAAGGCTAATCAGTCTGTAGGCATTTTGGAAAAAGAAGATACACTATTTAATATGACAAAAGACATTACAAAAGTAAAAGACTATATAGATACTCAAGAAAAACTTCCCTATTATATTTTAGGTCACAGTATGGGCTCAATTATTGTTCGTTACTTACTACAAAACTACCCATCGATTAACGTAAAAAAAGCCATAATAATGGGAACACTTCCTAAATATCCTATCATTCAAGTAAAAGCGATGCGCCTTTTAGCGGTAATCTTAGGGATTTTTAAACCGACAAATAAACCGCATCAAGGACTAGCCAGCCTATTAAATCAAGGATTAATTAAAACCGTTAAAAACCCTAAAACACCGTTTGATTGGTTAAGTTATAATGAAGAAAATGTAAATACTTATATCAACGATCCATTATCTGGTTATGCTTATAATAAACGCTTTTATCAATATCTTTTTAAATTTATCGATGTGGTTAATCATAAAAAGTCTATGAGTACTATTCAATCAATCCCACTATTATTTATTGCAGGGAATGATGATCCTATCAATAACCACTTAAAAAGCATCGAAAAACTTGCCTCATATTACCAAAAAATCAATCCATCTTTACCATTAAAAATCATAGGGATTAAACATGCTAGACATGAAATACTTCATGAGGATAACCGCCATGAATCGTATGAGGCTATTCAAACATTTTTAGCTAATTAATTAATCTATGTAAGGGGAAAAAATTATGACAAATAATATCTATCCAAAAACAAATCTTAAAATCATTGGAAAACGGTTTAAAAACTATCGTGTTCAAAAAGGCTACTCTTTAAGAGGCATTGCCCGTAGTGAAAATGTTACACCAACATTAATTAGTGAAATTGAAACAGGTAAGATTTATCCAAACGTTGAAACCATTGAACGTTTGTATAATCATGTTGACATTAGTTTAAATACCAACATGACCTACCTTGCAGACATGAAAGAGCATATTGAGTTGTTTAATGAAGCAGTTTACTATCAAGATACACCTAAAATTGAAGAACAATATGGTCTGCTTGAAAAAGAACAGGTTAATTTAAAACATTCACTTTTGTATGTTGATTATTGTTTATCATATTTCTCTTATCAAAGTGCCATTATGAAAAATTATAGTTTATCTGAGATTATTGATCTTGAAGAACATTATGATTATTTTTCAGAAGAACAAAAACAAAAATTTAACCTTATTAAAGGGGTAAACCTTTATAAAAGTAAACGCATCAAAGATGCGATTAATTATTTAGAACGTAATTTACATATTTATGCCAATGAAAGAATTTATGCCGTGACAATTACTTATTTAGCATTTGCCTATGATAAAACATTTCAGATACATAATGCCATCCATTATGCTAAACTATCTAGTGACATTCATGGAGAATACGCAAATTTGCAACGCAAAATCGCAACGGATTTAGTCTATATCAAAAATCTTATTGAAGCCAATCGTTTTCATGATGCGAATCAAACGTTAAACAATTTAGAAATAACATTAAATTTTGATAATCACAATCAAAATGTAGCCTTTATTAATCAAAGTCATTTTTTAAGAAGCTATATTTTATACAGACAAAAACACTTTCAAGAAGCCTTAGATGTTTTATCTACTTATGGAATTAACGATACAGCTTATATGCAGTATTACAAAGCCCGTATTTATATGCGCTTAAACGATAAAGATAATGCCATCAAAGTATTAGAAAATAGTCTAGATCAAAAACACAATGATTTTGTCTATTCGAGATTAAACAAACTCTTTTTGTTGTGTATTTTAGAAGAATATCATCATCCAGACTACGAGCGTTTAATTGATGAACTCTTAGAAAACCCATTAAATCTTGAAGATTTTAATCATTATCGTTTTGTTGTGAATATTGCGAACGATTACTATTTCATTACAAAACAGTACGACAAAGCTAAGAATCTTACAAAACAATACATAGAACATGCGAGATTTTTATGATTTTTTGAACCAAAAGACATTATAATACCCTTTAAGTGTGAAAAATGATTAGTTGTAAACTAACACAACCCTATTGTATATAGGGTTTTATTATTGCATAATATAATTGTAGTAAGCGGATTGAGGATTTTGGGTGTAAGTTTGGGAAGGCTTGTGTGAGGAAATTAACTATTCGTTTACCATAACTCCTTTTTTATTTTTTTGGTCATCCATTTTCAAACTGGATGACCCTTTTTCTTGTAGTTTAAAAAAGTAAAAAATCTTTAGGATTGACCTTTTTATATTAGGTCAATGTGTTATAATGAGTATGATGTAAGCGTTATTATAAAACTAAGGAGTTTAACAATGAATAAATACGATGACAATCAAACATTAAAGATGATGGCAGTTTTAAAAGATAAGCCAGAAAAAGGCTTTAATTACACGACAAAAACTTTAAGCACAACTTTGGCTAAAGATGAAGTATTGGTAAAAGTAAAGACCGCATCGTTTTGTGGGACTGATTACCATATTTATACGTATGATGATTGGGCAAAGAATCGTTTAAAATTACCGCTCACTGTTGGCCATGAGTTTAGTGGTGAGGTTGTAAAAATCGGTAAAGAAGTAACTCGTGTTAAAGTTGGGGATTTAATTAGTGCTGAAACCCATATTATTTGTGGGGAATGTGAATTTTGTAAACGCGGGGATGGTCACATTTGTGAAAACACGAAAATTATTGGTGTAGATACTGATGGATGTTTTGCGAACTATATTAAAATGCCTGCGGCTAATTGTTTTGTTAACAATAAATCAATTAATCCACTGCATTTATCCGTTCAAGAACCACTCGGAAATGCAGTGCATACCATGTCACATTTTGATGTCAAGGATAAAAGTGTTGCAGTCGTTGGATGCGGACCGATTGGATTAATGGGAATTGATGTTGCAAAAGCCCTCGGCGCAAAAAAAGTTTATGCTATTGAAATTAACGAATACCGAAGAAACTTAGCAAAAGATCTTGGTGCAGATGCAGTGATTAATCCTTTACAAACGGATGTAGTTAAAGAGATTTTATCTTTAACAAACGGTAAAGGCGTTGATGTTATTGGGGAATTTAGTGGTAATAAAACTGCGATTGAGCAAGCTTTTAAATACATTAAAGCAGGTGGCGGTATGAGCTTACTCGGGATTCCTGCTAAACGCATAGAACTCGATTTAGCAACCGATGTTGTCTTTAAAGGTATTCATATTTACGGTGTTGTTGGAAGAAGAATCTATGATACTTGGTATCAAGTAAAAGCGTTATTAGAAAAAGACAAATTACATTTAGATAAAATCATTACCCACCAATTACCACTCTCTTCAATCAATGAGGCAGCTGAAATTATGGGTAGCGGCAATTGTGGTAAAATTGTGTTAGTACCAGAGGAGGTCATTCATGAGTAAGTTAGATTATATTGATAAATGGATCAACGAGTTAAAAGATGACGGGGTATATAGAACCTTACCCATTAATTATGGCGCATGTACAAATCGCATAAATCTAAACGGTAAGGAAGTTGTTAATCTTTCAAGCAATAACTATTTAGGACTTGCTAATCACCCAAGAGTAAAAAAAGCTTCGATGGAAGCTTTAGAAAAATATGGTGTTGGAGCTGGAAGTGTTCGCACGATTGTAGGAAACCAAGATTTACTTGAAGATTTAGAAAACTTATTGGCTGAATTCAAAAAAGAAGAAGCGGTTATGTGTTTTCAATCTGGATTAAACTGTAATATCGGTACCATACAAGCAATCACATCTAAAGGCGATTTAATAATCAGCGATGAATTAAACCACGCATCGATTATTGATGGGGTTCGTTTATCTAAAGCAGATAAAGCGATATATAAACATTGCGATATGGAAGATTTAGAACGTGTATTAAAAGAAAAACGTGATGCTTATAACAATGTATTAATTATAACTGATGGTGTATTCTCCATGGATGGAGATTTAGCGCCATTAAATGATATAGTCCGATTAGCTAAAACCTATAATTGCTTAACATACGTTGATGATGCCCATGGAAGTGGTGTATTAGGTAAGAGTGGTCGTGGAACTGTAGATCACTTTGGGTTACATGGTGAAATTGATTTTATTGTTGGAACTTTAAGTAAAGCGATTGGGGTTATTGGTGGTTATGTCGCTACAAAGAAAAACGTAAAAGAATGGTTACTTCACCGTGCACGACCTATATTATTTTCAACCGCGTTACCTCCAGCAGCAACTGCTGCTACAATTGAAAGTGTAAAAATGTTAATGGAATCAGAATCTTACACTGAAAGATTATGGGACAATGCTCGATATTTTAAATCAAAAATGCTTGATTTAGGCTTTGACATTGGTCAAAGCGAAACGCCAATTACACCGGTTATGATTGGTGAAGATGCTAAAACCATGACATTTTCTAAAACACTTTTAGACCACGGTATTTTTGTTAGTGGAATTGTGTTTCCAACTGTAGCCAAAAATAAAGGACGTTTACGTGTCATGATTAGTGCAAGCCATACAAAAGAAGATCTCGATTTAGCCATTGATGCCTTTAAAAAGGTAGGTCAAGAACTAAACGTCATTTAGACGTTTAGTTTCTTTTATGCGCGTTAGTAGACAAGTTGGCTATTGGATCTTATCTTTTTTTGTTGTGGTACTATTTGGGTTAACCCTTTGGAATTTAATTCTTAATAATATTTTATTTAGTCTTTTGTTTCTTTTTTTTAACATTGGGACGTTTTATAGTTTATTTAAAATTTATAAAAGTGAAGTCGCTAAAAAAAGTCCTACGACAATCCATAAAGATTATATGATTGAAGCGAGTTTTTTTTATGTCGGAAGTTCACTAACTTATTTAATACATAACAACACAGTTTTATGTATTGCTTTATCAAGTGCTTTGGTAGGTTTAATTGGGGCACTGTTTATTAAAAAGTATCAGGTTGCCATTTATTGTGGGTCGTTTGTTGGAATGAGTAGTGGTCTTTTATTAAGCTTTATCCCGTTTTTAGCGGCAACTTTATTAGCGGCATTAATTTACGCAATGGTTAAGGATTTATTTAATGGCGTGGGTGGTAAATTAGGAACCATTGCCTTATCTGGTGCACTCGTTACTGTTTTATTCACAAGAAGTCCATTTTTAGAAGGTTCTTTATTCAATACGAGTGAACAATTATTTATTATTGGCATAAGTGTTATTGCTTCAACCTTAACGTTTGTCATAAATAATCGTTTAAAACAAGGCGCTGTTTTAGCAAGTGCTTTAACTGGCTTTTTAATGGCAGGTATATTTAGAGTAACCTACCTAGATCTTAATGTCACCTTTGGTATTGTAGCAATTGGCGCAAGTTTTGTAGGTATGGCCAATCAAACGCGCATGAAAGATGAACGCTATATTGCGCTTGCAGGGGTTTTATTTGGACTCATATTTATCTATAGTGCCCCTTATTTTGGAGGCGCTGGTGGTAAGTTAGGTACGATTGCTTTCTTAAGCGTTTTAAGTATTATGGGCATTACAGATTTAACGCACATCTTAAAACTTAAGTTAACAAGTGATAAAACCCTAACAAGCTGTTAGGGTTTTATTGCTATAAAGGGAAAGATTTGATAAAATTAAGTCAACCAAAGGGGTGATTTTATGGATTATAAATTATTTACCCTTCATAAAAGTATCACATTAAATGCCCCAGTAACTTTATCGGTAAAATCCGCACATTTTCATCAAAATAAGATAAATTGTGTGCTTTTTGAATGGATGACACCCCATAAAAAAGCACGCTTTGCTTTATTAAATCCAATGTATGAACCCCTACTTGATGATACCTTAACCCCTCAGTTAATGACACTAAATCTTAAAGATATTAAATCCATTGAAATCAATGAAAATTTCCACTATGATTATATAGAGTCTTTGAAGGTTATTAGCCAAGTTTTTTTAGAAAGAACTCTTTTTCAAACCCCTTGGGTTAGTGATGTAGAAGCATTAAAAATTACCCTTGCTAAAGAACATATCACACAAACACCTGATGCTAAAACAGTCTTGTTTGAAGATCATAATCAGTTATTTGTTACGTCTATCATATTGGATTCGAGTGATTTTATCCCTTTGATTTATCATAAAATTGCTTATGATATTTCACATAAAAAAATTATTGAAAAAGGGTTTTATATCCATCGCAATGCTCATAAATATCTTTTTAATCCGGGAGTTAAAATAGATGATGAAGCCCAGTTTTTAAGCCTTTTAAAACCTGAGTTTAAAGTCATAAAAAAAGCAGTTTATTTTCAAGTTGAACAAAAAATTAAACCTTCAAAAGAAAATGCTCTAAAGGCTTTAATAAAAGGCCCAATCTATAGACCTTTAAGAGCTTATTATGGTCAAATTTCTAAGAAAAATCTAGGTAGAAAAGATTATGTCCTTAGTCTTTTAAGTCAAGACTTGAATTTAAGAAACAACCAATTAAGCTTATCAAGTATGAAACATCCTTTGACTTATATTAAAACAAAAGATCATGAGGCAATCAACGCTTATACAAAGACACTAATTCAAAATGCGCTTTTAAATGACTTATCCTTATTGATTATTGATGAACAAAACATGATTAATTTAGATCATGATGAGTATACCTTAGACTTAAGAACTGCTTCACCACCGATAGGCATGAAAGATGAAGTAGACATGGCAACACTTTTTCTTAAACCCTATGATTTTGAAGATTATTTTGAAACCTTAAGCATTCAAGATGAACATCTAGCCATGCTTAATGAAGCTGATTATTATACACAATACTTTCAATCCAAAGAATACTTCCATGAAAGTATTGTTGCAGATAGTTTGTATGAATCACGATTACAAGAACCCTTTATTTGTGATATCACTACCCTTTATGACTATACTTATGACCGCGAGGAACTACTTGCCTATTTATCCTTTAAAGTTTATCAAAATCATCAAAAACTTAAATTAAAACACTATAAAAAATTGCATAACCTTTTAAAACATTCAAGCGAAATAAATATCCATAAAATGATGAAAGATTCCTTTATCGTTCATCAACTTAAACAACTATATTCGGTTTTCATTGTAAAAGATACTGATTTTTTAGTTAATCAGACGCACATGTTTGATATGGTTTTAATTATCTACCCTAAGAAAAAACACTTGTTAGATTTTAAATATGCCCATAAAGTCACCATGATTGATGATGCATTATATCAAGATGATTGTGTTCGTTCAATTTTAAAACACCCTAAAGGATTCATTAAAACCTATTTAGATGTTAGCCCACCTGATTTACTTATTCATCACATAAAAAGTAATGAAGAAATTAATCCACACGTATCTAATGAAGAAATTTCAGCGATTAAGGATTTTATTCACACTAAACCGCTTCAAGTTGATATTAGGACATTCTTTAATGCCCAAAAAGAGGCTATACAAGATACTTTAGGCATGAAGACTAACACTTTGTATGCCCCACTTAAAAGAATGCAGACCATTGTTTCATTAGGACTTAATCAATCATCAACTCAAGCCACTTATGATTGGGTTAAAGAACATCCAATCATGATTGATCGACTGTTAATGAGTTATCCATTTCAAACCCACGTTTTCTTAGACTATGATTTAATCTTAAAGTTTAATACAGCAGATCGCTTTAGTAAACTTGTTACGATTTGTAAACAACAAGATTTTAAACTAGCCCTTTTTGATGATACCCTAATCGATTTAAATATCGCCTATTATGAAGAATCAATAGCCTTATCAAAAATCCTTAAAGGGTATCAAAACATAAGCATGCACGAAGCCCGTTATGTATTTTACGATGATCATTATCACTTAAATTATGTTTTATGTTTACTCCCACCGTTTTATGATGCATCATGCATAACTAAAATCAAAAAACGATTCTTAAAAGAATCGATAAAAGTTCATTTTATTAATACATTTGAATTATACAAACTTCAAAGAAAACTTCATATACTTAAACATATTGGTAAAGTTAAACCCCTTTAGGAGGCTACCATGATAAGCTTACAAACCATTAATGAATCCTATAGTAGTGTCTTTGGTATGATGATAAAAGTTTTAAGAACATCACAAAAATTAACATTAAGAGGACTTGCTAAAAAGGCGAGTCTTTCTCATACTTTTTTAAATAAACTTGAACATGGTGAAGTTAATATTACAAAAGAAACCTATGATAAATTAACCAATGCACTTGCATTTAACATAAACTTTGATGAGAAACTTAATCAAGCTTTTTTTAATTTAAGTCATACACTACAAGATGCAAGATATTTTGGAACATTAGATGAGATGGTTTATTTAATGGATGAACTTGAAAGTCATGAATACTATTATTTAAATAGCTTTTTGATGATTGAATATATGGCTTTTTATGCGAGTATTTACTATTTACCTAAATATAAAAAAGTAGATAAAGCAAAAGCATACATTGATTTGATTTCAACCATTGAAGACATGTTAACAAACAATCTATTAGAATACTATACGGTAGCTAAATCAGCCTATAACTTTCACTTTGAAATGTATGATGAATCACTAAAATATGCGATAAATTTAATAGAAACTTATCCGATGTCACGCTTTATTGGCATTTACTATTATTTTACCGGAAGGGTATATAGTGAACTTTATCAAATGACACAATCTAATGATTATTTTCATCGCGCAATTCGTATTTTTGAACAACAAAATAATCTGCGAAGAGTCATGTACACCAAACTTTATATTGAAATTAACAACATTAAAATGTATCGTTATACAAAAGCTGAAAAAACCTTTAATCAAATCATTCAATACGCTAAAAAAGAATCATTATCACAACTTCTTGTTTTAGCAAAACTTAATCGGATGATTTATTATGTACTAAGTGAACAATATCATGAAGCCATTTTAGCTAGTAAAGACTTCCCACTTTATACCAATCAGTACTATTTTTATTTAGCGTTTGCCTATTTAAAAATTAATGATTTTGAACAATTAAAAAAAGCGATTTTTGAAGGTAGAAATACCCCTCACAAAGTTCATGAAGTTCATGCAATCAATGACAAAGGTTTTGATTTTTTAGAAGCGCTTATCACAAAAAAACATCCAGAATTAGAAAAACGATTAAGTGCATTTTTTGAGGCAACGCTTGATGCGAATGCTTATGTTAAATCACAAATTGCTTATGATTATTATATTAACTATTTAGTAGAAAACAGGCAGTATAAAAAAGCTTATGATGTAACTCAAACGATGATTGATGTCACAAAGAAAGTTATGCAGTAGGTGATATGATGTGTATATTTTGTAAAAAAGCATTTGAAATTATAGACCAATCCGAACTAGTTTATGTTATTTACGATGGGTATCCAGTGAGTAAAGGTCATACTTTAATTATTCCTAAGCGCCATGTGGCAAGTTTTTTTGATTTAACTCATGAAGAACATCTTGCGATACTTAATGCGCTAAATACACAAAAATCAAGACTTGATGAGTTATATCATCCAGATGGTTATAATATTGGAGTCAATGATTTATTGGCCGCTGGTCAAACGATTGAACATGTCCATGTACATTTAATTCCAAGATATATTGGCGACATGATAGATCCTAAAGGCGGCGTTAGAGGGGTCATTCCTTCTAAACAAAAGTATTAAAAAACCACCTAATTTTGGTGGTTTGGTAGTTTAGCTTTACAAGTTCCTTTATCAATACTATAAAGAATATAACCCATTGATGCTAAAATAAAGAATAATAATATAACTTTCCAAAGTAAATTTCCCATTGGAAATACAATTGGGGTAAAGGCAATCCCAACCGCTGCGAAAAATGCGACAACACATGGTGTACACCCAAACGTTAAGAGCGCAAAAATAAACGATAAAACAGGGATAGTATTAGACCCAACCGGTTCAACTTTGGTTAGATTTAGTTTGATTTGGGTAAGTGATAACATCAAACTCGTTAATAGCGCCATCGATACGTTTAGTATCATATGCACGCTAAAGACAAAACCGCCTAAATCTTCAAACATCACAGTGTATGAACGATAGGCTAAATAATCAAAAAACATATATAAAAACGCTACGAACAAAAATATCGTTAACCATATGAGTATATTTTTACGCTTTTTTTGTTCAGACCAAACTATTTGTAACATGACAAATCACATCCTTAAGTGTATTTTACCATAGCTTTTTAAATAATCGCTCAGAATGCTTAAGTGTTGGTTTGTGTCTCAAACAAAAGGAGAATGCCTATGGATGCTTCTAGATTTTATGAAACATTTCGGTTCAAAGTAAAGTTAAGACGTTTAGAACTTTCGCTAACCATTAGAGATTTAGCGAAAAAAACCGGTTTGTCCCATAGTACGATTACCCGTATTGAACAAGGCCTTATCGAACCTAATGATGAGATGGTGTTGAGTTTAAAAAAAGCCTTAGCGATTTCATTTGAAGCATGTGAAACTTGTCTGAATGATTTTGATCAACAATACCACCAAGTCATAGAAGACATTATGTATGTTCGCTATGAACCCACGCATCCTACTATTGAAGCGATGATTAAAGAATATCATTTGTATGAAGATTGTGTTTGTTTTTATAAATTTTATCTCATGCTTTTTATGTATACACAGCATTTAAGACAATATAAAGCATTAGAAGATGATTTGTTTAATAAACTTCAAATACTAGAACCATTATTTAAAGATTCAGATTATGAACTCTTACTGATTCAGTTTGGCGGTTATTATATTAATAAAGGTCAAAGAAAAAAAGCTTTAGAATACTTAAGTAAACACTTAAATCTATCAACTGATAAACATCTTTTTGCGTTTAGTCACAACATCAAAGCGATTATTCACTCTGAACATTACCTTGAATATAAACTTGCGCTTAACTCTTTAGCCATTGCATCAGAAATCTTTCAAGAGGTAAACAATTTTCCCCGTTTAATGCAAACAAAAATATTTACCCAAAGAATCTATATTTATATGAATCGTTTTGATGACTTTTTAAAGCTTTATAATCATACAAACCGTTATGCTCAAATAAAAGGAACGCCGTTTATTTTAGAACGCTCTAAACAAAACTTAGCGCGCTACTATTTAGCGACAAAACAATATCAAGAAGCACTCGATATTTTAAATAGTTATAAATCAGACCTTGGTGAATACTACGCATTTAAAATCTATGCATTATTTCAATTAAAATATGGGGTTGAGGCCATGCATCTGATTCAAAAAGCTAAAACGGATATGTATGATGACCGTTATGGACAATATAAACTTTGTATGCTTGCCATCGAACATGCACTAACCTTAGGAAGAGATGAAGGGTACTTAACAAAGTTAAAAAATTTCGCAGATTCAACCTTAGATCGTGGTGATTTTATGTTTGCGAAAATGGCGATTAAACTTTACACCGAAGCTTTAGAAGATAAAAGATTATATAAAGAAGCGTATACTTATGCCGATAAACTATTACAAGCGATGCGTGCGATTATTAAATAGGAGGAACCAATGAAGAGTTATAGAAAAGAATTATGGTTCAATGTTGATACAAGAAGAGCCTTCATCAATATTACGAATGATTGCAATGCTTGTTTAAAAGAAAGTGGTATTCAAGAAGGTTTCTTGCTTTGTAATGCTATGCATATAACCTCAAGTGTTTTTATCAATGATGATGAATCAGGTCTTCATCAAGATTTTGAAGTGTTTTTAGAACGTTTAGCACCAGAAAAGCCTTATGACCAATACAAACATAATACCTATGAAGATAATGCTGATGCCCATTTAAAGCGAACGATTATGGGGCGTAGTGTCATGGTAGCTGTTACGAATGGCGCACTGGATTTTGGACCTTGGGAACAAATTTTTTATGGTGAGTTTGATGGAAAACGCGCGAAACGCGTTTTAGTTAAAATTATCGGAAACTAGGTGAAGTATGATTATTCGTTTTATTATTATCACCACAGTATTTTTAATTTTAGGATTTAATACAGTGTTAGATGCTTTAAATATGGGGACATCAAATACAAAAAATCATCGCAATAAATTTTTAAAACAAGCGATCATTCGTTTTATTTTTAGCATGTATTTGGTTTATAGTTTTCTTGTCAGTGAATTTACCCCAACAAGTTATGATGTAATCATCTTAATTTTAGGGATTACCCTTATTTTTATTACAGAATTTTTATTCATTAAACGTCGTAACTTTTTTAGTAAAATTAAAGTCTTCTTAAAACTACTTATAAATAAGTATATTTTACTGTTAATACTACCACTAGTAATTATGAGCTTATTGGTTTATTGGACAAGTTTTACTGTATACGCACTTACTTTAGTTGGGCTTATCTTATTTTTAGGTATCCTTTATAGTCTAATTTATCATGTGTTTATTCATAAACTAGTACACCTTGTGCCATACAATATGGTGTTTGAATCAGATTTATACGAGCTAGAGAATAGTTTAAATAAGGATTTGTATATCGTTCAATCAGATAAGTTAAATCTACCAATGAATGCCTTATTTATGGGACTTTTTAAAATGAAAAGGGTCTTACTTACACCAAAAATTGTGGCTTATTTAACTAGTGAAGAAGTTAAAGCAATCATTTATCACGAACTTGGTCATTATCACCACAATCATTTAAGAAAACGCTTAATGATTGTTTTACTTATCATTCTGATGTATTTAGCTATTGGTATTGCATTTTTCACCTTACCAATCTTATCGTTTATAGGCTTACCTTATACGTTATTTAATCTTACGCTAATGATTGGGATTAGTGTTTATTTATCAGAAACGGTCATTGAAAGCTATATGATTCATCAAATGCACCAACAAGAATATGAAGCCGACAGCTATGTTAAAAAACATTTTAAAGCATCTAAGTTAATCAGTGCTTTAAAGAAAATAAAATCCATTGAACATGAAATACAATTAGATCCGCTTTATCAGCGATTAAAAGTAAGCCATCCAAGTATAAAATCACGCGTTAAAAAACTTAAGGGGTAGTATCCCCCTTAAGTTTTTTGTTTAAATTGCACCCATAAAGTATTTATTTACTTTGACAATCAAAAAAAAGTGATATAATAAACTTATAAAACGGGGGTGAAATGATGAAAAAAGCAATACCAAAGGTACCACTCATCTACCCGTTGCCGCTAACGATTCTTGGCGTAGAAAATACTTCTGGGACTTTTTATACAACAGTTAGTAATCTTTCGGTGATGGGCAAGAATCCACCTATGATTAGCATGATGATTCATGAAAAAACCCATATGCAAAAACAACTCGAAAAGGGCGTTCGTGTTAGTATTAACATTCCTTCAACAACATCAATTGACAAAGCAGATTTATGTGCTAATGTATCTAGCGAATCATTTGATAAAGCCATACTATTTAATACACAGTATGCATTAAATACACCATACATTGAAGATTTTCCTGTTATATTAATCGCAGAAATTATTGAACATTTACCAATTAAGAAAAATCATCTATATGTCGCAGAAATTAAAAAGACATTAATTGATGATAACTTAGCAGTAGATGATCATATTCCATCGATGAATATTTTAGATCCAATAATCTATGGATTAGATGAAAAATATTATAAAATTGGAAAAGTCATTGGAAAAGCTGCCTTAGAAGGAAAAAAACTTTATCAAAATATTCGTAAAAAATTACCACCACAACCTTATAGTTATCACTTTAAACTTAAGCTTTGTAAACTAAAAGAAGAAGGCGTTAGTTATAAACATCTCGCCGAAAATTATGATGTTTATCACGAAACGATTGAAGATTGGTTTGCGCTTTATACCATGTTTGGAAAAGATGGTTTAACAAAAAAAATGTCTAATAAATTAGCATCTACTAAGTTTACCAGTGAAGAAAAAGCCCAAATTGTTCATGAAATTGTTGAAGGTGAAAAAACGTATCGTGATCAATGCCAAACCCATTATGTTAGCTTATCTAGGTTAAAAAACTGGGTAAAAAAATATCGTAAAGAATCAAGAAATTAAGAGGCGAAAGCCTCTTTTTGTTTGTTTACGAACAATTAGTGTATATGGGTTGATTTATTATAGGCTTTTTCATAAAATTATTCTCAAGGAGTTGATTGTATGAAAGTTTTAACATGGGTTCAAACCCATTTAATCATAAGCATACTATTAAGTATGATTTTGGGACTAATTTTAGGTGCACTTGTTGATACCTCATCATTTAGAGATAGTGTCACATTATTATCGTTTTTAATGGTTTATCCAATGATGGTAACATTAAACTTTCGAAGTTTGAAAGAAAAAGGGAATGTTAAGTTACAAGTAACAACACAGTTGATTAATTTTATTTTTATTCCCGCTTTGGCGATACTTTTTGGACTAGTCTTTTTTAATGCTAATGATAACTATAAACTTGGCATTTTACTTATAGCTTTATTGCCCACTTCAGGCATGACTGTTTCATGGACTGTGATGGCTAATGGTAATGTGAAAGAGGCGATCAGAATGATTGTTATAGGGTTAATTCTTGGCGGGTTGTTAACACCTCTTTATATTAATATCTTTATGAATCAAGAAGCCCATTTGCCGTTTATGACAATTATTTCACAAATTGGACTTATTGTGTTTTTACCGATGTTTTTAGGGTTTATCACTCAGTTTATATTAATTAAACGATTTGGCAATGAATCTTTTAATCGTTTAATAAAACCGATTTTTCCTAAGTTTTCTACCTTTAGTTTAATTATCCTTATTGTCTTAGTAATGAGTTTAAGAGCGCGCTTAATTTTAAGCCAACCTTCAATCTTATTAGTGATTTTAATTCCGATTACTTTAGGGTATGTGGTCATGCTTATAAGCATTCATTGGTTTGCGAAGAAGTTTTTTAATAAACAAGATCGTATTGCATTAATAAATGGCACAATGATTCGAAATTTATCGCTCGCTTTAGCGATTGCATTAACCGTATTTAACACACAAGGACCTGAGATTGCACTGATTATTGCCGTTGCCTATATCATTCAAGTTCAGCTTGCAGCATGGTATGTAAAAAATGAAATCAAAAAACAAGTAATAGTGGCTAATATTTAGTCACTTTTTTTATTTTAATTAGCACTTTTTCAAAGAAGAAAAAGCCAGATTGTCGGTGAAAGCGCTTTATGATATAATAAGAAGGTAAAATTACTGTGAGGTGGCATATGCGAATTGAAAATCATCCGATTTTAAGTTTCGAAAAAAAGAAAGAAATTCCTTTTTATTTTAATGGTAAATTACTTCATGGTTATGAAGGGGATACCATTGCCTCAGCGCTTCATGCCTTAGGTATAAAAGCTTTAAGCGAAAGCATCCACTTAAAACGCCCTAGAGGCTTTTATTGTGGGATAGGAAACTGTGCATCATGCAATATGGAAGTTGATGGAGTGCCTAATGTTCGTACATGCATTACCCCTTTAAAAGAAAACATGATTATTAATAAACAAGTTGGTAAGGGGATAATAAAATGATTAAAAAAACTTTTGTGATTATTGGCGGTGGACCTGCGGGTCTTGCGGCAGCTGAGGTAATTCTTAAAGCTAAAGGTGATGTGTTAATCATTGACCGAAGTCCAATTTTAGGGGGTCAGCTTTCTAAACAAACCCATATGTTTTTTGGGAGTGAGAAACAGCATGCATCTAAACGCGGAATCGATATTTTAGAGATCATGAAAGCACGTTTAACTAAGTATGATAATTTAGAAATTATGACAGAAACTACAGTTGTTGGTCTTTATAAAGATAAAGTGTTATCGTGTGTAAAAGATGACACCTATTTTAAAGTTAAAGCAGAAGTGATTATAGTTGCAGCTGGCGCAAGTGAAAAAGCGTTGCCGTTTGAAAATAATGATTTACCAGGGGTTTATGCTGCTGGGGCTGTACAAACTTTAATGAATTTATATGGTGTTAAACCGGGTGATAAAGTCTTAATGGTTGGTAGTGGTAATATTGGACTGATTGTAAGTTATCAACTAATGCAAGCTGGCGTGAAAGTTGTTAAGTTAGTTGAGGCAGCTTCTTCAATTGGTGGGTATTTAGTCCATGCTTCTAAAATAAGACGTTTAGGTGTTGAGATTTTAACAAATACTAGCGTTAAAAAAGCATTAGGAGAAGAATCGGTAACAGGTGCTGTTATTTGGAAGTTAGATGAGCAATGGCAAGGGATTCCTAAAACTGAAGAAACTTTGGATGTTGATACGATTTGTATTGCAGTAGGATTAGCTCCGTTAACTGAATTATTACAACAAGTTGGGGCTGAGGTTACTTATATTAGAGAACTTGGTGGCAATGTACCAAAAATCAATGAACATTATGAAACTTCAGTTGAAGGGATTTATGCATGCGGTGATGTTGCTGGGATTGAAGAAGCGAGTAGTGCGATGATTGCAGGTCAATTAGCTGGGTTAGAAAGTGCGATTAAATACGGATTAATCATTGAAAATCATCAAGAAGAAATAAACCGTTTAAAAGAAGAACTCAAAAACTTAAGAAATGGCCCGCATGGCGCAAAAGTTCGTGCTGGACTTTCTAAAATGGGGGTTAAGATATGATTGAAAAAACAGGCATCCCACCACTTGAAATGGTAAAAAAAGAATTTCCAGAACTGAGTGTTTTAGTTAAAGCCAAAGCAATCATTGAGTGTTATAAAGAGATTCCTTGTAACCCGTGCAGTACGGTTTGTCCTGTTGATGCGATTTTTATTCCTGAAGATATCAATGTAAGGCCATTAATCGATTTTGATGCATGTACTGGCTGTGGCAAATGTGTTTATCATTGTCCTGGTTTAGCTATTACACTAAGACAATTAAAAGATGGTAAAGCGCTATTAACCATTCCTTATGAGTTTACCCCGCTGCCTACTTTAGGGACTGTCGTAAATGTGATGAACCGTGAAGGTAATGTTATTACTAAAGGTTTGATTAAACGCGTAACCCTTAAAGAAATACATAATAAAACAGCACTCATTCATTTAGAAATTCCTGAAAGTTTCGTTTATGATGCCATGACAATTGAGGTGCCTTATGGATCCTAAGAATGTAATCATCTGTCGTTGTTCGGATGTTACCTTACAAGACTTATACGATTTATTTAAGGAAGGCTATCAAACCTTTGAAGAAATCAAACGCATCAAACGTGTTGGCATGGGACCATGCCAAGCAAATACTTGTGGAAAAATGGTCCAATGGGAGATTAGCAAATATTTTAATAAACCCTTAGAAGAAGTCCCATTTCACAATATGCGCCCCTTTACCCTTGGCGTTAAATTAAATAGCATTAAGGAGCAAGCTGACAATGATGAATAAAGCAAATGTTGTGATTATCGGGGGAGGCATTAGTGGATGTAGTATTGCCTATCACTTGGCCAAAGAAGGTATGAAAGATATTGTTGTCATTGAAAAAGCGTACCTTACTAGCGGCGCAACGGGAAGATGTGGCGCTGGGGTAAGACAACAATGGGGAACCAAATTAAATTGTTTGCTGGCTAAAAAAAGTGTTGAATTTTTTGAAAGTGCACAAGAAACATTAGCTTATGATGGGAACATTGAATTTAAACAAGAAGGATACTTAGTTATCGCAAGTGATGAAAAAGAAGCTAAACAGTTTGAAAAAAATGTTGCATTACAAAATAGCTTAGGCATTCCATCAAAAGTTTTAAGTAAAGAAGAAGCACAAAAGATCGTGCCACATTTAAATATTGAGGAAATCCATAGCGCAACATTTTGTGCGACAGATGGACATTTAAATCCATTCACGATGACGGATGCTTTTTATAAAGCAGCCAAACGCTTAGGGGTTACTTTTTATACCTATACCGAAGTTTTAGGTATTGAAAAAAACCAGTTTGAAATTACGAAGGTCATCACCGATAAAGGCGACATTATAACAAATAAAGTAGTGAACGCTGCAGGAGGATGGGCTAAAGAAATTGGCGATATGGTAGATGTGAACATTCCTGTTTATTCAGAAAATCATGAAATTTTAGTGACTGAACCTGTCGAAAAGATGCAAGGACCTATGGTGATATCTTTTTCAAAAAATATTTATTGTCAACAAACACCTCATGGTGCTTTTATCATGGGAAGAGGCGACAAAGATATGCCAAAAGGCCATGATACTTCATCAAGTTGGAGCTTCTTAGATGAGATGGCTAAAACGGTAACTAAACTCTTACCACCTATTGGTAATTTAAGAGTCATAAGACAGTGGGGTGGTTTATATAATATGAGCCCAGATCATCAACCTATTATCAGTGATACCAAACAGTTAAAAGGGTTTTATGTAGCTTGTGGGTTTAGTGGTCATGGTTTTATGTTAGCACCTATGACCGGGTTATTATTAAGTGAAATGATATTAGGAAAATCACCATCGATGCCACTAGAAGATTTATCACTTGATCGTTTTGAAGGTAAAACGATAGAAAATAAAGAAACAAGTGTCGTATAGAAAGGAGAAATACTATGGCTATATATAGTTATAAGACAGAACCACTTACTGATTTTACCAAAGAAGAGAATATTTTAAAGTTTAAAGAGGGTTTAAATATTGTTTCAAGTTATTTAAACGCTGAATACCCACTTATTATTAATGGCAAACGTGTTAAGACGAAAAACACCTATGTTTCTAAGAATCCTTCTGATCATTCAGAAGTGATTGGATCTATTCATCAAGCGGGGATTAAAGAAGCTGATGAGGCGTTAAAAAGTGCTTTAGAAACCTTTGAAACATGGAAAAAAGTATCACCTAAAGTGCGTGCAGATGTGTTATTTAAAGCTGCTAATATTTTAAGACGTCGTAAATTTGAGTTTAGTGCGCTAATGACTAAAGAGGCAGGAAAACCATATGCTGAAGCTGATGCAGATACGGCTGAAGCGATTGACTTTTTAGAATATTACGGCCGTCAAATGTTAGAACTTACTGAAGTCGATAAGAAAATTAAAAGTAGACGCAATATTGAACGCAATGAGTACCGTTATATTCCTCTTGGGGTTGGGGCAATTATTACACCATGGAACTTTCCACTCGCTATTCTTAGTGGAATGACAACAGCGGCCATTGTCAGTGGAAACACCGTATTATTAAAACCTGCACAAACAACCCAAGTCATTGCGTATAAGTTTGTTGAAGTTTTAGAAGAAGCTGGCTTACCTAGAGGTGTATTAAACTTTGTCCCAGGTAAAGGAAGCGAAATTGGTGATTATATTGTTAATCATCCAAAAATTCGTTTTGTTAGCTTTACAGGTAGTAAAGAAGTAGGTATGACGATTTATGAAAATGCCGCTAAAGTTCAAAAAGGTCAAATTTGGCTTAAGCGTGTTATTGCTGAGATGGGTGGTAAAGATGCGATTGTAGTCGATGAAGATTATGACATTGAAGATGCAGCTAATGCAATCATTACGAGCGCTTTTGGCTTTAGTGGCCAAAAATGTAGTGCCTGTAGTCGCGCTATTATTCATGAGAAAGTCTATGATGCATTAGTCGAAAAACTCAAAGTAAAAGCTGAACAATTACGCGTAGGCAATCCGATGGATTATCAAACCAATATGGGACCTGTAAATGATGAACGTGCATTTAAGAATATTGTAAATTATATAGAAATCGGTAAAAAAGAAGGTAAATTATTAACAGGTGGAACGTCTAGCGAAGATACAGGATGGTTTATTGATCCAACAATTATCGTTGATGTTGATCCGATGGCTCGCATCATGCAAGAAGAGATTTTTGGTCCAGTATTAGCCGTTACAAAAGTTAAAACCTTTGATGAAGCTTTAGAGGTTGCTAACAACACAGAATTTGGATTGACTGGCGCAGTATTAAGTAAAAACCGCATGCATCTAGAACAAGCTAGAGAAGATTTCCATGTTGGGAACCTTTACTTCAATAGAAAATGTACAGGTGCGATTGTTGGCTATCAACCATTTGGTGGCTTTAACATGAGTGGGACAGATTCTAAAGCTGGTGGTCCAGAATACTTGATTTTACATATGCAAGGTAAAACCATCACAGAAGCTTTATAATAAAAAAAACAGATTGATTATGTTCAATCTGTTTTATTTTCGCAATTTTGGAATAAATCTTCCTGTTTTTTCACGATATTTGCGATAATCATCACCGTATTTTATTAATAAATCATCTTCTTCTAGATAAGTTATATAAATATAAATTAAACTTAACAAAATAGTATAAAGAACTAAAAATAGTTGATTACTTCCAATGGCAATCGCAAAGTAAAATAAAATCGTTGCGGTGGTTTGAGGATGTCTAATGTTTTTATAAATCCCTTCAAACATTGGGCTATCTATTTTGGGTTTAAGGGTTTCACTGCCAGCATCTTTTAGTGCTTTTATATAAAGAAGGATACTTAGTACTAACAAAATGATCAAAAGTGTTAAAGGAATCATAGTCTGATTAAAAAGATAAACACTTCTAGGAATTTTTACATCATAAAAGATAATATAACCAATTAAGATTATGGTTTCAAAAAGTCCAGCTATTAATCGGTAGTCCCCACATTTCTTTAGTATCTTTTCATCAACTTTAGGTTGCATACATCTCGGATTAACGCTATGACCATAAAAATAGCCTAAAGCTAATGTGCTTAAGAAAATGGTAAGTCCATTAATGAGTGCAATCATCTTTTAACCTCCTTTTCTTCATTGTATCACGAAATTTTAAATAAAAATAGAGCACATGGGTGCTCTATAATATTTCTTCGATATCATATTGAAACAGTTCAGGTTCTTCTTTTGGTGCATAGCGTTCAACGATATGACCTTTTCGATTAATTAAGAATTTTGTAAAATTCCATTTTATCTTACTCGTTAAAAAGCCTTTGGTTTCTTCAGTAAGCCAAGCATATAGTGGGTGTATCTCTTTACCTTTCACATTGATTTTATCAAAAAGTGGAAAAGTAACGCCATAGTTTGCGTGACACACCTCTTGAATTTCTTCTTTCTCAAGTGGTTCTTGATGCATAAATTGGTTGCAAGGGAAACCTAAAACCACAAACTTTTTATCTTTGTAAGTTTGATAAAGCATCTCAAGGCTTCTAAACTGTGGCGCAAAACCACACTTTGTTGCAGTATTGACAATTAGTACGACATAACCTTCGTAGTCTTTTAAAGATACTAAATTCCCTTTTAAATCCTTTACTTCAAAATCGTATAAATTCATTTTAATCCCCCCATAAAATCATTATAACTTAAAATAATAAAAAACAGACATGAAATAATCATATCTGTTTATTTTTTTATTTTTTACCGAAAGTTTTTTCCCAATCATCTAAAAATGCTTTTATTCCGTTATCGGTTAAAGGGTGTTTTAGAGATTTTTTAAAGACATCATAAGGTACTGTAGCAATGTGTGCACCGGCTAAGGCAGAATCTTGTAAGTGTTTTGGTGTACGAATACTAGCGCTGATAATTTCTGTATCTAAGCCGTAAATGTCATAAATATCTCTGATTTGTTCAACAACTTCCATCCCATCATGTAATGTATCATCAAGTCTACCAACGAAAGGACTAACATAAGTTGCACCAGCTAAAGCAGCAAAGAGTGCTTGGTTAACACTAAATATTAGTGTTACATTGGTCTTAATTCCTTCGCTAGTTAATTGTTTAACAGCTTTTAAACCTTCAGCAGTCATAGGGATTTTAACCACCATATTTTTATGGATTTTGGCAATTTCTCTACCTTCTTTGACCATCTCTTCAGCATCTAAACTAATGACTTCTCCATTAACTGGTCCATCAACAATCTCAGTGATTTCTTTGATGACTTCCTTAAAATCTTTACCTTCTTTGGCGATGAGCGTTGGGTTAGTAGTTACCCCGCATATAATACCAAGTGATGCAATTTCTTTAATATGTTCTACATTAGCTGTGTCAATAAACAGTTTCATTATTAGCCTCCTCTTTTTCTATTGTTTTAAAGTGTACAGGTTCTACACCTTCTAGTGTTGGCGTAACTTTTGATGGAAATAAAATGCCATTTAAATGATCTAATTCATGTTGAAATACGATAGAGACAAACCCTTTTAATCGTAAGGTCTCTTCTTTAAGTGTGTCTGTTTTAGTATCGTATAGATGTGTTTTCACTGTCACTCGTTTATAGCGTGGAACCAATCCTTCAACGGCTCTATCAATACTTAAGCAACCTTCTCCACCAGGCATAAAGGTAAGCATTTCAGTGTGAGAGATGATTTTAGGATTGACCATTAAGTAATCATGGAGTACTTCAAAATTCTCATCAAGGGTGTAAATCGCGAGCATTCTTTTAGATAGATTAATTTGTGGTGCCGCAAGACCAACGCCTGCACGCAACGCATATTTCTCAGCGATTTCTTCATCTTGTGAGTTTATTAAAAATTCACGCATTAATTTAAGTGTTTGTTTATCAGCATCGCTTAAAGGCAATGCAACGTCTTTAGCGACGGTCTCTAAAGTCTTGTGACCTTCGCGAATTATATCTTTCATGGTTAACACAAAAATCCCTCCTAATGCCATTATAACAAAGGTTTTCAAAACATGCATAGGTTAAACGTTTATAACCTTATATATTTTATCATATTTGTTAAATTAGTCCTAACTTAATCAATATAAAGCGTTTTCAAAACTGGTATATCTATTGTATGTAAACTGAAATTCCTATATAATAAACATACCAAGATTTAAGATGGAGGCAATTATGAACAAACCAATTAAAAAAATCGGTCTAATTACAGGTGGGGGAGACTGTAGTGGTCTAAATGCTGTAATTAATGGCATAACAAAAACTGCAATTACCAAGTATGGGATTGAAGTTATCGGATATAAACGTGGGTATGCAGGTTTATACCATAATGATTATCAAGTATTAGATTTAAAAGCTGTTTCAGGCATTATGCATGAAGGCGGTACTATTTTAAAATCATCTAACAAAGATAATTTATTTAATTTCCCAGTTTTACAAGAAGATGGGTCTTATAAATATGAAGACGTCTCGCACGTTGCGCTTGAAAATATTGAAAAAGAAGGGGTAGATGGCTTAATTGTTATCGGAGGCGATGGAACTTTAACAAGTGCCCGTGACTTTCATAGACGCGGCATTCAAGTAGTTGGCGTTCCAAAGACTATTGATAATGACCTTCCTGCAACCGATGTTACATTCGGTTATAACACAAGTTTAGAAACCATTACAGATGCCCTTGATAAGATTCATACAACAGCTTATTCTCATGATCGCATCATGGTTGTTGAAGTAATGGGTCGTCACACTGGATGGCTTGCGCTTGAGGGTGGTTTAGCAGGAAGTGCGGATGTTATTTTAATTCCTGAAATCCCTTATGATATTAATAAAGTTGTTTCAAAAATTAAAGAACGTGATGCGCAAGGTAAAGGCTTTGCGATTATTGTTGTTAGTGAAGGGGCTAAACCTGTTGATGGAGAAGTCCATGTTCGTGAAGTAGTTAAAGATAGCGCAGATACAATCCGTTTAGGTGGTGTTGGTGATATTATTACACGTCAACTTCAAGAACTTATTAGCAATCACGAAGTAAGATATACAAACTTAGCCTACATTCAACGTGGCGGTGTTGCTAGTCAATTTGACCGTGCAATAGGCTTACGTTTTGGGGTTGAAGCGCTTGACTTACTTATGCATGGTGGAACCGGTCGTATGGTTCGCTGTCGTGGTAGAGAAATTAGCGATGTTGATTTAGAAGAAGTCGTTGGATCTGGTCAAGTTGGTGAAACAAGTAAAGGTGGCGCTAAATATGTTGATCCTAATGGACAACTTGTTAAAGCCGCTAAATCTATTGGCATTAGTTTTGGTGATTAGTATTGGATTATCCTATTGATTATTCAGCCTATAGTACCGATGAGATTATTGATATCATTGATTTTTTAAATCATGTTGAAGCGTATCATAAAAATCCAAAGGCTATCGATAAAATCGAATTAAAAAAGAAACATGAAAAATTTAGATCCATTATTCATAACCTAACAGAAGAAAAGAAAATTGATAAAGCGTTTCTTAAACTAACAAACGTATCAATTTATCAAACCATGAAAGATTTATAAAATCCACTTTGAGTGGATTTTTTCTTATAATTTGATACAATATTCTATAAAAGTGGGTGAACGTATGCGCTTAGATAAATTATTAAGTACACTAGATTATGGGTCTAGAAAAACCATTAAAAAGTTAGCTAAAGATGGTTTTATCACGGTAAATGATACCATTATTAAAGATGCAAGTTTTCAAGTTAATCCAAACCTTGATGTGATTAAAATCAATCAAACGCGTGTTTTTTACCAAGACCAAGTGGTGATTATGATGCATAAACCATCGGGTTATGTTTGTGCCAATCAAGACCCCCTACATAAAACAGTCTTTGAACTTTTAAAAGAACCCTTTAATCGCTACCCACTTAGTATTGCCGGGAGACTTGATAAAGACACCGAAGGCCTACTTATATTTTCTGATGATGGCAGCTTGATTCATCAAATTATCCATCCCAAAAAGTCTGTGTATAAAACCTATTTAGTAAAAACATTAAACGATGTTGAAAATATTGATGTATTAGTAGAACCGATGACATTACTTGATGGAAAAGGCAATCCCTATCAAGTGATGAAGCCAATGGTAAAAAAACTAAAAGCGTGCACTTATGAAGTTAAAATTAAAGAAGGCAAGTTTCACCAAATCAAAAGAATGTTTGAGCATATTAATCATCAAGTTGTTTATCTAAAACGCACCGCAATTCATGATTTAGTACTGGATGAAGCCTTAGAAATCGGGGCATATAAAGTGCTAAATCAAGAAGAAATAAATAAATTAATCCCTAAAAAGAATCTATGATATAATGGGGAAAGAAAGAAGTGATAACATGAAGAAATTAGCCCTAACCCTATTATTTATTTTTACGCTCACCCTACTATCTGCGTGTGAGGCAGAAACGTACACCGTTACTTTTGTTGATTATAACGCCTTAGAAATTAGTTCACAAACTGTCAGTGAAGGTGATGATGCAAACCTGCCAAGTGAGCCTAACCGCATAGGCTATAATTTTATTGGATGGGATAAGACGCACACGAATATTAAAGAAGATACCATCATTCAAGCACAGTATGAAGAAAACGAAACGCTTACTTCATTTAACGCCTTATTAACCTCGGTCCATGAAGCTACTCGTATAGAAGCTTTAACTCAAGTAATTGATAATGAACAACTTACACAAGAAGTTTATTATTCAAGAGAAGAGCGCAAAGTTTATTCTAAAAAAACAGGTGAAGAAGAAGTAACCATCTACATCAATGAAGAAGACGGCGTCTTATTTGGCTATGATTACAACAAAGATACAGACTGTTATACTAAAGTGAATATAAGCCAATACCAGTTTGATTATATATTTGTTGATCACACTAATTCGCACATGTTACCTGATCGCATTGAACTTAGTTGGTTTGATATAGACGGTGATACTTATACATTAAATCCTGAATATAAAGAAAATTTAAAAGCCCGTATAGGCGCTACTGGTAATTTTGTGTCATACGTAATAACGATTACTGAAACAGGCTTAGAGTTAGATATTGAACTCATCTTTGGGGCAGCTACTAGAACGATTCACATTGAATATACTAATATCGGTACACAAACTCAAAGCATTCCAGAGGATTTATATACTTGTTCTTAAACACCACAATCGTGGTGTTTTCTTTAGTGATTTTTAAAATCTTAATAATTTTGTTATAATAAGGTAAAAAGGAGTGATGATGTGGGATTATTAATTTATATTATTTTTGGTATATTTGTCGGATGGATTGCTAGTATTTTAATGAAAGTAAGAAGAAGAGGATTAATTAAAAACTTAATTATTGGATTACTTGGAGCGATGATTGGTGGATGGATTGGCCAAATATTAGGCTTAGGTGGCGTCAATGATTTTACGCTTGAAGGCTTTATCCTTGCAACCCTTGGTGCTGTTATACTGATCGCTTTATTAAGACGTCTAAGATTGTAAATTAAAACCTTCTGTACAAAACTTG
>JBKHEA010000014.1:0-40122 GCA_046541015.1 Candidatus Izemoplasmataceae bacterium
GATGAGGGAAGAATGCTAAGTCTTCTCTTAAAGGAATTTGCCATGTTTTAGAAACTGTAATTCCAGTATCTAATAATTCTTCATCGATAGGTGTAGGCATTTCACTAGCCATTGAAGGTAATACTTCATATCCGTCAAGCGTTTCGTTAAATTGGAACGCATACGGAGCATCTAAGAAGATCCCCATCATGTCAGAAGTTACTGAACCTTGGTAAATCCATTGGTTAAATGTTTCTGGATCACTACCGATTGAGCTACGGTAAGTATATTCATCTTCATTACCGTAATTTACACCATCCATTAATACATTTGAGTCATCTTCATTCATCGTACCATAAAGTGTACCGTATCCCATTACAGGAACATAGTCTTCAACTGGTAACTGAATACGAGGACTATACATTGCAAATCCTGAGTTAGCAAATAGTGGAACCCCACCATTAACTGTGGTTAATAACCATCTTTCAGCATATGCGAATAATGTATTTCTTAATTCAGGTGTAGCAAATTTGAAGTCAACACCATCAGCATAGTTAGCGTAAGGATATCTTACAGTAACAACGCGCTCAACTTCAGTTTCTTGATCAGCACTATTTGTTGCTGAATAAGTAAGCTCGTAGGTACCAACACTGTTAACATTAACTGTACCCGTTACGGTTACTGTTAATGAACCATCCTCAGTATCCGTTGCAGTTACACCTGCAAGTGGATCAAATGAGTCACCTACTTCAATTGTAATGTCGCTTGCACCTGTAATAACAGGAGCTGTTCTTTCTGGATCTGGATCTGGATCTGGGTCTGGATCTGGTTCTGGATCAGTACCACATGCAGCTACAGTAAGAGCCAAGAATCCTAAAGTTAAAACTAATAGAAACTTTTTCAAAATTATATCTCCTCTCTTTTTTGTGATTATAAATAATCATTTATATAAACTTCATATAAACTCTATAAAAATAAAATTTATATGAAAATTTATAACATAAGTTAGTGAGCCTATCCCTTGTATTAGCTTCATTTAAGAGTTAAAAAAGTAAATTATTCTAAAGCAAGTAATACCAATTTACTTTTAAGCAATTATATCATGCTTCAAGCGCTAAGTAAAGATTATTTAAGGCTGCAAAATTAAAATGCCCTATTAAAGCCTTTTGAACATTTTATCATAAAATGAATTAATTGCACAAATTTTATAAAATAAAACCTTTTCATAAAACTAAAATACTAATTTAGCAAAAGTTTATATGAATTTTCTTTCATATATATAAAGATTATACACTATTTTAAATAGTTTTTGAATGCATGCTACAGCTTTTATCTTGCATTTTATCTCGTAAAACACGTTAGTCGTTTAGAAAGCTATGAAAAAAACCTCTAGTTTAGAGGTTTTTCTTTTGATTTAAACTTTGATTTTGCATCCGCTACAACGGTTTTAGTTTTTTCTTTTGCTTTAATGACCTTAGGATTTGTCTTTATTTTTTCTTTAGTTTCTTCAAACTGCTCTATTGTTTTATGAACAATTTCTCCCGTTTTAGCACCAAGTTCTTTCCCCTTAGCTTCAAACTTCTTCTCAATATCACTACGCGTGTCAATAATGACTTCTTCTTTCTTCTTACGTTTAAATAACATCATAATCCTCCTTTACGAGTTTATTTTATAAGAAAATTATGGATAAACTATGAATATATTTAGAAACTATTATGTATCTTATGTAATTTGAGGATAAATTCCAATAAAATAAATCGCTAAACTAATAATGAAGCCCGCTAGTCCAGCTAATCCTGGCCACCTTGCATCTTGAGGTTTGTCTTTATGCCAAAGAGCATAAAAGATAATGCCTATGTGAGGTAATAGCAAAGAGATAAAAGTCACAACGGAAAGAATAACCATTCTTCTAAATGGTGAAACTTCTTTTTCTTTCACTTTAAGTTCTTTGCGTTGGTACATAGCTCCAAATGATGATTGGCGATCTTTATTGGAATTAAAGTCTTCTTCGTAGTTCATTTTATCGCCTCCTAATTTATTATAACAGATTTATGTCACTTTTTGCTAGGTTTCTAAGCCATCTGCCCTTTTTATACCTTGCGGTTGCTATAAATGCTTTTGGAATGTCTAGACTTTGAATCATAAGAAACATGAGTGTAATAGGCATCGATGTAAAAAAAGCAAGAATCAGTGCAATAGGCACAGCAATTGCCCACATATAACCTGAATCCATTAATACAGTAGATAATGTATCGCCACCAGATCTTAAGATAAAATATAAGGCTACATTAAATGAATAAAAAGGGATAAATAAAGCATTTATTCTTATATTAAATAATGCAATAGATTTTGTAGATTCATTGATTGAATAAAAATCTAAAACAAAGAAACTTAAAATAAATAGTATGCTCCCCGCACCAATAGCTAGCATTACTGCAAAGGCTATTAGCTTACGAGCATTATCTTTAGCAACTTCTAATTGATTTGCGCCTAAAGTATTACCAACTAAAACCGCAACCCCAGTTGCAATTGCCCCAAAAGTCACAAAAACGATTTGCGAGACAGCATTGGTTATATGCATGGCTGCTAAAGCAGTGTCTCCACGCTGAGCATAGGCATAAATAAAACTCGTTTGACCTAAACTCCAAAATGCTTCGTTTAGGGTTAAAGGCAACGCCATTTTGATAATATTACTTAAAACATTTCTTTCTATATTAAATAAACTTAAAAATGTAATTTTAAAGACATTACCCTTTTTAAGATATAAAACTAACATTAAAATAAATTCGACTAAACGAGCAATAAAAGTTGCAATACCAGCTCCTAAGACTTCCATTCTGGGTAAACCAAAATTCCCAAAAATTAGACCGTAATTTAAAACTGTATTGACAACGACTGCACCTACAGAAATATAAAGTAACGGTTTAGTAATTCCAATTTCTCTAAAAGTAGTTGAAATCGCAATGCTTAGTGCGAGTGGGATTAAGCCAAACTTAGTGATGCTTAAATAACTCATGCCATCATTTAGTGTATTTGGAGTATCTGTAAATAAGCTAAATAAGAACCTTCCCATTATGGTAAACAAAATGATTGCAAGTAATGCTACCATTGAGCCAACTAACAATTTAAATCTAAATGTTTCTTTTAATTTTTCAAAGTCTTTTGACCCATAATACTGTGCTGTATAAATACCAGCACCACCCATGACACCAAAAATAATTAAAATTACTACAAAATAAAGTTGATTAACAACCGATACTGAATTAATAGCAGATTCATCTAACGAACCTACCATGATATTATCAATAAGTTGAATTAAAGTTGTAATAAGTTGTTGTACGACTAAAGGAATGGTGATTGTAAATAACCTTTTATAAAAAGTTCGATCACCAATATAGTTTCTAATCATGATGCACCTCAAGAATCATTGTTTTTCTGCGACTAATAAATAAGTTAGGGGGTACCCTTTTTGATCTAAGTGACCAAATAAATTGGCCTGATCAATATCAGATTCAACCAAAGTTTTGATGACAAAATTATTATTGGTTAAGGCATTTAATATAGCTGAAAACGTATGTGAATAACTTATAAATGTACTTGATTCATAGTAATCTTCAGTCATATATCCCATGCCACTATTTTCAATCCATGGTGTGTCTTTAAAATAGTTTATGACGGGCAACATAGGATGATTTTTGTTGAATAATTTATCTTCTTTTTCTGCAAGCATATTACAAAAAGGATGCATATCTTCAATTATGATGCGTGCACCTTTTTTTAGTGTAGATGCAATCGAACTAAATAAAGCATTTAAATCTTTAAACCAACAAAGTGCACCAACCGTCAGCAAGGCAGTATCGAAGGTATAAAGATTTTCCTTTAATAATAATAAATCTTTCGCAATGAAGGTTGCTTTTAGATGGTTAGTTTGTGCGGTTTGATTCGCAAAATGAACCATATTTTCTGCGATATCAAATCCAAAAACTTCTTGATAGCCAAAACTTAAGGCAGCCATTGTTTCTCTACCATTGTTGCAACAAAATTGTGCCAATATTTTATCATTTTTAGCATCATTTTTGAGTGCGTTTTTTAAGTTTTTTGTGAACATTGACGATGGATTTTGAGTTAAGCGCTTAAGAGTAGTTTCATCAAAATTTTTACTTCTTTTTTCAAACGCTTCTTCCCAAGCACGTTTATTCTCTTTTGTATAATTGTTCATAATTCTCCTTTATTCACAAATAGGATCTGGATAATCAATACCTTTTGTGTCGATAGTAATCGATTCTATAATAATGCTAGGGCTTGGTGTTTCACCATTTTTTGGTGCTTTTGCAATGGCATCTAATACAGAAAAATTAGCTATTAAACCACCAAAACTAGCATAATTGCCATCAAGGGCAGTCGTTTTTTTATGCATGATAAAAAACTGGGTACTAGCACTATTAGGGTCTGTAGTTCGCGCCGTTGATATTACCCCCCTATCGTGAACAAGCGGGTTATCAAATCCATTTGAACTAAATTCTCCAGAAATTTTACAAGTGACTTCACCATTATTCCCCCCTTGAATCATGAAATCTTCGATAACTCGGTGGAATGGCGCACCTTCATAATAATTATTTTGAATATGATGAACAAAGTTATTTACTGTATTTGGTGCAACACTTGGAAATAACTCTAAAGTCATTGTACCATAGTCTCTTACATGAATTTCAATGGTTGGATTATTTTCATTTAAGTAAGATGCATAGGGTAAGGTATCTACTTCAATATATCTAGCATATAACGTAACGTTATCTGAATCAAATGTTTGGTTCTCTAAAACAATGTCCGGTCCTTTTTTTGTTAAATACCATCCAACAAAAATGTGATCTTCTTTATAAGCATTTGGCAATTCATAGTCGGTATCACTTGATATATTTATTGGATCGATAGATTCACCTTGAGCTGTATCAAAATTTATCGTTATTTGTGTCCTTTCTTCTTGACAAGCTGTGAGTGTAAAAAGTACTAATACTAAAAAACTAACTATCATTATTTTTTTCATCAAATTCTCCTAACTTTCATATAAAGTGATTTCATAATCACATATATCTTGATAAAAATCTTGTTCATGGGAAACCAAAATTAATGTCCCTTGATAATCAATTAAAGCATCTTTTAAAGCTTCTTTTGCTGCAAAGTCTAAATGATTGGTTGGTTCATCTAAAATAAGTACGTTAGCTTTTTTATGTCTTAAAAGCGCTAATCGAACTTTGGTTTGTTCGCCACCACTTAGCGTTGACATTTCTCTGTGAGCCATGTCATAATGCACGCCATGACTTCCAAGTAAACTCATGATGTCTTGTTTGGTGAAATTCGGATAAACGTGATGAATGATAGAAAATGGGGTTAAGCCTTCTTGATAACTTTCATCTTGTTTAAAGTAGGCAATAATGGCTGTATCTATCCACTGATACTTTCCACCTAAAGCTTCAATTTGGTTCAGTAAAGTTTTAATTAAAGTACTTTTTCCAATACCGTTTTTCCCTGTAATTGCTACTTTATCTTCCTTTAATATGGTAAAAGATATCGGATCAACTAATGGAAATTCATAACCAATTTCTAGCTCATGAACCTTTAGCACTTCTTTACCCGTACTTTTTCCAAGAGGAAAATAAAACTGATAGGTTTTATCTTTAACCGGTGCTTTTATACGGGGGAGTTTTTCTAACATTTTACGTCTACTTTTTGCTCGTTTTGATGTTTTAGCACGGGTAATATTTTTTTGGATAAATGATTCAGTTTTTTGAATAAATTTTTGTTGAGAAACAAATGATTTTTCTTGTTGAATCATTCTCAATGCTTTTTCCTTTTGATAAAAATCATAATTACCTTTATAACGTGTGATTTCTCCAAGTTCAAGCGCAAATACTGTTGTTGCTATGGCTTTTAAGAATTCTTCATGATGAGAGACAACTAAAAAAGCTTTAGGATAATTTTGTAAAAACTTTGTAAGCCACTCTATATGTCTAACATCTAAAAAGTTTGTCGGTTCATCAAGGAGTAATACATCAGCTTCTTCGAGTAACAATTTACTAAGAATAATCTTAGCACGCATCCCCCCTGATAATGTTTTTATGGGATTATCTAATATGGTTTCATCTAACCCTAAGCCACTTAATATTTTTAATACTTGGCTTTTAATGGTATAAAAATCTGACTCTAAAAGTTCTTCTTGTATGCGCGAAGCTTTTTGCATTAAATCATCAAGGTTACTTGATGCGTTGGTCATGGCTTTATATAGATGATTTAAACGCTCTTCTTTATCAAACAGTTGTTTGTAGACTTCGTATAAATAATCTTTAACTTTAATGGTTGGATCAATATGAGCATATTGGTCTAAGTAACCAACTTTGATATGAGATACCCATTCAACAACACCTTGATCAGGTTTTAAGCGATGATCTAAGAGTTTTAAGAGTGTGCTTTTTCCTGTCCCGTTGGGACCGACTAAAACGGCATGTTCATCTTTAAAAAAACGCATATTGGCTTGATTATATAATTGTTCTTCCCCATAACTAAAAGAAAGATTTTTGATTTCTAGTAAACTCATTTTGTCACCTACTTTTTATAACCATATTGATTATACACCAAGTACAAGTAATAAAAAAGCCCAACGGGCTAATTTATATGAATTCAGTCATGATTTTAATAATTTCTTTGTCGGTATCTTTCATGCCATCTTTAGCAAGACGCGCAACGTTATTAATGGTTTCTTCGACCCCTTTTGCAATAATCCCATCGCCACCATAAAATTCTTGACCTTCTTTAACCATTTCATAAGCCAAGATACCTGCATCAACACTTGTTGCAATTTTTGCGGCGCATGATGGTTTGGCACCATCGCAAATCATTCCTGATACAATCGCTAAAGCATTAACAATAGTATGTGCAATGCCTTCAAATTTTTCGTCATGTAAATAGGCAATTCCAGCACCACTTCCTGCACCAGAAAAAACTGCACCACAATAAGCACTCAGTGGGCCGATGTGACGTTTTTGGTGTACAGTTACTAAATTAGATACGATAAGGGCTCTATATAGTTTTTCTTTACTAACCTTTAAGGCCTCTGCATAAGCAATTACAGGAATGGAAGCGGTTAAACCTTGATTACCACTACCTGCAACGATCGTTACAGGAAATGTTGCTCCGCTCATTCTAGCATCGCTGGCTGCGGCTGCTAGTGCTTTAGCTTTGGTTTTAATATCATTACCAAATTGTTTCATGATTACTTTACCTATGTTGGCCCCATAATCTGATTTTAGTCCTTCTAAGGCAATATTCATATTATTATGAATTTGTGTATCTAGTAACGGTATTAAAGGCGTCAAATCAGTTGTATCTGCAAATTCAATGATGCTTTTAATGGTTAAAGTTTTTAAAGGTTGCTCTAATGATTCATCAACATAAGACTTTCTAAATAAAACTTCACCATTTTTTTCAATAAGTACGATATTGGTATGATGATTAGCAATACGGACCTTCGCAGTTTCTTTACCATGATAAAGCGTAATTTGTAGATCAAATGGATGGTTAGAATGGACGGTTTTTAGTTCGATTGGAACGGTTTCTGAGAATTCTTTAATCAAAGATTGGTGTTTTAAACTGACATCACTAATCACATCTAAGTTATTTATGCTTTTTCCAGCTATAATTCCTGCAGCTACAGCAACTTTAATTCCTTTTAGTTGGTTGGTATTAGGAACAATCACACTTTTTGCATTTTTAATTATATTATCACTGACTTCTACAAGTACGCTTTTAGGAATTAGATTTAGCGTTTCCTTTGCTTTGGCTGCTCCATAGGCAATGGCTATGGGTTCTGTACAACCCGTTGCTGATACAAGTTCTTCTTTTAATATTAAAGTGTAACGTTCATACAATAATTTATCCATAAAAAAACCTCCAATCCATGGTTTATTATACCAAAGATTAGCGGTTAATGAAAGCGCTTTTATTAAAATCTATTTGGTTCATGATTGGTCGCTTGATATAAGCGGTTTAATTCCTCTTTTGTAAGGTGGCGATACTTACCTTCTTCAACATCAAGCACTATATGCATAATACGTACTCTTTTTAAGCTTACTACTTTATAATCAAATACCTGACACATCCTACGAATTTGACGGTTCAACCCTTCTGTTAATATGATAGAAAAGGTTGTATCATTAATCATTTTTGTTTTACAAGGTTTCGTTGTTGTGTTTAATATTGGGACCCCTTTAGATAAACTTGCTAAGAATTTAGAGGTTACTTTCTTATGGACTTTAACGATGTATTCTTTTTCATGCTCAAATTCACTTCTTAATATTTTATTGATTATATCGCCATCATTAGTCATTAGGATTAATCCTTCACTGTCTTTATCTAATCGACCAACATGCATAACACGAATCGGATAGTTTAAAGCATTGATAATGTTATTAGGTTTTAAAGGATCACTGGTAGAAATAATGCCTTTTGGCTTATGAAAAGCTAAATAAACAAAAGGATCTTTTTTGTGAACTTTTTTCCCATCTACAAAAACATTATCTTCTTCATTTACGATACTTCCAAGCTGTGCAGGTTCATCATTTATCATTACTCGCTGGTCTTTAATGAGACGATCTGCTTCGCGTCTTGAACAATATCCAACATAGGTTAAATATTTATTGATACGCACGTAATCACCTTCTTTGCATTATTATTATAAAATATATTATAGGTTTTGTATATAAAAACTCAGGACGATTGTCCTGAGTCAATTTATTCATTAATACTCATGGTTGCAACAATATCAACACCACTATCTAAAACATTTTTGATAATTACATCGCCTAGTTTGACTGGTGCTTCAAGTGAAACTTCATCTAAAGTTTTCATAACATCAAAAATTAAATTTTTAGGAATATTATCTGTGGTTTTAATACTAACTCTATTTTGTCTTCTACTTTTAATGCGAACCGTCGATGTTAACATACGTGTTGGATTTAAAACTTCTTTTTTTGCGTAGACTTCTCCGCGCTTACAGCGATTATTTTGAACATTTAAATTTTCATCGATTTCTAAATGACATCCTACTGGACAAACAATACAAATCATTTCTTTTTTCATTAATTGCTCACCTCTAATTTCACTGTGATTGGTTCGTTGGTTTTAATTAAATCTTTGCTTAAAGTAATGCGTTCCATTTCAGCAGGGGCAATGAAGCGTGCTTTTTTCTCATAGATTTCTTTTTCACCTTGATAGATTTTAAACGTACCTCTTAATGCACTTTCGGTTGCGCGAAGGGATAAGGTTAGTTCACTAAAATCTTGATTTAAATCTAATTTTTGTGGAAGCACATAACGTACTTTATCACTTGGATTAATATTGATCCAATCTCTTTTATCTTTTAGTTTTTTAGTAACATAAGCTTTGGCTTGAATTCCTGCTTTAGTTCCTTCTTCTGTAACAAAGTCAACTAAGTCATGAACATGCAGGGCGTTGCCACAGGCAAATAACCCATCGATATTGGTTTGTAAGGTTTGATCAACAATCGCACCGTTAGTTACTGGTGAAATTTGAAAATTTAAGGAATCAAACATTTTAATATCTGGCACTAAACCAACACTTAGTAACAAGGTATCAACCTCAAACTTCTTTTCTGTTCCTTTAATCGGTTTAAAAAATTGATCAACTTCACTAATGGTTATAGATTCTAAACGTTCTTTACCTTTTATATCCGTTATGGTGTGTGATAAAAATAATGGGATGTCAAAGTCATGTAAACATTGAACAATGTTGCGAGTTAAGCCGTTTGAATAAGGCATGAGTTCAGCAACCCCTAAGACATTAGCACCTTCTAGTGTCATACGTCTTGCCATAATAAGTCCAATATCTCCACTACCTAATATAAAAACATTCTTTCCAACTAAGTACCCATCAATATTTAAATAGCGCTGTGCACTACCAGCAGGCATAATCCCTTTTGGTCGGTCGCCTGGAAGTTGAATTTGTCCACGGGTTCTTTCATAACATCCTGAACTAATAATGACACTTTTAGATTGAATATGAAACTCACCCTTTTCAGTATTGATGAGGGTAATATCAAAGTCTTCTTCTTTAACAACATCAATAACAGTAGTATCAAGTAATACATCGATATCTAAAGATTCAACTGCTAAAATACCACGTTCAGCATACTCAGGACCGGTTAGTTCTTCTTTATAATGATGTAGTCCAAACCCATTATGAATACATTGTTTCAAAATGCCACCAAGGGTTTTATCGCGTTCAATAAGAAGTATGTTTAAGTTTTCATCATAGGCGCTTTTTAAGGCTGCAAGTCCTGCAGCACCGCCGCCAATAATCGTAATATCATACATTATGATTTCACCTTCGTTTCTTTATACAGTAAAGAGGTCCCTTTTTGATAATAATCCACTTCTTCAATTGGCATATCGAGTTCACGTGCTATGATTTTTAATACTTGATGTTCACAATATCCACCCTGGCATAATCCGCTTCCAGCACGTGCACGTTTTTTTATGCCTTTAATCGTGTCGGCACCAACTGAACGATGAATGGCTTTAACAATATCACCTTCAGTAATTTTTTCACATTTACAAACAAGTCGTCCATAACGGTGATCTTCATGATAAGCACGTTTTTTCTCTTCATCGTTCATCTCACTAAATAATTTGATGTATACACGATGAGGGTTATAAGATGCTTTAGGTTTGAGATTTTCTTTTGGCTTAATGATATCATTGACAATATATTCAGCAATAGCTGGAGAAGCCGTTAATCCTGGAGAATCAATTCCTGCTGCATGAATAAAATTAGATACTTCACTTGATTCTTGAATATAAAAATCTTTTTGATTTATGGTTGCTCTAACACCAGTAAAGGTTCTAATAACTCGGTTAAAAGGGATATTTTTAACTAATCTTGACGATTCAATTTTGACATAAGTTAATCCGTCTTTAGTCGTTGAGACATCATCTTTTTCATCTTGAAATTCACTATTTGGACCAACTAAAATGTTTCCGTGAACTTGAGGGGTTAATAAAACCCCTTTTCCTTTAGAACTTGGTATTGGATAAATAGTATGGTTTACAAAACCTTTAACACGGCGGTCTAAAACAAAGTATTCTCCACGTCTTGGTGTCATCTTATATGCAACATTGTTTTCAACCATATGAGCGATATTTTCTGCAAAAACCCCCGCTGCATTAATGACGTAACGTGCTTTAAACGTATCGGTTTTCGTTTTAACTATAAAAATGTCATCTTCTTTTTTAATTGTTTTAACTGCTTGATTTTTCTTAAGTATAACGCCATTTTCTACAGCATTTTCTACACATGCAATCGCAACTTCCCAAGGATAAGTCACTTTCGTTGTTGGGAGTGATAAAGCTTTCATGAGATCGTCATTTAAGTTTGGTTCAAGCGCATAAGCTTCTTCAGCGGTTAAGAACTTGACGTCTACGCCATTTTTTTGAGCGCGTTCATACAGTGTATACAAAATTTCTAACTCTTCTGCAGAATAAGCTACTACCATTGCGCCATTTCTAAGCAAAGGAATATTCAAGTCTTTTTCTAATTGATCATAAAGCTCATTCCCTCTTACACAAAGACGTGCTTTTAGTGTATTTTCTTTTGGGTCATGACCGCTATGAACAATGGCGCTGTTTGCAATTGTTGCATGATTTGCAACATCGTTTTCCTTTTCTAGCAATAAAACCTCTACTTCATACTTACTTAATTCTCTTGCGATATTAGCACCAGTTACACCAGCACCAATAATAATAAAATCGTACATCGAAACACCCTTTCTAAAATAAAAAATGCCGAAAAAAACGTAGTTCGTTTCTTTCGGCTCTAGGTCTCTATCTATTAACTTTTATAACCATAATGGTTCATGGCTGGTAGTAACCGCTAAGGCACCACTTTCAATACATTCTATTAAATGATCTTTAGTTTGAATCAAACCACCTAACATAATTGGGCAGCCAATCCGACCTTTTAATAGGTTTAAACTTTTAGGGATTGCTGGTAAAACTTCTAATAAATCAGGTTGTACTTTTTGAACTAAATCAATACTTTGATTTAATGATAAAGTATCTTTTAAGAAAAATCTTAAAATGCCAATAACCCCACGTTTTTTACAAAATTCAATAACTTTAGGTTTCGTTGTGATGATCCCATCAACTTTAAGTTCTTGAACAAGATAAATGGCTCCATACTCATCATTTGCAATGCCTTTCATAAGTTCAAGATGGATCAAAATCTTTTTGTTTGCTTGTTTCATTACATCTACAATGTCTTTAAGTTGAGCAAGTTGAAAATTCATTACAATACCAAACTCATGATCGGATTTAATGAACTTCTTTAGTGCTTGATGACTACTAATAGCAGGAATAACTTTTTGGTTTTTAAACATGCTTCTCCTCCAAGATTTAAAAAAGAGAAAAAGCCCATACCAGTGCTATCCTCTTTCTTCTTCTCATCAATATTAACTTAAACACATTATAGCGCAATAAGCACTACTTGTCAATGGCTAAAGAAAAAGGTGGGTGGTAAAGGCGCAATGCGCCTTTACCAAGCTGAGTCTTTTATTTTAAGGGTTTAAACGCCATTGTTGCTTTAACCGCTGTTTGCCAACCTTTATATAATTTTTCTCTGTCATTATCTTCCATAGCTGGTTCAAATGATTTTTCAATTGCCCATTGTTTAGCAATTTCTTCTTTGCTTTCCCAGAACTTAACCGCAAGACCTGCAAGATATGCTGCACCTAAGGCTGTTGTTTCTTGAACAACTGGACGTTCAACTGGAACATCTAATATATCACTTTGGAATTGCATTAAGAAGTTATTCGCTACTGCGCCACCATCAACACGTAATTTTTTAAGTTCAATACCTGAATCTTGATTCATCGTATTTAATACATCACGTGTTTGATATGCAATACTTTCTAAAGTTGCACGAGCTAGTTGAGCTTCGTTTGTACCACGTGTAATACCAAAGATTGCACCACGTACTTCACTATCCCAGTATGGTGTACCAAGTCCAACAAAAGCTGGTACTAAATAAACACCATCGTTTGATTCTAAGCTTGTAGCAAGCGCTTCAGTTTCACTTGCTTTACTAACAAGTTTTAAACCATCGCGTAGCCACTGAACAGCACTACCAGCAACAAAGATACTACCTTCAAGTGCATATTCAACTTTACCATCTAATCCCCATGCAATAGTGGTTAATAAACCATTTGCACTAGGTACAGCTTCTGTACCGGTATTCATTAACATGAAACATCCTGTACCATAAGTGTTTTTCGCCATACCTTTTTCAAAACATGCTTGACCAAATAATGCTGCTTGTTGATCGCCTGCAACCCCAGCAATTGGTACTTCTTCACCGAAGAAGTGATAATCAACTGTATTTGCATAAACATAACTAGAAGGTTTTACTTCTGGTAACATGCTTGTTGGAACACCTAATATATCAAGTAATTCTTCGTCCCATTTTAAATCATAGATATTATACATTAATGTTCTTGATGCATTCGTATAATCAGTTACATGCGCTTTTCCACCAGAAAGTTTCCAGATAACCCAAGTATCCATGGTACCAAATAATAAGTCACCTTTTTCAGCTGATTCTTTAGCACCTTCAACATTATCCAAAATCCATTTTACTTTTGTTCCACTAAAATAAGCATCAATTAATAAACCAGTTTTACTTCTAAATTTATCGTTTAAACCTTGTGATTTTAATTCATCACAGATTTCTGAAGTTTGACGTGATTGCCAAACAATTGCATTATACACTGGTTTACCAGTATTTTTGTTCCAAACTACTGTTGTTTCTCTTTGATTTGTGATTCCAATTGATGCGATTTCTTTAGGACTAACATCGTTTTTTTGTAAAACTTCTGCAATAACACTTAAAATTGATAACCAGATATCGTTAGCATTATGTTCAACCCATCCTGGTTTTGGGAAAATTTGTTCGAATTCTTTTTGTGCCACGCCGCAGATTTTTCCTGCTTTATCAAATAAGATAGCGCGTGAACTAGTAGTCCCTTGATCAAGGGCTAATACGTATTTTTTTTCCATTTTTTCCTCCATTTTTTGTTTTACACAGTTCCATTTAATGCATTAAGATTAGTCACGTTCGATTGAAATAAAGAAAGTTGCAACTTGTACAATTACAAAGATTGCGATGAAAATTGGTAATCCGATTAAGAAGTTGTCATTGAATGCTGCTTCATAAGTTAATTGGCCTAATACCCCACCAATAATTGGTGCTACAACAGGTAACCAAGCATATTTCCAATCAGAATCTCCTTTACCAGGTACTGGTAAGAAGAAATGCGCAAGTCTTGGTCCTAAGTCACGCGCTGGGTTGATTGCATAACCAGTAGTTCCACCTAAAGTTAATCCGATTACAACAACTAATAGACCAACAAGTAATGGTGCGATGAAGCTTCCGTCGTTGTAAAAACCAATCGTTGCGTTGATTCCAGCAATACCAAACAATAAGACAAATGTTCCTACAACTTCACTAAAGAAGTTTGATGGTGTATGTCTGATTGCAGGCGCAGTTGAGAATGTTCCCAATTTTGCCATTTGATCTGTTTCAGCTACGTAGTGTGGATAATACATTCCTATAACAATCGCAGCGCCTACAAATGCACCAAGCATTTGAGCAACGATGAAGAAGAACGCATCGACCCATTCCATACCACCTGATACAGCAACCGCAATAGTAACTGCTGGGTTAATATGTGCACCACTAATATATCCAGTTGCGTAAACTGCAGTCATAACTGCTAGCCCCCAACCAAATGTGATGACGATCCAGCCTGAACCTTGAGATTTGGTTCCTTTGAGGACAACGCCTGCTACAACGCCAACCCCGAGTATTAATAAAATCATAGTACCAAAAAATTCTGCTAAATAATTTGCCAAGTTAAAACCCTCCAATTTTTTTATTTTTAATGAACTTTCAAACAAAAAGACCAACGAAATAAGACCTAGATAATATAAATTATCCAGAGTTATTTTTCGCTAGTCTCTAATCGCTACGAAAATTCATTAGTTTTCTTCATAGTATCAATCCTTGAAAGCGTTGTCAATAAAAATTTGACAATTTGCTTTGATTTTCAAATAATTATGAGATAATTTTATCTTACTATTTACAAAAAATCAATCGGAAAATGACTAAACTAAGAGGTTTTATAAAATATACTTGATTTTGCTATACAAATTATATTTTTTTTGGTTTGCGTGTAAAGCGCTTTACTCCCTTGCTAAAGTAAACCGTTCCATACACACCAATTAAGATCAAAGCACTACCAATATAATGGTAAAGATATAACTTTTCATTTAAAAATATAACCCCAGCAACGATACTCATAAGCGTCGCTAAATTTGAATAAATACTTGTGACATGTGCTTCTAATTTTCCTAATGCATAATTCATTAAAAAGAATGCAATAATACTTGCCATAATTCCTAGATATAAGATTGGACCTAAGATATTAAGATTGGTTAAATTACTTATATATGTATGCGTGTTCCCTTTGATTCCTAAGATGATTAAATAAATCGTATTAAACGTTATTGCACCGATAATCATCATATAATAAGTTAAAGTAATTGCACTAACTTTTAATGATGCTATACGTGAATAAATATTATATAAAGCTGCAGAAATTATTGCTAATCCCATCAAGCTATACCCTAAAAAATCAACACTTAAATTAAGTCTATTATTAGAAAATTGAATGTATATAATTCCAAGTACACTCATCAGTATAAATGGCCATTGAATCTTTTTAGGTTTTTCTTTTAATATAACGATACTAAATAAACTAACCATAATCGGAATAAGTGCAATCATCATCCCTGCTTCACTGCTTTTAATTCTTGCTATCCCATTTGTTTCAAAAATAAAATACAAAACTGGTTGAAATAAACTAACGATTAAAACCGGTTTAATCATCGAACGATGAAACTGAATTTTAACTATTTTTGTAAGTCTTAATCCTTCAAATATGATAAACGCTATTAAATACCGATAAGCTATTAATCCCATGGGGTCTATATATCTAAGCGCTATTTTAGAAAACATGAACGATAGGCCAAATATACTTGCAAACCCAACCGCACTCAGATGAACCTGTCGATTATTTTTCATCAAATCACCTCTAATTATGTCGTCATAATTATAAGTGAATCTTTATCTAAAATAAAGCACTTTGTCATTATTCAAAAGAAAATTAGGCAATTCATATAAAATACTTTATAATAATGCTATGAAGATTCAACCAATATTTTGTAAAGAAATTGTAATCATTTGTATTTTGACTGTAAGTCTAAACCCAAGTAAGCATTAATAAATAAAGCTAATATAACGAGGTGCATAAAATGTTAGAGTTAAGAAAGATCCATAAAATGTATAAAAATGGTAACATGTATGTTATGGCATTAAGAGATATCAATGTTACGTTTAAGTCTGGAGAATTTGTCTGCGTTGTTGGCCCAAGCGGTGGCGGAAAAACCACTCTATTAAACATTATCGGTGGGCTAGATTACTATACACAAAATGATCTTTTCGTCAGTGGTGAATCCTTAACTGGATATCGTAGGAGCGATTTAATCATAGATGGTAAATCAACCAAGTTATTTAATGACCAAGATTGGGATTTATATCGTTCTGAACGCGTTGGATTTATCTTTCAAAACTTTAATTTATTACCAAACATTAGTGTTGTTGATAACGTTATGCTCGCTTTAACTTTAGGTGGTGAAAGCATTGAAACAGCACGCGAAAAAGCAATAAATGCTCTTAAAGAAGTAGGTCTTGAAGATTTTGTTGATAAAAAAAGTTATCAATTATCCACTGGACAAAAACAACGTGTTGCTATTGCAAGAGCCATTGTTAAAGACCCTGATATCATTTTAGCGGATGAACCTACCGGTGCACTAGATCCAGATAGCCGATTAGAAGTGATGGAACTTATTAAACGTTTAGCAACCAAGCGTTTAGTCATTATCGTCACACACAACCAAGATTTAGCTTTCCAATATGCTGATCGCGTTATCACACTTAAAGACGGGATTATTGTAGAAGATTCTAAACCTGCAAAACCTATTCAAGAAGCTACACCTTATGAACATGAAAATAAAGCTGTTAATTTTATGACCTCTTTAAAGCTTGCGCTTAAAAACTTAAAATCACGGCTCACTAAAACCATAGTTGCAAGCATCGCAGGTAGTATTGGTATTGCAGGCGTTGCCCTTGTCATGGCCATTTCAAGTGGATTTGGTAGTGAAATTGAATCCATTGAAACACAAACCTTATCGGCGATGCCAATATCGGTTACAACGAGTGTTTCAAATGTTAGTAGTCTACCACTTTTTAGCGGTAGTGGGTATATTTATAACTACACAAAGGAATTTAATTTAGTCCCCTCTTATAACAATCAACATTCTAATGTTGTTACCCCTGCTTACTTAGATTATCTTGATGCGATGGATGAAGATATTATTGACTCTATCCAATATAGTTTTGGGACACGTATGACATTCCTTAGAGAAGAAGGTGGTATAGTTTATAATTCTACAGATTATAATGTATCGTTTGAAAACTTACAAAGTAGTCCAACTTATTTAAAAAGCCAGTATTCACTAGAGGCTGGTAGATATCCAGAAAATCAAAATGAAATTGTTATTATTGTTGATGTGTTTAATAACATTGATGCTTCGATATTAGAATTTTTAGGAATTAGTGGCAACCGTATTGAGTTTGATGATGTTATTGACAAAGAAATACGACTTGCTTTAAATGATGATATGGCAATAAGCTATGATCCGCTCTTAGCTGATTTAGAACGTACCATAGATGAAGATACTTATGACAACGGAATTCCTTTAACGATTACTGGTGTTTTAAAAGGAAAAACCAACGGCTTAGAAACAAGAACTTTTGGTATATTCTACCAAGATACTTTAGAACGTTTTTATGTAAATGATAGTCAAAATTCTTCGCTTTGCACTTATTTATCTACTTATGATAGAAGTGGATTAAGCTTAGTTCAAAATACTGAATTTATAAAGGTAAGACGTGCGTATGGATGTAATGATTTGCCTATCTTAATCAATATTTATCCAAGCAATTTAGAGGATAAAACAGAAGTTTTAAATTACCTGAATGCCTATAACTTGCCTTTAGAAGATAATGAAAAAATATTATATACTGATCTAGCGATAACGGTCACTGGTGTTTTAAGTACTATTAGTACAAATGTTAACTTAATCCTCGTTTTCATTGCTAGTATTTCCTTATTTATTTCACTTATGATGATTGCTATATTAATTTATGTTGGATTAAATGAACGTACTAAAGAAATTGGTATCTTAAGAAGTTTAGGGGCAAGGAAGCGTGATATCGCGATGATTTTTAATCTAGAAACGATTATTATTGGCTTTTTCGCAGGTGTTTTAGGCATTTTATTTACTTTCATGATTAGTTTTCCTTTGAACAACTTTTTCAATAGTGTATTAGAAGGGTTTGTTAATGTTGTAAATTTACGTTGGTTTCATGCGATTATTTTAATTTCATTAAGCATGTCACTAACCTTTATCACAGGATTCTTCCCAAGCAGAGTAGCTTCTAAAAAGCATCCAGCTGATGCACTTAAATATAATGAATAAAAAATATCAGTATTTAATTTTTATAAGTTTAGCCCTTCTTCTTCAAACCCTTTACTATTTAGTATTTATGCACCAAGACTTTAAACATAATGTATTTTCATATAACCCTATAAGTATTATAAGTCTTGTGGTGTTACTCATTTATTATTTGGTTAAAACTTATCGTGAGATTAGATTTAAAACCTTTGATTATGCTGCAAACCTTCGTTGGTTTTTAATAGTTTTTATTGTCATTAATAGTTTTTTAGTGATTGGAAGTTTACTAGGTAATTTAATGTTTAATATCTTATATTTTTTCTTTACGAGTCAAGCGATTTCTACTTATACTAGTGCCTTACCAACAACTTTATGGCATTTTAATTTAGGTCAGTTTAATATCATGATTATTGTGTTATTTTCGTTTAATTATCTAAAGAGTAAACCGACGAATAAAGAAGAATTATTTGCTAAAAACATCTATAAAATTATTTCGTTACTTATTCTTGTTTTTATTATTATTGGCGTTTTTACCTATTTAGATATCCTTTTTTACCATAGTTTTACAATCATGGCTTTTTTGATCTTTTGGTTTTTTATCCCTATTTTTTACATCATCATTAAACATTTTCATGTCGATATTGCAGTCATTAGTGCTTGGGGCTTTAGTTTACTTATCTATTGGCCATTAATACGTGAATTATTTGATCATTTGGTCCATATTTACGGCTACATGTTACCCTAAATAAAAAAACTAGATTACAAGGTAATCTAGTTTTTTTAGTTCTATTTTTTTAATAGGGATTCAAAATGTTTTTTTCTTTTTTCAATAGACTGATTAAAATCAATCATTCTTTTAGGATAATCTTTTCCTAAAATAATATTATAAGGCGCTAAATCTAATTGATTTAAACGATGAATTTTATAGATTAAATGACTTGGCAATTTTTTTAATGAGGGTAAATAGGTCTTTGCATATAAAGCATCTTTATCATAAGTTTCCCCTTGTTTTTCAAGATTGAAAAACCTAAAGGGTTGCTGGTCGTTTCCTACCCCGGCAATATAAGCCCAGTTACCATAATTACTTGATACATCATAATCGATTAACATCATTTCAAACATAGCCGCTCCGATAAGCCAGTTTAAACTTAAATTTTTTGTAAAAAAACTTGCGACGTTTTGTCTACCACGATTAGACATAAACCCTGTTTGACGCATTTCTTTTATACTCGCATCAATGAGTGGATATCCTGTCTTAGCTTTAAACACTCTTTGAACTTTTTCTTCATCTTCTACCCAGTCACAACATAGTTCTTTGATTCCGCCAGGTTTAAAGAGTAAGTTTCCATACTTCATATGTATAAAAATAAAATAATCACGCCACAAGAGTTCAAAAAATAACCAATAAGTGGATTCGTTTTTTACGTGAGTATTTTCAAAAGTTTTTAATGCTTCATAGACTTTTCTTGGCGATAAAGATCCTTGTGATAAATACGGCGAAAATTTGCTTGAGTCATCGTCAAATAGTAAGCCATTTCTGGTGGTTTTATAACTTGCGACACGTTTACTTTCAAATAAATAATACTGTAGTCGCTTTAAGCCTTCCTCTTCACCACCTTTAAATTTTGCCTCGATGTGTTCTGTAAAACCTAAATCGTGAAAACAATTAAAAGTTTGTTCTCCTTTTATATTTAGTGGTTTTTGTGGTGTTAAATCTTCCAGCGTAGGGTCGATTTTTAAGTTAGCTTCTACAGCTTGTTTAAATGATGTAAAGACATCAGGGATAGCTTTTATATGAAAGGGTAAGTGATCAGGATTTAATAAGGTACGTTCAAAATAAGTGCGATGCGTTAAATGATTAAAGGTTTTAACAAGTGCACGTTCAAGTTTTTCTTCTTCCTCACCAATTAAACGATGATAATAAAGCTTTTTAATATTATAATCATTAATAAAAGTTTTAAGCTTGGGTAAGATATCATCAAAATAAACAAAAAAAGGAATATTTAAATGCTTTAAACTTTTACTTAAATCATTTAATCCTTCTACTAAAAATTTCGCGCGAAAAGGGCCTATTTTTTTAAACCCATATTGTGTTTTGTTAAAAGTCGTTTTATCAAGTATATAAATACCAATAACTTCATCATTTTCTTTCATTGCATGGTATAAAGCGGGATGGTCGTGAACCCTTAAGTCATTTCTAAATAGTACGAGTGCTCTAGCCATACTATCACCTCTATTTCTATTATAAATAAAAAGAATTATTTTGCACTTAAAGTACACTTTGTCTTATCGACTTAAAGCATGGTATAATGAGTATAAATAATTTAGGATGTGATGGTATGACAAACGATTTTTATAATTATCCCTACCCCTCAAAACGTAATGTACAGGTTGCTAAAAATGGCGCTGTTGCCTCTTCTAGCCCCTTAGCTGCTCAAGCAGGATTAGAAATTTTAAAAAAAGGGGGGAATGCTTGTGATGCAGCGATTGCTGCTGCAGCAATGAGTACGGTAACCGAACCCGCAAGTAACGGTATAGGTGGCGATGCTTTTGCGATTGTTTGGATGAATGGTAAACTCTACGGATTAAACAGTAGCGGAAAAGCACCAAAAGCACTAAGTATAGATGCATTAAAAAAAGCTGATATTCATGAAATTCCAAGATTTGGTTTCATCCCAGTAACTGTTCCAGGTACGCCTTCAGCATGGGTTGCTTTAAATAAAAAGTTTGGGCGTTTAAGTTTATTAGAATGTCTAAGTCCTGCAATCAAAGTTGCTAAGGAAGGTTATGCTTTAAATGTTAGTATGACTGAAGGCATTAACCGTTCATTTGAAATTTACTCAAAGCATTTAAAAGAAGATTATTATACCCATTGGTTTGATACATTTATTCCCAAAAGAAAACCTTATCAAGTAGGAGAAACTCTTGTATTAAAGCATCATGCAAAAACACTAGAATTAATTGGCAAAACCCAAGGTGAAGCCTTTTATCATGGTACATTAGCTGATCAAATTGATGCTTTTTCTAAAGCAAACGGCGGGTATATTCGTAAAGAAGATCTAAAAAATCATCGCGTTGAATGGGTAGATCCTATTAGTGTTAATTACCGTGGTTATGATATTTGGGAGTTACCACCAAATGGCCAAGGCATAACGGCTTTAATCGCTTTAGGGTTGTTAAATGAACTACCAAAACCAAAATCATTTAATACAACGATGGTTCACAATCAAATTGAAGCCATTAAAATAGCATTTAAAGATGTTTTTACACATGTGAGTGATCCCAAAACGATGGTAATTGATCCTAAAATGTTATTAAGTCAAAAAGTTTTAAAAGAAAAAGCGGCATCGATTAAACGAACCGCTCAAAATTATCAAGATATTGTTCCTTATAAAGGTGGAACCATTTATTTAAATACTGCTGATAGTGATGGCAACATGGTCTCCTACATTCAAAGTAACTATATGGGCTTTGGTTCAGGACTTGTTGTTCCAAACACAGGAATTGCTTTACAAAATAGAGGGCATCAATTTAGTATGGATGAAAACCATCCAAATGCATTAAGACCAAACGTGCGCCCACTTCACACCATCATACCTGGCTTTATCACTAAAGATAAATTACCCATTGGTCCTTTTGGCATCATGGGTGGATTTATGCAACCACAAGCGCATGTACAAGTATTAAGTCAAATGATTGATTTACATCAAAACATTCAATCAGCCCTTGATAGCCCAAGGTGGCAATGGATGAAAGATAACTTGATTCATGTTGAGCCTTCGTTTGATAAAAAAATAATCAATGCGTTAATTAAACGGGGTCATGAAGTGAAAATATCTCCTTTAATTCCATCATTTGGACGTGGACAGATTATTGTGAGAAATCACGAACTGAAATGTTACTATGTTGCAACAGAACCAAGAACTGATGGTACCATTGCTTTATATTAAAATAAACCAAAAATACTATTAATACCGATTACAAATAATAAAATCGCAACTAATTTACTGAATAGTTTTTCATTAAATAAATGTTGGTGTCTAATCCCAAAGAATGTCCCTAAAATCATAATAGGGGTAAATAGTAAAGACCAAAGTGCGATCCTTGTACTAAAGGTATCACTAATAATAAATGAGATTAAACTTCCTGTATTTAAAATTAATAAAAATAAAGACACCGTCAATCTAAAATCACTTTTCTTAATATTCGTGTTTCCTAAAAATATAAGCACAGGAACGCTACCTGCCCCAAGTAATGTATTAAGTGTTCCACCAACTAACCCTAACGGTATAAAATATCGTTTAGGGTTTTTTATGGTAAATTTTATATCAAAGAAACGATTTATGGCTGTAACTAATAGTAAAATACCAAGCATAATCCCAAACGCCTCACCCGTTAAACTACCAAGTAAGAAAACACTTAAAATCGCTGCGACAAAGACACTAATAATAAGCATCGAATAAGGTTTATAATCTTGAAATGTTAGTTGTCTAGATGAGAATAATATGTACAAATTAAGGATAATATTGATACTTACAATAAGCGCTCTTGCTTCTGCTGGTTCTAGCACAAAGGCAACGAGTAATGGAATCGCAATTAAGCTTGTCCCAAACCCTGTGATGCCTTTAATATAGGCTGAACTAAAAACTAAAATACCTACGAAAATTAAAATCTCAATGTTCATGCCATCACTTCTTTCTTTTTTATGCATATCTATTTTATTTTACGTTATTTTCTTATACAATAAAAGTGTATTAAATTATAGTTTTTCTAAATAAAAGGAGCGATATGATGAGTAAAGTTGAATATAATGTTTTAGGAATGCACTGTGTGAGTTGCTCAACTGGAATTAAAAAACTAGTTTCTAAACAAAAAGAAGTTGAAAATGTTGAAGTTTCTTTAGGAGAAAGTAAAATCGTTGTTACCTTTAAAGACGATCAAGTAAATGATAAAACTGTTATCGATAATGTAGCCCGTTTAGGATACAAAGCCGTTCGTGCAGAATAAAACGCTCACTTGAGCGTTTTTTTAATGATCTTTAATAAATCGATAATACAAAATCAGTGCCCAAAGTATACTACTAACAAAAAAATCAATAAAAAAGCCTACGAAGTTTCCAAGCAATAAAAAAACTGCGGCCATCATTAAGGTAAATGCGGCAACAATATACAAAAAATAATCGAGGGTATTAAAGATATAAAAAACCAACGATAAAATCAAACTACCCAATACAATAAACGCAATAGGTGCTTGAGCACTAACAAAGAATTCTGCCATATTAAACACTCCTTGAAACGAGTATAGCGCATTTTGACCAAATTTTCCATAAAAAAATAAATATATGTTACTATATTACTAGGAGTTGATTGTATGAAACACTTAACAGTGCTTATGTTATTTACAGTTTCACTATTACTTATTGCTTGTGAAGAGGATACTAGTGGGTATGAATCTAATACCCCGCTTACCGATCAAACACTTCTACAAGAAGACTATGAAGGAAAATCTTTTTTAGAAGATGATATTGGCGTTGTAACCCTTAGTCGATGTGTTGATGGGGATACTGCACGTTTTAGTGAAGATGATGGAGAAACTGACTTTTCTGTTCGTTTCTTAGGAATTGATACTCCAGAAATTGGTCGAAATAAAGAACCTTGGGGTGAAGCAGCAAGTGAATTTACGTGTAATCGCTTAAGCAATGCTTTTACGATTGTATTAGAAAGGGATCCTGCCTCAAGCGATCGAGAAACATATGGTAGATACTTAGCCTTTGTTTGGGTTGATGGCCGTTTACTAAATTTAGAACTGATTGAAGAATCTTATACTCATGCAGTTGGGGTTTTAAGTTACAAATACGGTGAAGTCATGCAAAATGCATGGTATAATGCCATGGAAAAAAACTTAAAAATTCATGGTGAAGATGATCCTGATTACTCATAAAAATAAAGCACTCATTATCGCAAAATAATGAAGTGCTTTTTTTTGCCAAGAAAATATAATCTTTCAAACATGAAGCTTATTATCTATTAATTTAAAAGGTGGTATTGTCATAAATTACTTACTTAGATTAAAGATTTTGATGAAGGGTTTAATACTAAATCAAGTTCAGATAATAGATTATCCACTAAATAATTCGCAATGGCAGGTGCTGCAGTCACTCCCGGAGAATCAATCCCTGCAACATGAATAAAATGAGGGTTTTTCAATGAGGGTTTGATATAAAAATCTCCATAATCAATGGTGGATCGAACCCCAACATACATTTTTTCGTAGTCCTCAAATGGGATGTTTTCTAAATACCTTGATACTTCTTCTTTGATTAAATCAATCGCATTCAAATCAACTTGATCACTTTCAAAACTTGATTGTAATTCACTTGTAGGACCAAGTCGAATACTGCCATCGGGTTGAGGTATCACTAAAATACCTTTAGTTTCTTCATTAGGTAGTGGGAATAAGGTATGTTTTACCAAAGGTTTTTTTGGTTTAATAACATAATAATCTCCTCTATGAGGCAAGGTTTTATAAGGTACATTTTCTTCGTATAAAGCAGCGATTTTTTCTGCATATATCCCTGCGGCATTAATAATCACTTTACTTTCATAAGTTGCGCCTTCTTTTGTCGTGACTTCAAATCCGTTTTCCGTTTCTTCAATCGTATCTACAGTCTGATTAAAGTGATAGTTCACGCCATTAGCTTGAGCATGATTCATAAGTAAACGGCTGATTTGATACGTATCAGCAGTCATAGCGCTTGGTAGTCTTAAGGCGCTGTAAACCTTTTTACTAATTGAGGGTTCTAATGTTCTTAAAGCTTCTTTGTCAAAAATTTTTGTCGCCTCAAAACCTAAATCTGAAGCTTTTTGATGATAACGTAATAAGGCTTTGTGTTCATTTTCATCAAAGGCTAATACTAATGCGCCGTTTTCAAAATGGGCAATCTTAATTTTTTTTACGAGTTCATGATAGATTTGATTGCCTTCTTTAGCCAATCGGCTTTTTAAAGGGCCTTTTTCTTCTAAAATTAATAATGGTGAATGAACTAGTGCGCTATTGTGTGTTGTTTGAACTAAAGATACATCATGTTCTTTTTCTACTAATATTGTCTTTGCTTGATAAAGTGAGAGTTTTGAGGCAATAAAGTTTCCAATAATGCCACCACCAATAATGATAAAATCTACCATCAAACCATCCTTTCAATGAGAAAAAGCACAGAAAAAATGGTGAATTTTTTCTGTGCTCTAGGTCTCTTTTATTATTATTTTATAGCTTTACTATATTAGATAATCAGCGTTTAATCAAGTTTTATACATTTTTATTCAACGTTTAAAGTTTTGTTATAACGTTTACGTTCGTTTTCATTTAAAATTTTCTTTCTTAAACGAATTGCGTCTGGTGTGATTTCAACTAGTTCATCCTGGTTGATAAAGGCTAATGCTTCTTCTAATGTAAAGACTAGGGTATCTAACAATTTAACCGATTCATCACTTCCACTTGCGCGCATGTTAGTTAGTTGCTTGTTTTTACACGGATTTACAACTAAGTCGTTTAATCGTGAGTTAATCCCAACAATCATCCCTTCATAAACCTTTGTAGATGGTTCTACTATCATGCGTCCTCGTTCAGATAGGTTAAATAAACTATATGCCATAGTTGTACCGGCTTCTTTTGCGATAAAAACACCGTTACGATAATTTTGGATAATGCCTAAATACGGTTCATATGCATGGAAAGATTTTTCTAAAGTCCCTTTGCCACGGGTCGCATTAATAAACTCGCTTCGATAGCCTATTAATCCTCTAGTCGGAACATGATAAATCATTTTTGTATACCCTTCGTTACTAAGTAAATCAATCATTGAACCTTTACGTTTATTTAACGCGTGAATGACAGTCGATGCGTATTCATCTGGAACTGAAATAATTACACGCTCAATAGGTTCATAGATTTTGTCACCTTCAACTTTGTTTAAAACCTCAGGTTTGCTGACACAAAGTTCATAACCTTCTCGACGCATGTTTTCTAGTAGAATAGATAAATGAAGTTCTCCACGACCACTCACTTTATACCCTTCAATACCATCAAGTGCTTCTAATGTTAATCCAACATTGGTTTCTAGTTCTTTATTTAAGCGGTTTTTAATTTGGCTACTAGTAACGAACTTTCCACTTTTTCCTACAAACGGCCCATCATTAACTAAAAAGTTCATTGATAATGTTGGTTTTTCTATTTCTAATTTAGGCATGGCTTCTACATGACCTAAATCACATAATACTTCACCAATAGAAATATCTGCAATCCCACTAAAAATAACAATATCACCCGCAAACGCTTGATCTTTTTCAACCTTACGTAATCCTTCATTGACAAAAAGTTTAACAATTTTTGCCTGTTGAGTTGAGCCATCTCTTTTTGTTAAATGATAAGTCTTTTTAATTTCAAGTGTTCCTCTACTAATTCGACCAATCCCTAAACGACCTAAGTAATCATCATAACCTAATGAAGATATTTGCATCAATAAGGGCTCATCTGAATTATCTGGATAAGTTTTCACATGATCAATAACCAAGTCAAACAACGGAGTTAAATCAACTTGAGGATCTTCTACTTCAAGCATGGCAACGCCATTTTTAGCCACGCCATAAATAACAGGAAAGTCTAGTTGTTCATCACTAGCACCAAGTTCAACGAATAAATCGAAGCACTCATTAAGCACTTCTTCAGCACGTTGATCTTTTTTGTCTATCTTATTAATAAAAACAATCGGTTTTAAGCCTTCATGTAAAGCTTTTTCTAAAACAACGCGTGTTTGAGGCATTGGCCCTTCACTAGAATCTACTAATAATAAAACGGTATCGACCGTTTTAATAATACGTTCAACTTCACTAGAAAAATCTGCATGACCTGGAGTATCTACGATATTAATTTTAGTGTTATTATATTCGATGGCACAGTTTTTAGAATAAATCGTTATTCCGCGTTCACGTTCTAAGTCATTACTGTCCATAACTTGTTCGACTACAACTTCATTTTCACTAAATACGCCGCTTTGACTTAAAAACGCATCAACTAGCGTTGATTTGCCTGCATCAACATGGGCGATTACTGCAATATTAATTATATTTTTTTCTCTCATTTTCTTGCCTCCAAAAAAGCATCCAAGCAAGTATACCATAAAAGCGATTAATTACCTAATAATTAATCGCAAAAACGCTTTCTATTGAGTTGACTCAATTAAAAAGGATTAAAATAAATAAAAGACGCTTTTTTAGCGTCCAATTCTATTTTCAGCAAATGATTTGTTATCTTCTATAAACTTGATGACTCGCTTTTTAATTTCATCTCTTAAAATTCTTGTGTTTTCCAGTATTTCTTCATCTGTTCCACTAAAAGCACTTGGATCTGGTAGGTTCCAATAAATTTCTTTTAAAGCATTGGGAAAGATTGGACAGCGCTGACCATTGATTTCATCACACACTTTGATTACAAAGGTATAATCTTTTCCTTTTTTATAAAATTCAAATACACTATTGGTTTCATTTTTACTTATGTCATAGCCAAGTTCATCCATAACTTTAATAACATTAGGATTTAAAACTCCTTTTTCAATGCCTGCACTCTCAGCCATAAAATAATCTTTACCTAAATCATTTAAAAACGTTTCACCCATTTGACTTCTTGCGGAATTATGGACACAGACAAACAATACTTTTATCATACGAACTCCTTTAGGATTTTTCTTTACTTTACCATAGCTTTATTTAATCTAAATAATGATTGTGTTAATTTGTGGTGAAATTTTTCTTTAATTTTATGGTAGCGAGTGATTCATCAATCTAGTCATCATGATTATTCAGTTTTAAATGTGTCAATATTGACATATATACTAATTAGTGGTATTATCCTTTTAAGGTGGTGATTTAATGCACGGTATCATTAAAGCGATGTTAATTAAAACGTTATTAGAAAATGATTATGTTGTTGGTTATACGTTTAAAAAAATGCTTAAACAATCTAATATTGAAGCATCTAATGGCGCAATTTATTATAATCTTAAAAAGTTTGAAGAAAAGGGATATGTGATTTCAAAAACCCAAGGTAAAAGAAAAATTTACTCGCTTACTAAACTAGGGAAAGCAGAGTTTAACAAAAACATTGCCTTACTGCCTGAAAACATCAAAATAACCATGGAAGAACTTGGTAGTCAAATACCTTTTATCAACTGGCAATCTCATAAAGATGTTCAAAAATTTCACAATTCAGTTGAAAAATTAAATTTAGCCATAAAAAAACTATTGGAGGAACTCACTTGATACTATTAATCGGTTCAACAGGAAATATTGGAAAACACGTTGTTTCTTATCTAAAAAGCCAATCTATTCCCATTAAAGAAGCCATCTATCAATCAAAAGATAATACCCAAAACACTGTTAATTTTGATTTTTTAGATGCATCTACTTTCGAAAACGCACTTAAAGGTGTTCGTAAAGTCTTTTTCATTCGTCCACCACAATTAGGGAATCCATCAGATTTATATCCATTTTTGGATTACTGTAAAACAAAAAGCATTGATCATATTGTCTTTGTCTCATTAATGGGTGTAGAAAAAAATCCTATCCCGCCCCATGCTAAAATCGAAAAATATATTAAAAAAATTAAGCTTCCTTACACATTTATTCGACCAAGTTTTTTTATGGAAAATTTAATTTATCCACACGGTGATGATATTAAATCGAACAATAAAATCATTGTCCCCGCTTTAAAATCAAAGACTTCATTTATAGCATGTAAAGATATAGGGTATGTATGCGGAGAAACACTCATAAAATCACCCCGTCACATAAATCATGCTTACACCTTAACAGGGCCAAAAGCTTTAGATTATAATCAAGTTGCGACGACTTTTTCTAAAGTTTTAAATAGAAAAATAACTTACACCAATCCGAAAATGAAGGCTTATACAAAACATATGATTCAATTAGGCTTTGATAAAGACTATGTAAAAATTACAAAACTATTATACTTTATGACTCGACTTGGGACAGCAAAAAAAATTACATCTACAGTTGAATCAATCCTAAAAAGGCCAGCTACAACCTTAGAAGATTTTATCAAAGAAAATAAGCAATGTTGGCTATAATGCCACATGAAAGGAAGTTTTTATGAATTTAAGAAAAGACTTATTGCCAATATTTAAAAAACATAATTTAATCTTTAATAATATGGTAAAAGAATCTGAAGAGGTTTATACCTTTAATTTCATGCCAAAAAATCCTATTAATTGGATGGCTGGACAACATGCGATTTTTATAATCAATCATAAAAAGATTCATAAACCAATTAGACCCTTTAGTATTGCTTCTTCTCCAACAGAGAAACTTATAAAAATTTCTGTCAAAATCCCTCATCGTCCAAGTGAGTTTAAACAAGCACTCTTAGATTTAAACCCTGGTGATGAAATTATCATGCGTGGTCCAGTTGGTGGATTTTACATTAAAAATGAGAAACCCACCTTATTCATTACTGGCGGAATTGGTGTGACACCTTATCGTTCTATGGTTAAACAACTGCTTGATAAGAATACCATTCAACCAGCAACTATAGATATGCTATACATGGATTCATCAAAATTATTTTTATATAAAAATAACTTTGATGCTGCTAAAGACCATATTATGTTTAATATTCATTATTTATCTAACCGCGAAAGCTTTCATAAAAATTTAGAAACTTATGCTAAAGCGAATAAGAATAATGCGAATTATTTTTTAACAGGTTCCAAAGCTATGGTTAATTCAACGATGAAGCAGTTAAAAACTTTTGGTATCAAAAAGAAACATATCATTAAAGACACTTTTATTGGTTATTAATAATTATCCAAAATATATAATGATTTTTTATATGAAAAACCTCCATTACAATAAATGTATTGGAGGTATTTTTTTTGATTTAGTAAGCTTTTTAATCAATGGACTTCATCATTAAGCATTCGGTTATCCCTTGTTTATAAAGATTAGGTAGATTACCAATTTCTATGTAGCCTAGATTTTGATACATTTTTTTTGCGTTAGGGTTAAAATCTGAAACGACTAAAAAAAGTTTTACGTTGTCTTTTAAATATAGTTTCTCAATATGTTTTAGTAGCATTTTCCCTATGCCTTGACCACGATAAGCGCTTTTCACTGCAACAATATGGATATATGGATGCTTGTGGAAAATACCATTTACTATTAGCCATATAAATCCTAAAGCGTTGTTTTTATGGTCTACTGCAAGATAAATATCATGATCCTTAAATCCTTCTTTTAGTGTTTTTTTAGCCTTATCCACTTCAGAAAAATAAGTTCTACCTAATTCAGAATGAATCAAAGCTTCTACACATTCATCTATATAGTTGATGCTTCCTTTTATGATTTTTATTTCCATAGGAAAATATCCTTTACTTAAGATTCATTTTATCCATTTTATATTGAGAAATAATTAATTCCTAATAAGTCGTTCTTATTTAAAAGAGAATTTAGCAAACCCCTTATAAAAGCTCCTATTGTTTAAAATGTATACTAGTTGTGCGTTTTTATATCATTTATTTATTTTACAATCATAAATGAATTTATCTTAATCGGTAGTAAATGTAATTTCATCAAGTACTTCACCAATTTGTTGGGTTTCTAATTCACTTATTACGCTAAGTGTCAAAGTATACGTCGTATTTGACTCTAAATCAGAAAATACTTGATTATGCTTTGTTAAAGAAGTGAGATCTCTTGATCCCCAAACAGTAAACTCATTCAATTTTGTCTCACCTTCATAAAGGATTACTGCATAAGAAACGATATAATAGTCGTTGCTTAATAAATCATAATCAAAAAGAACGTATGAACTTCTAGTTCGGATATTGTCAATTGATCCAGATGTAAAATTTATAGAAAATGCATCCGTTTTAAAGGCCGTATAATCGATAGTTATATTTTTAAATTCACCATCTTCAACAATCATTCCTGTCATAACTGCAATATAATCGGTGCTTGGTTTTAGTGATTGAAAGCTTGGTTGACTAGAACTCAATAGATGAAGATGTTCTGAACTTTCTACTTCACCAATAAAGTCCCAATCACTAGAATAAATTTCTATCGTCATATTGCGTAGTTGATAGTTGTCATCTTTAAGTGTAACTTGAAAATGAACATCCCCGCGCTCAATATCATTGACTTTTAGGGTACCTTCAATCCCGTATTCTTTAGCATCTATACATAGAGAATCCAAGCAATCTTCTTCTTGATTTATAGAACACCCAACAAGTAAAAATATTGCTAGCAATACTAGTATTTTCTTCATTGAACATCTCCTTATAAAATCACTATGCTAATCATGATTTATTTGATGATGGTTATGTATTCATAATAATGTCATCAATCATCGATGATATTTCATCAATGACTTCTTTTAAAACCTGATCACTAGATAAATCTACCCCAACCATTTTCGCCAGTTCAAGGGGTGTTTTAGTCCCACCAGCTTTTAAGACTTCAATCCATGAAGCGGGTTCGATGGTTTTATTTTCAATCATTTTAGCAACTTTAGTCCCTAGGGTTAACCCTGCTGAATACGTATAAGGGTATAAGCCCATGAAATAATGTGGTTGGCGCATCCAGGTTAATCCAGCCCAGTTAGGGATTTCAACCGCGTCTCCCCAGAATTTTCTTAAAACACCTAATTTTAAGTTATTAAGAATATTGGCTGAAAGGGGTTGTTTTTTATCGACTCGATCATAAACTTCACGTTGGAAAGCGGCCTCAAGTAAATGGGTCACAAAATTATGATAATAGGTTCTAGATATAGTTACTGATTGAATCCAGCGTTTTTCTCTTTTAGATTTAGCGTTTTTAACCAAATGGTTCGCCATTAATAATTCATTGGTCGTTGATGGGGCTTCAATAAAATACATGGATGGTCTCGTATTTAAAATCGTTTGATGGCTATTTGCATATTGGAAATGACCTGCGTGGCCAATTTCGTGCGCTAAAACCATGACTTCATCCATCATACCATTCCAGTTAATTAATATATAGGATGAAGCACCATAAGGACTTGAACAAAATCCTCCGGTAGATTTTCCTTGGTTTTGAGGGAAATCAATCCAACGTTCATCAAAGGCACGATGAACGATTTTTTGATAATCTTCTCCTAAAACTTTTAAGCCTTCAATTAACCATTGTTTCGATCCATCAATCGTGACTTTTTGTTCGAATGTAGGATCAACTGCAATCTTTAAATCTGCATAAGTCATTTTATCTAAACCATGGACTTCTTTAAGTAAATTGGCATATTTTCTCATTGCTGGTGCTAAATGGTTCATGATGCCATCAATTTGGCGATCCATAAACGCTTTTGGGACTTTTTGATCATGAAGTAAATAGTCATAGACACTGTCATATCCTCTTAAATCTGCAAGGACCTTTTCTTTTTGGAGATGAGCACTATAGTTACTTGCAAATCCGTGTTGATAAGAGGCAAGTTTTTTATAAAAACTCTCATAGGCAGCTCTTCTAACTTCAGTGTTTGTTTCTTGTTGATATTCGTTTTCGAATAGTGTAAATGAATTTGGATAAGTTACACCAGCCACGTTAAAATCATCAAAGCTCATGTCTGCGAGTTTAAAACGATTGTAATTAATGTATGGCGCATTCATAATTGGGGATAAAGCGACTAAGGTCTGTTCAACTTCAGGATGAAGTGCATATTTTTTATCTTTAATAATATCTTTAAGATAATGAGCATGATTTTCGTTTAGTTTTGCAGCTTTTAGTAATAAATTATCATCTGTTTGCTTTAAGGCATTGATAAAAAATGCCATTTTTTTCGCGATGGCTTGCATTTTAAGCATCGCTTTACCTTGTCTTATTTGATTCTCTTCTGAAATCGAATCCGTACTCGATTGTAACGATGCATACGCATTAATTCGTGTGAGTCTTGCCTGGATATCTTGATAGAGTTTTAGCGCATCGTTAATTTGTGTTTCTGTGTTAAGATTATCTTCAAACTTTTCACAAAATACATCAACGTCTTGTTCAACTTGATCAAAAACTTGTTGATACTCCGTTTCACTTTTAAATAGATTGGTCATGTCCCAAGTGTAGTCTTGATTGAGTTCATGGCGCTTTGGTAGTTGTTTTTTCAATGGTATCACCTCTTAAAAAAAATTATAACACAAATTTATTGATATGTTTGTATTATAATGAGCATTTATTTTCTTTTTAAAAGCTACCACACAGTAAACTAAACCCCAAAAAGTAACCCGTTTTTTTCATCGTTTTACTTTTAGGGATTCATTTTGTCTTTATTTAGATATATAAAATAAGGATAAATCCAAAAATTAGTATTAAAAATACCCAAGATTATTCTATTTAATGATTGCATTATTTTCTAATCTTTTTTACACGTCTATTTAACATATGACGAATAATATAGCGATATATTATCATTTTAGGTATCGAAAGTTTTTGTTGGAGATGATCAAATAATCTATCTGGATCATCGAATATTCCTAGATTTTCAGTAATTGCATCTTTTTGAATCTTTGTCTCTTTTCCTTGCCAGTCGATGGACAAATTAAATAAATCAGGTGTTGCAATAGCGTAGCCATAAAATTTTCCTTGATGGGTAATATGCATCTGTTGAATACTTTTAATGTAGGGTTTATCTAAAATAAAACCTTCTAAAGGAATCCATTGGTTCTTATAGTCTACAAGAACTCTTGTATGTAAAAAACGTTTGGGAGCTAATGGTCTTATAAGTTTTGGAAATAATTCCATTTGAAAATCACTTTTGACATAAAAAGCTTCTATTTTACAAGGAATATTTACAGCTCTTAATAAAGCCATTAATAAAATACTTTTAGTATTACATTGACCATATCTTTTAGCTAAAACATCACTTGCCTTCATGGCATCTTTATGGTTGTATCCAAATTCAATCTCATCCCTTACAAAATGATGAATTGCGTCTATCTTATCATAAGTATTAAAACCATTCCAATTTGATGAGTGAATCAAATTTTGGATAGATTCATGATTGAAATTCACTAAATTCGTTTCTTCTAAATACGTTTTACTCATTTTTTCACACCCTTTATAGCATTATTAGATTCTATTCTAATGATTAGAATGTTTAAGAAAGCATTTTAGACTTTTATCACATAGTGATTATACGCTTGATGGTTCAATAGATTTGTGAATTGTTTTAAGAAAAAATGCCCATTTACATCATTGAATGAAACGCTTTAAATAGTTAATACTATTTATAATTGATTTATGAAACGATGCTAAAAGAATTAGGAATCCTATGTGATTATTAGTGCTTATCATTTATTTATTTTTTCATTTTAATAGTTCTTATGCTAAATACATCATTTTGCATTTTTCATTCTGCACATCGACCAGTTGAATGATGTATGAATGATTTGATCTCTTAAAGTAAATAGTTCTGGGAGAATGCGCAACACAATATTTCTTTCGATAAGTGCATCGCTTATACTTTTAATTTTATACTTTCTAATCGGTGTCTCTATCTCTTTACTAATATAATAACCAGCAACCTCATCTTGTAACTCAAAATGCTTCGGATCAAACTCGTAGATGGTTAACTCAGTATTTAGTAATTTACTTAACCACCGATGTTCAATAACTACACAATGTGAAACATTTGAAGAAGAGAAATAACGCTTTTTATCTTCTTCTGTTGTATGAGGACCAACATGATAAGTAACTCTCGGACAATCTCTTGGTGTTAGAAAATTAGGCAAAGTTCTTTCACATAGTGCCCATACCACACCATGTGATTGATTGATATCATCTCTTTTTGGTACAATCGGCTTAAATACTTCGATATTTGGATCTTCGCTGATATGAAATAATCGCATAGTTGTCATCTTTTAATCATAACCATTATATAGTTATGAGATAAAACCCTTTCTTTTTGTATAGATTTGTAGAAAATAACATTTATTATAATAAATTAGGCTAAAAAAATTGGACTAGTTTGATTGGATTAGGTAGTTTTAAATCAGCAGTTTTGGCTGTATTCATTTACTGAATATTATACTATGATTTTACACAAAATATAAGGCAATATCAGTTCTTTTTTGTAATTAGATGTAGATGAATATTTCTTTATTTCATAAAAACAAAGCTGAATTTTTTCTAATTTACAATGTTTTTGATTGTTTCGTTACTCAGAAGTTCAACTTTTTTCTTTAGAGCTCCCTTAATTCCTCAACAAATTTAAAATACTCTATTCCATATAAATTAGATTTCATATAAAGATCCACATCACTATCATCAGTAGCTTAATCTTTGACGTATGATCCAAATAAATATATACGCTCAATATCGTATTTTTCTGCAATATTTGAAACGATTTTTTTGATGGTTAAAAACGATAAAATACCAGTTGATTCATCAACAACGGTTTGTTTCTCATATGAATCTCTCATTATCCTATCTATCAATAAATTAATTGTCCATTCGTTGGGTGTTTTTGTTTCTTGCTCCCAATTTGTTATAGTATTAATGGGAATACCTACGAGCTTAGATACATCTGACTGCGTTAATCCTAAATTTTCTCGTATTGCTTTTAGCGATTGATTCATATGACCACCTCTAAACTCATTATATACCCCAATGAGTTAGCTGTTAAGATTATAATACTTCGTTGGAGTAGCAATATTATTAATAAATATTAAAGATGTATTCAATATTTAAAGAATCTGAGTACAGGAGCATCCTAAAAATTAAACTTAAATAGTATTAACAACATGTCCTATAAAGGCAAAAGAAAACCGTCAAAACTGACGGTTTTCTTTCTATCAAATCATTAAATGCACAATTTTTTGTGTCCAAATTAAAGGCTGCTAACCAGCTTTTACTCTATTATAATATCGAATTAGTCTAAATGAAAAGTATAAAAATTCAAGACCAGTTAGTAGGAAAATCATTGGTGTTGTAAGCACCCAACTAATGTCTTTAAAGAATTCAATTTGTATAAATCCATAGATTGAAATCCCAAATATAATAAAGTACATAACACTCATAGGTAGCATCCAAATGATATATGAAAGCATAAAACTTTTTGCATGTTCTACCTTGTCATCTTGATCACTATAATATTGTGGTTCTACGTCTTTATATTCTTGTCCCCACACTGAAATGGAAAAGTATCTAGTAAAAGAAGTAAAGAATAGGTTCCAGCCACTTTCTTCATTGATTTTAAAATAGTTTGGCTCTTTCTTTGACTGATAGTCTACATGATATTTCATTTTTCTCGGTGTTCCTTTGATGAAATAAAAACTATTGCCTATTTTGCTCATGCGAATTAAATTATATCCTTTACTCTCCATTGCTTCAAGCCACTGTCCATGTTTATCAGGAGAATAAAACCACCCTAGTTTCATTTTTCTCACAAGTTTCTTTTCTTTTTTTAATTGCTTCAAATCTGCTTTATTCATAATCGTACTTGTTGGGATAGTAAAAGATAAATCAATACCTTCACCACTAAGGATTTCTAGTTTTTTATTTGTCTTTCGTAGTTTCAAGTATGAATATAGTAACCACAGTTGAGATAGCATACTCATAAATAAGACGAAGATTACAAGTATGCCTTCTAATAACTCTTGGGTTGTTGAGGGAGTAGTTATACCACCAGGTTCGTACTCTACCGAAATTCCTCCACCAACCAACACGGACATTAGTATCACACTTACAGGCAGAATAAATAGAATGAATTGTATAAGTAAGATGATCCCAGTAACATACTTTATTTTTTGATTCCGAGATAACAATTGTTCATATGAAGGAAAATACTCAGGTATTTCTACCTTTTGTACTAATATACAATAGTTTATTGTGTGAGATATTTTATCATATTCGACTGAGTTCGAAGCAAAAGCAGGGTAATCATTTTTTCCTCTATCATAGATAATTATATATTCCTTACTTGTTGGATTATCTTTGCAAAAGGAAAAAGTTCGAAATATTGTGTTAAAAGAAACAACACGATATCCCTTTTTACTTAGGCAATTTAACCATTTTTGTGTCTTAATAATATCATAAGACCAAAATGGTCTAAATTTTATTTTCTTCATTGAATAACCTCTCTTGATATAATGTGTCTTTATACACTGTTTTAATTCTTTCTATTTCTAATCTTAATAGTTCTTTTCCCTCGCTAGTTAACTCGTAAATCGTTTTTCTTTCTCTATCTTGAAATACAGTAATAAATTTAGCTTTAGACATTTTTCCAAGCGTTGTATAAATCGTACCGGAACCCAGTGTAATTCTTCCTCCTGTGAGTTGTTCTACATACTTTATAATCCCATAACCATGGCGTGGTTTATTTAAAGATAATAATATGTAAAACGCTGTTTCACTTAAAGGCATATAAGATTTTATGTTTTTTACCATAATCACCATTACTCCCATCTATGTCGCAATACGACATATCTAATTAAAGTATATCACAGTGCGACCTATTGTCAATACAATTTTTCATAACTATCTTTCATCATTCTTGACAAGTAAGTTATATTTTCTGCAATAGAAATAACTCCCATAATTACCTGTGGTACCATTGTTTTTGTAATATAGTTAACTTAAAAATAATTTGATACCAGCTTAGAAAACCCCTATTGCATGGTGTTTAGTGCATTATTTTTACTGTTATTTGAACCACTTCTAGTATCAATCAAACAAAAAACCGAGGAATTACCAAACAAAAATGTTTGATCTATATCCTCGGAATGCGAGAAAATTTGTGTGATTCGACCTATTTTAATCCAATTACGTACCCTTTGATTAAATTTGCGCACCCCTATAAAAACGTCTTAACAAAGGGATTTTTCAAAGTGACTTTTGTATTTACCCCATACAGTCCATAACAGTTTTTTAATCACTCTCACAACTGGAGTACTCAATATTAAGTTCATCTAGGAAATCGCAACTTAAAATGTTGTATTTTTGATGGAAATCAATTATCTCATAATATTCCTCATTAAAGAAAACATCGTACATATATCTGGTCTTAGCACCAATAATACATGTACAGTTACCTTCTACTGAAAATCCATATAATGGAAAAATCAATTCGTCAGGTACATCTCTGTACAAAATCGAGTATTGTGTAGACTCGTATGCAACTTTCCAATCACTCTCGTCAACATTTACAAAGACTGTCTCCAAACCTTCAGTTGTGTCCCCTTGTGACGAAACTGAAATTATTTGTTCTACAGTACTAGAGGTAACAAAATATAATTTTCATTTCCCACTAAAGATGTTTCAGCAATATCATCAACACAACTTGACATGAATAATGTAATTATAATAATTATAATAATGTTAAATTTCTTCATATTTTCACCTCTTGACACTTACATTAATACAAAGATAAATCTAGCTCATCATATATATTATACATAGTAGTGTATACAGCGTTAGTAGCATTTCCACCAGATAGAACCCCTTGTACATATTTATAATATTGTCCTCCACCAGCATATATAGTTAAAACAAATGGTCCTCCTGTTGCGCCACCAACTAGAACAATATCTGTCTCAACCAAGTTTGAGATCCATTTCCCACTCACCGGTGCATTCATCGAACTAGTTGTAACTTCACCATATTGCATACTGGAATGATTGCCATCACCGTAATATACAACTATCGAGCCTAAAACAGGATACGAAAAAGATATATTTAATTATTGGTAGTTGTTGTTGAATACAAGGTTTTTACTAGGTATCCACCTTGGCGACCACCACCATTCACTACGTAAATCTATAAAAGCTGCATCTGCAGAGCTATAGTTTTGAAAAATATAACTATCAACATCACCAACTGTATTTCCATCTATCACTATATCTTCTCCAATTGTAGAACCAATTTCAGAAACACAATGACCAGCTGTAAAAAACACATCATCAAGATGTGCCTCATTTAACTTTAAAATACTAAAACTTTATCAGCCTTTTCAGTCAACTCTCCGAGTTCACTCATCGTACTTCTTTTTGTTGTATCAATAATTATTTCCTCATTGATGCCCCGAGCATCCATGCATGTCCCACATAAATATATTCCAGCATTTTTTCTAGATACTGCTTTAACCATTCTCTCTAAATTATAATAGCCGTCTGGTGTTTTTTGGTTTTTCATCGCACAAACCACACTATCACCCATAAAAAACATGTTGATTTCGGCGTTTTGTTCTTTTTGTAATGTCATAGCTAACCTTAAAGCATTATATGGTTTTTCATTACCATATGGTGATTCATTGACAATAAATAAATATTTCATACTATAACCTCCTCATATAATATTATTATAAACTGTACTCGTATGATAGACAAGTAAACAGAACTAAATCTACTAGATAATAAAGTTATTGGGTTGGAGTG
>JBKHEA010000015.1:0-36798 GCA_046541015.1 Candidatus Izemoplasmataceae bacterium
CCTAAGGGTTAGCCTTTATTTTTTACATCATATTTTCATATAAATCAAAGTTGTTCGATAAAAAGTCATGAATTATATTTAAAGGAATCGCATAATTTTCTGTATCCGAATCAAAGGCACTCCAAGTATTCATACCTAGCAAGAATCCATCCTCATCAACTAAAGCACCACCACTATTACCAGAATAAATGAGTGCGGTGTGATAAATAACATTATAATCTACATTAGCAATAGGTCTTAAATCAATATATGCGCCAAACGTGACAACATGTAAAATCCCATTAGGATTACCAACCGCAAGTAAAAACTCACCATCTAATAAAGGGATTTCTAAGCGTGTAAAAATATCAACGATTGGAAGTATTTCATTTGATTCAAAGGCAATAAGTGCTATATCTCTTGCTTCATCAAGCGCAATAATCGAAGCACTCGTACTTTCGCCATTTAAAGTTTCAATGCTTACTTTGCTTTCTTCGATATTGTCGCTAGAAAAAAGAACGTGATAATTAGTTAAAGCATAATAAACGCCTTCTTCATAATGAATGACAAAACCAGAACCTGTTGAAGTTGTCTCTAATATAGGTGTATCTTTAAACCCTAAGGAATATTGTTCGGCTTCTATATATAGGTTTGATGTTCTAATTAAGTCTCGTGTATCAATAATTTTATCAAAGTTTTCAGAAACCGTTACCGTTTCGGTAATCGTTTCATAAACAATTTTTTCTTCATAGACAATAACTTCTTCATAGACTACCTTTTCTGTTTCTTCACATTCATTTGCACAAGTAGAAGCGTCACTTGGATTTAAATAATCTCCAAAATCATTGATTGCCTCGCAACTTGATAGAGTGAAAATCATCATAAAAAATGGTATAATAATTAAAAATTTCTTCATCACCGTCACCTCTTAATATAAACCAATAAGGTTCAAATTTTATTGGTAAAAGATCAAATAAATTATAAAGGATGATTTTTATGGATCAAAACAATCATGCGTTTGTCGCTTTATTGTTTTCAATTGCAAGTTTACTATTATATATATTTTCAATAATCACAACATTAATGAATCCTTTGGCTGCAAACGTTACAGGATTTCAACTTTTCGTCACGCCATTAGCTTTATTAGGATTGTTTTTTTCAGTAAAAGGAAATAAAGAAAAAATGCTGTATGATAATGAAAAAAAGCGACTCAAACAAGCGTTTATACTTTCTATAATAATGATAGTCTTGCCTGTGATCACTTTTTTCATTAGCTTATGGTTTAATTAAGTAAATCTTTTTAAATTATGCTTTTACCTCATCATATTCACTATAACGTTCAAATGCTTTAACAACGTAAGAACATGTTGGCTCAATTTTCAGATTTTCTTCTTTAGCAAATAAAGCCAATCGATCTAATAGTTTCTTAGCGATTTGTTGACCCCTTAAACTTGGATCGACATAAGTAGAATTAGCAATAATCACATTATCTTTTTTAGGGATATATTTAATATAAGCTATTGCCTCAGTTTCATTTTCACCTATGTAAAACATATGAGGTCCTTTTTTTATTTCTTCCATACTTTCACCACCTAAACTTATTATAAAACTTTTTAACGTGAGATACACGAAAAGTGCTTTTTTAGAATACTATTTAGAAATATAAATATTTGATTGAATTCATTACAATTTGTTGTTAATATAATTTTGTAATGATTACATTTTTGAGGTGATAGGATGGATACAGCCACTTTATTAAAACAAGTAAATATTAAACCTTCTTATACTAGAATGATGATTTATGAGTATTTGAAAAATAATCTCAATCATCCAACAGTAGATGATATTTACCAAGACTTAATGACGTCGTTACCAACATTATCTAAAACGACTGTCTATAATACGCTAAAACTATTAATGGATAAGCATTTAGTCAATGAGCTAGTCATGGAGCAACAAAAGCATTATGATTTAGTCAGTACACCACATGCGCATTTTCAGTGTGAACGCTGTAACACGATTTATGACATTGAAATGATTCCACCTAGTATTGATCCATCATATCTACATCTTTACCAAGTTCATCAAGCTCAATTGATGTACAAAGGATTATGTAGTCATTGCAAAAATACATCACGTGCATAAAAGAAAGGATTTAAAATGGAAGATTTATTAAAAGTTACTCAAGAAGAAAGACCTGTAATGCCTTTAATTGGTGACAAAGCACCATCATTTACTGCTGTAACAACACAAGGCAACATTGATTTTCCCAAAGATTATGAAGGAAAATGGGTTATTTTATTTTCCCATCCTGCAGACTTTACACCAGTTTGTACAACAGAATTTATGACCTTTGCGAAAATGTATGATGAATTTAAAGCCTTAAATACCGAATTGATTGGATTAAGTGTAGATTCTCTTTATGCTCATATCGCATGGCTTAGAACCATTAAAGAAAAGATTGAGTATAAAGGCATGAAAAACATGGAAATTACTTTTCCTTTGATTGAAGATATTTCCATGAATGTCGCTAAAAAATTCGGAATGATTCAACCAAATCAATCTTCAACTCAAGCCGTGCGCGCAGTATTTATTGTTGACCCAGCGGGAGTTATTAGAACGATTCTTTATTATCCCCTATCTACTGGGCGTAACTTTGATGAAATTAAACGCATTATCTTAGCTTTACAAAAAGCTGATAAAGATGGTGTAGCAACCCCTGCCGATTGGCGTCCTGGTGATGATGTCATTGTTCCACCAGCTGGGACTTGTGGTGTGGCTAAAGACCGAGTTCAGTCAAACGAGGATATGGTTTGTCTTGACTGGTTTATGTGTTTAAAAAAGGATGTATAATCTCCTCTAAAGACTTCAGTAGAAGTCTTTTTTTCTTTAATTAAGACCTTTGTTATGATAAAATACTAAGTAAAGGAGTGTGAAAAAATGCTTGTTATTAAACAGTCTTTTAATGTCTTTAAAGCCTTATTAAACTTTAAAGATTATAAATATTTAGAAATTTTTCTAAAAAGTGTTCTATTATTATTAATTTTCCCATTGATGCTTATTTTATGGGTAAGCACTTGGTTAGTATATGGCCTTGAGCGTTTACTCAGTCCCTTATATAAAAAATTAGTAGCGATGATGATGCGTTTATTTTCTTTGCGTGCATATCAAAAAGGCGCAAAGCGATTTCTTTTTAACCTAATATTTCTAATCATGTTTTTAATTAGTTTACCCTTTATTATAGTTTATTACTTAGCGATTTTTGTAAAGTTTATTTTAAAAAAAATCATGAAAGGCATTATCTTAAAACTTGATTTTAGTATTCAGTTTAGTGAAAATACGCTACTTATTTTTGATGATATCCTTCAAGAAGATAACGCATTTAATGCAATATTTAAAGATGCAGCGCAGACACAAGCATTTAGTAAAATGCTTGAAAATTTGATTAATAACTCTCCAGAAAACACAATTGATAGTGATGAAAATCCACAAAAATAGACCTTATAAAGGTCTTTTTAATTGTAATGTATCATAGTTTTTTATTAAGCTTTATGATACAATAAGATTGATTTTAATAGATAGGAGTAGCCCATGATAAACCAATACAAAGAATTTTTCTTATCACAAGATCTTATTTCTGTTACACCTTATGCATTAAGTATTATTGAAGATGATGTTGAAGGCTTTGTACAAGCATTTGAGCCTTTCAAAGATGAAGATATACTCATTGATCCAATTGAGATTGCGGCCGCTTACAATAGCTCTAAAGTATTTGATTATCTTATTCATGAATATGATTATTCTGAATACTATAATCCGTTTAGATTGACTTTACCCGTTATCTTAGTAATATTTGAGCGCGATCATATGCTTTTTGATGCCTTAGAACACATTCCTTTTTCCGATGAACTTTGGTTAGGACTTTATGAGTTTATGCTTCAAACAAAAGAAGGGGATTATTTCATTCAGTACTATAAAGCCTATCAATTAGATAAATCGCTTTATCTTGATTTACTTATCTCTAGTTTAGATAACCCCATCGCTTTTACATATTTGCTTAAACAAAAAGGCTATAAGAAGTTTTTAAAACATGAAGCTTTGATGTATGAAATCATTTGTTATCATCAATCTTATTTGGATAAGATTGCGCATGTAGAAGATTTATCATTATACTTTGATATTGAAGATTTTATTCCTATTTTAAGGTTAGATGATCAAGAATCCTTTAAAGAAGCTTTACAGTTTATCGTTACTAGAAATATCGACTTAAATAAAATGAATGAGTTTGGACTAACCTTTTTCCATGAAGCTTTACGTCATGCAGTAAATCCAAATTATGTCTTTTATTTATTTGATAAAGGGGCAAACCCATTTTTTAAAACTAGCAAAGGTTATGCTTCAAGTCATCAATTACTATTTAGAGATAGTGAGTTCACATTAGAATTATCACGGATTGTTGATTTTGATGCTCAAGACTTATTAGGCTTAACACTAAAAGATTATGATCATCTACAACGCAAAGACCAGTTACAATTATTAGATGTTTTACTTGTCGTTAAGTGCGTGTTAAATATGGACGAAAGTGCTATTTATGAGCTAGATTATGCAGAATTTTATGATTTATCTAGTATTCATGGCGTTGATCCTTTTATGAACACCTACAGCCTATTACTTTTTGAAAATACACTCTTTAAGCAGCATTTCAAAGATAAATTTGCGACCCAATTAGAGTTAGAAGAACCTGATGAGCTCATTGATTCATTGAAAGAACAATTCATTTATGACAGCAAATCTACGCTTGAAATAATGAACGATTTGTTATTACTTGAAGAAGCAGATTATGATAAAATAAGTGCTTTTGCAAAAGATTATCAAACAACCATTAAAATTACAACCGATGACATTGAACTAAATAAAACCGCCCATGTTGAAATTACATTCGATAAAGATGGTTCGATTAAAAAACATGCAACCATTTATTCTAATTACATCGATGTTTACTATATTCATCGATACTTTAACGTCCCGCTTGATCATATTGTATACAGTCCAAATGTATCGAAACATCAGCGTTTCTTAAACTAGGAGGCAGTATGGATAAACTGATTAAAGAAATCATCGCTTTTAGAGATGAACGAAATTGGAAACCTTATCACACACCGAGTAATTTAGCTAAGAGTATTATGATAGAAGCGGCTGAACTATTAGAAAACTATCAGTGGGACGATAAAGCGCTTGATCTAAAGAATGTAAAAGAAGAAATTGCTGATATTTTAATTTATACGTTAATGTTAACCCATCACTATGACTTTGATATTGAATCATTGATTTTAGATAAACTTGCTAAAAATAACAAAAAATATCCAGCACCAAACAAGAAAGGACTATAAAATGAATATTGATGGAAAAAACATTGCTTTACTAATTGATGCAGAAAATATATCGCCTAAGTATATTGAGTTAATCATCGATGAAGCCAACAAACATGGAAAGATTAATTATCGAAGAGTTTATGGCGATTGGACAACAGACCAATTAACACCATGGAAAAACAAAGTGAAAGAATTTGGGTTAACCCCAGTCCAACAGTACGCGTATACTTCAGGAAAAAACGTTTCGGATTTTACCCTTATTATTGATGCGATGGATATCTTGTACTCTAATAAGGTAGATAGCTTTTGTATAGTCACAAGTGATTCAGATTTTACAAAACTTGTTACCCGTTTAAGAGAAGACAATATATTTGTCTTTGGTATGGGTGAAAGTAAAACGCCTATATCGCTTGTGAATTCTTGTGAGACATTCTCTTACTTAGATATTATGTATAAAGAAGATCATCCAGAGGAAGTAAAGAAAAAAGAAGTAAAAAAATCAAAAACGAATAGTCCTTTAAAAAATGGTAAAGCATCGGAATCAAGTATTACACCCTTAAAAAAGATAAAAGAAGAACTGACACAAATTATCGAAGATAACATCGAAGATGATGGCTATGCTTACTGGAGTGTCGTTGCTCAGCTATTACAAAAAAAATTCCCTGGCTTTCATCCACGAAATTATGGTAAACGGGTAAAACCATTAACTTTTTTTGAAGCGATGAGTGAATTTGAAGTTAAGAAAGATAAAACGGTTATATTCATTAAAACCAAGTAAAATACTTGATATTAATAGTTTTTTGGTCAAATTAGAATAAAACACTGGTAACTTTTTGTAAGTTTGTATATAATGTTAAGTGTATAGGATTATACAATCCTCAAATGGTTAGGAGTGATACCATGAGTGAAGCCATTTGTCCAAAATTCGAAAAAGCTATGTCTATGCTTAGTAAACGTTGGGTTGGCTTAATCATCGATCAATTACTTGATGGGCCAAAACGTTTTAATGAACTAGAAAGTGCAGTTAAATTAAGCGCGAAAGTTTTATCGGAACGATTAAAATTTTTAGAAGAAGAAGGCGTAGTCAGACGAGAAGTTATTGCTGATACACCCGTTAAAATTACCTATGAACTAACAGAAAAAGGGAAATCTTTAAGACCTTTAATGGATAGTACAAGGTCATGGGCAGAGCACTGGTTATAAAAAAGGGCTAAATATAGCCCTTTTTTTAATACATATCTGGCATTGGTTGTTCTTTTTCTTCTTTAGGTAATTCAACTACTGCAGCTTCTGTAGTGATAAACATCGCCGCAATACTTGAAGCATTTAAAACCGCACTGCGCGTAACTTTGGTTGGATCAATAATGCCTTTTTCAATCATGTTTACCCATTCACCATTTTTTGCATCAAATCCCATGTCTTTTGTTGCATCCATTTGAAGGGCTGTAATCTCTTTCCCATCAAATCCTGCATTTTCTGCGATTTGATAGATTGGTTTTAATAAGGCTTCTAAAACAATGTTGATACCTTTTTGAACATCTTGATGGTCATTTTTAAGTGAATCTTTTAACGCTTTATAAGCCTCTACTAAGCTAGCACCACCACCGATGACAATCCCTTCCATTACTGCAGCTTTAGTTGCGTTAAGTGCATCTTCAATGCGAAGTTTTTTCTCTTTTAGTTCAACTTCACTAACTGCACCAACTTTTAAGATAGCGATACCATCTGTTAATTTTCCAAGACGCTCATTCAAACGTTTTTTATCATATTCACTAGTAGTGTGTTCGATTTGTTTACGAATTTCACTGACACGTTCATCGATAAGCGTTTTATTACCAGAACCTTCTAATATGGTTGTGTTATCTTTTGTAACGATGATTTTTTTCGCAAAGCCTAAATCATCAAGTTTCATATCTTTTAATTCCATTTTCAAGTCTTTTGCATAGAAGTTAGCACCGGTTAAATAAGCAATGTCGGTTAACATTTCTTTTTGGTTATCTCCAAAGCCAGGTGCTTTAGTTGCCACAACATTGAAAGTACCTCTTAGTTTATTTACAATCAAGGTGCTTGTAACTTCGTTTTCTAAATCATCTGCGATTAAAAGAAGTGGTTTGTTCGCTTCAACGACTTGTTCTAAGACAGGTAAAATGTCTTTTAAAGTAGATATTTTTTGATCAGTTACTAAAACATAAGCATTTTCCAAGGTTACTTCCATTTTTTCTCTATCACTTACCATGTATGGAGAAATATAACCTTTATCATATTGTAATCCTTCAACTATTTCTAATTCAGTATCAAAACCTTTAGATTCATCAACACTAATGACCCCACTTTGACCTACTTTATCCATCGCTTTAGCAATGATTTCACCAATTTCAGCGCTACCGCTTGAGACACGAGCAACACTTGCAATGTCTTGATTGGTTTTTAAAACGCGTGTATGATCTAAAATGTGTTTAGAAACTGCTTTGCTTGCTAAATCAATTCCTTCTTTAAGTAATACTGGGTTAGCACCGCGATCAACGGCGCGAATACCTTCATGAATCATCGCTTGAGCTAATAAAGTAGCAGTCGTTGTCCCATCACCTGCAGCATCGTTTGTTTTTGAGGCAACTTCTTGGACAAGTTTTGCCCCCATATTTTCATATTTATCGTTTAATTCAATTTCTTTAGCGATGGTAACACCATCATTAGTAATTAGTGGTGCGCCATAGCTTTTTTCTAAAATAACATTACGTCCTTTTGGTCCAAGGGTTATCTTTACTGTGTTTGCAAGTTGATCTACACCACTTAGCATTTTGTTTCTTGCATCTTTAGAGAATAAAATTGCTTTACTCATATTATTCACCCTCCACAATCGCTAAAATATCAGATTCTTTGATGATTAAGTATTCTTTATCATCATGTTTAAATTCTGTTGTTGCATAGCGTTTATAAACTACTTGGTCACCTATTTTTACGGTCATAGGGAGGCGTTTACCATCTTCAAGTTTTCCTTCACCAACTGCAACAACACTAGCAATACTAGGCTTTTCTTGATCATTTGAGCTCAGTATAATGCCACTTTGAGTTTTTGTTTCTTGTGTTTTGACTTCTAATACGACATGGTCGTGTAATGGTTTTAACATAAATTTCCTCCTTTATTTTCTTTTAGCACTCATCTATGTGCTTTGCTAATAATAAGATACAAAAAAATTTTTTTCTTGTCAAGAGGGTTAATTAAAAAAATAAAGTGGAGGTCCACTTTATTCTTGATTTAATATTTCAATGACATCATTAACGGCTTCTATAAAAGGTAAATGGCCTGTCTCATCAATTAGATACAAAGTTGAATTACTTAAGTTTTCCTGTAAATATTCCCCGTTTGAGCGTGGTGTCCAAGTATCTTCTTTACCATAAATAATCGTTACAGGTATTGTAATAGATGGAAGTAGCTCAGCTAAATCGGTTTCTTTACTTGATTGATTAAATGCTTTAATAGTTTTTGCGGGGATTTCTTTATTGATGTAAAACATAGGATCATAGTAACTTGATGATTTATAAGCATCTTGATGATAAACACTATTAAAAGCAAAACGCTGCAATGCATAATTTTTAAAAACATATTCATAAAAGAATACGGGTAAGTTAACATTGTTATTAGTTTCAACCAAAGGACTAACACTCGCAAATAAAATCAATTCACTTAAGGTATCTTGATATAATGCAGCATATCGCATAACGACTTCGCCACCCATTGAGTGCCCAGCAAGTGTGAAGTCAGATAAGTTTAATGCCGTAATTACATCATAAACCGCATGCGCTTGATTGGTTTTTGTGAAATCAATGTCTGAATCTTTAACACTTTTTCCAAATCCTAGTAAGTCTATTGCAATAATGTAATAATCGTCTTTTAATTCATCCATTAAATAGCGATAATCATAGCTACTCCCCATAAACCCATGAACAAGAACAAGCGCTTCATTCGTTTCTTCCCCTTTTACCCGATAAGCAACTTCTCCAAATCGCGAATCAACGGTTTGATAACTTTCAATATCGGTGTCACTTAAAGTGCGGGTTACTTGGATATTTTTAATAACATGTATACTTTGTAAAATGATCGCAATTAAAAGTAATAAACTAAGAATAAATAAACTCAATCTTTTTATCCATTTTTTCATAAAATCACCCAAATCAATTATACAATATGCACAAAAAAAAGCCTATTTTAATACATTTCCATATTTTTTCCACATTTTTATTAAAAATCATATATAATAGTAATGGCAGAAGAAAGGACGATGATCATGGCCAACATAAAAGAGGTAGCTAAAAAAGCAGGCGTAGGGATTGCAACCGTCTCGCGCGTCATTAATAATTCAGGTTATGTAAAGAAAGAAACTCGAGAAAAAATAGAAAAAGTTATAAAAGAAGTTGGGTACATCCCCAATGAAATTGCAAGAAGCATGACCAAGCAACAAACAAAAATTGTTGCCTTTGTCCTTCCACACTCTAATCATATATTTTTCTCAGAACTGCTTTATTTTGTAGAAAAGAAACTTTATGAACACGGTTATAAACTAATGGTTTGTAATAGCGGATCGAATCGTGAAAAAGAACTTGATTATGTTGGTATGTTAAAAAACAATAGAGTAGATGGTTTAATCTTTTTAACAAGTAATGATATTGAACATTACTTAAATCCTAAGTGGCCAATTGTCTCATTTGACCGCCATTTTGATCATATTCCTTTTGTAGCTAGTGATAACTATAATGGTGGTAGAATGGCTGCAGAAATTTTGCTCTCAAAAAATCCTAAAAGTCTCTTATTTATTGGTGATGATGCTCAAGGAGAATTATCTCACATAACTACTGAAGTATCAAAAAGACGAATTGGATTCATTGATTACTTAAATGAACACAATTTTAAAAACTATCGAATCATCGAGTATCCACAAGGTGATTTATTCATTCCAGTCGATTATATTAATACGCTAGTAGAAGAAAACCAAGATGTTGATGGTATATTTGCTATTTCAGATATGCTTGCTCATGTTGTGATTCAAAAACTCCACGATTTAGGTAAAGATGTACCAAAAGACGTCAAAGTCATTGGTTATGATGGCGTTAAAAGTTATTTGAACTTAGGACCAAACATCACCTCAATTGGGCAACCCGTAGAATCACTTGCAAGTGCATTGGTTGAAAACGTTATTGCACAAATTTACAATCAAGACGTTCAAACAAAGATTTTACCAATCAGTTATGTCCCAGGTGATACTATCTAAAAAAATGAAATGCTTAAACCTTATGGTTTAGGCATTTTTTATAAACCCCAATGAAAACGTTTTACTTTTTTGTTGACACAAATAAATTATCTTGATAAAATGAAAATGTGAAAACCTTTCCACTTTTAGGAGGCCATTATGTTACAAGATATCATAAAACGTAATCACCATAAATCAATTGACTTGTTGCTAATTGGCGAAATGCTTGTCGATGTTTTCACAGGCAATAATCCAATTATATTATTTGGAGGCAGTCCCGCAAATATTTCCATGAATTTTAAGCAGCTAGGATTTAATCCCAAACTATGCGCAAGTATTGGAAAAGATGATGAGGGACGCTTTTTAATATCTAAACTTAATGAACGTTTACTTGATACTTCACTCATTAATCAAGATAATCTTAAAACCACAAAAGTTAAAGTTAATCAATCCGTTGATACACCGATACCTACTTTTGAACGTTATAGTGATCATTTAATTTATTATACCGATTTATTAGATTCGGCACTAAAAGATACAAGAATTCTTCATTTCTCGTATTGGCCATTAACAAAAGAACCTTCAAAAAGTACACTATTAAAAGCGATTAGCGTTGCTAAAGAACATGATACCTTAATCGCTTTTGATCCTAATATCCATGAAGCAATTCAAACAAATGAAAGCATTGCTCACCATGAGTTATTAGAACTCATTCAATACGTCGATATCATAAAACCTTCACTGGATGATTGTATGCGACTATTTAATAAAAAACTAGACAAGGATGCCTATATGGACCTTTTTGAACAGTTAGGCATAGGACTCATTTTAATGACCTTAGGTAAAGAAGGCGTCTATGTAAGCTATAACGGTGTTCGCATTCATTACCCAACCTATGCAAAAGAAGTGATTGATGCAACCGGTGCGGGTGATGCGTTTTGGAGTGGATTTTATGCAGGGTTAAACCGTGAGCATACTTTAGCAAACAGTATTGCCATTGCTCAAATGACGAGTGCTTATGCGTTAAAACAAGTTGGTGCAATTACTGAATTGCCACCAATTGAAGTCTTAGAAAATAATCTGAAAGGTGGAGATTGAATTGAAAATATTGTTTTTAAACCCTCAAGGTAACTTTGACCGAAACGATTCATTTTGGACAGAACATCCAGATTTTGGTGGCCAACTCGTTTATGTAAAAGAAATTGCAATAAGTTTAGCCAATCAAGGTCATCAAGTAGACATAGTAACCAGAAAGTTTGATGATGAACGCTTTAATCTATTTAGCGAGACGTTTGATGCGTATGAAAAGGTTAATAATTTACGTATTGTTCGCATCCCTTGCGGTCCAAATCAGTTTTTAAGAAAGGAAGCTTTATGGGAATATTTGCACGAATGGGTATTAAACATCATCCATTTTTATAAAACGACCAATGAACCATTCGATTTCATTACAACCCATTATGGTGATGGCGGCATTGCTGGGGCAATGCTCAGTGAACTAACCAACATTCCATTTTCATTTACTGGCCATTCACTTGGTGCTCAAAAGATGGATAAACTGAATCTTGATGCACTAAATGCCGAAAGTTTAAATGAAACCTATCAATTTTCTAAACGATTACTTGCTGAACGTACCGCCATGAAAAATGCTAGTATCATTTTTGTTTCAACAACGCAAGAACGTGACGAGCAATATCTTCACCATGCCTATAAAGGCGCAGGTGATATCAACAACCCAGAGAAATTTGTTGTAGCCCCACCTGGAGCCAACACAGTGATGTTTTCTAATACAATAAAAAACGATATTGAAGAAGATGTCTATGATTTATTAGATAGCATGCTTAAAAGAGATATTGATGAAGATCGTTTAAACTTACCCTATATTGTAGCTGCAAGTCGCTTAGATCCTAAGAAAAATCATATTGGATTGCTTACATCTTATGCTGAAAGCACTGCCTTGCAATCGATTGCAAATATGGCAATTAGCTTACGAGGGGTAGAGAATGCTTTTAAAGATATCTCAAATTTAACCCAAGATGAACAAAGCATTATGGCAGAGCTATTTAAAATAATCGATCAGTATAATCTAAAAGGGAAAGTATCATTTATTAATATTACCAGTCAAAAAGCCTTAGCCGCTAGTTATAGATATTTTGCCCAAAAACATAGTATTTTTTCTTTAACTGCACTATATGAACCCTTTGGACTTGCGCCAATTGAGGCAATGTCTACTGGTTTACCAGCCGCAGTTACAAAATATGGTGGTCCAAGCGAAGTGTTAAAAGAAGGCGAAGAAACCTTTGGGGTTTTACTTGATGTTAAAAGCATTGAAAAAACTTCTCAAGGCTTGCTTCAAGCGTTTAAGCATTATGATTATTACAAACGCCAAGGGTTAAAAAGAGTTGAAACAAAGTATACCTGGGATGCAACTGCTAAAACCTATGTACAAGCGATAGAAAATGTTTTGAGTCAAAATCATTCAATCAAACTAAAAATCCCACCATACTTTAAAAAACCATTTGATAGTGAACCACTTGGGTTAGACCCAATTCATTTATACTATTTAAAGAAAAAAAGAGGTGATTTAAGTGATTCCGAATAAAAAAACAAAACTAGATTTAAAAGATTCAAAGAAACCAAAGTCTGAATCACCAACAAAAGAGAAGAAGCGATTAGGTAAAAAAGCTAGTGACTTATTAGTCTTTTGGCTCTTTTTACTCCCTGTGCTTATCCCGTTTATCTTAATGGTTATTTTACCGTTTATCTTAGGTATATATTACTCTTTTACAGATTGGACTGGACTTAATACAGGAAGTGAAATATGGATTGGTCTAGGGAACTATCGTGGATTATGGAGTGATTATCAATTTATATTCTCATTTGTTAGAACATTTCAGTATTCATTTATTAGCATCATTTTAATAAACGTTGTTGCGTTTAGTTTAGCTTTACTAGTTACACAAAAGTTAAAAGGTAAAAACGTTTATCGTGCAGGCTTTTTCATGCCAAACTTAATTGGTGGTTTAGTATTAGGATTTATTTGGCAATTTATTTATAACCGCGTGCTCATGGCGGTTGGTGAAATGCGTGTGGTTGAATGGATAAGTGGTCTTATAAATCGAGGAATTTTTACTAGTTCACCACTTGTAGATGGTGAATCAGCTTTAATTGCCCTTGTCATTGTTGTTACTTGGCAATATGCTGGTTATATCATGATGATTTATATTGCAGCCTTGCAAAATATTCCATTAGATTTAGTTGAGGCTAGTAAAATTGATGGAGCGAATGCGCTTCAGCGCTTAAGAACCATCACCTTACCTTTAGTAGCACAAGCATTTACAGTTGCAATGTTTTTAACTTTAGTCACAAGTTTTAAACAGTTTGATACAGTTATGAGTTTAACACGAGGCGACCCAGCGATGGATTTACCTGCTTATCTGCAAAATATTTTAAATATCGCAAACCCTCAAACGGTACGATCAACGAATTTAATTGCAGTCAATATTTATCGTGAAGCCTTTACAAATTATAATATGGCGGTTGGACAAGCTAAAGCCATTGTATTTTTCTTAGTCTTATTGGTCATTGCTATTGGACAAGTCTACTTTAATAAGCGAAAAGAGGTGGAATTATAATGGTTAATCAAAAACCAGTACCTGGTGTTGATATAGAAAAACTAGATAAAAAAGAAAAAAATTATAATCAATCGGTTCGTATGGGAATTATTGTTTTAGAAATTATTGCCGTTTTATTACTCATAAGCTTTTTCGCCCCGTTTATCTTAGTCTTAATCAATAGTGCAAAGCCTAACACAGAAATTACAACTAATCCAATAGGTATACCTGATAATTTCTTAACCTTATTTTCTAATATGTGGAGTATTTTATCGAATGATTCGATTCGTTATCTTCAATCATTCTTTAATTCAGTCATTATTACAACCATAAGTCTTATGTTAATTGGTATTAGTAGTGCTATGGCTGCATGGGTTTTAGTAAGAAGAAAAACTAAATTATCCTTTATTATCTTTTTATTTATTATTTCTGGTTTAGTTATTCCTTTTCAAGTAGTTATGTTACCACTCGTTCGTTTACTTGATGTCTTTTATAACTTAGTGGGTATACGTTTTAAGGATACTCATCACGGCGTTATTATAGCTTATATGGGCTTTGGTGCACCACTTAGTGTATTTTTGTTTCATGGATTTATCAAATCGATTCCTCTTGATATCGAAGAAGCAGCGATTATTGATGGCTGCAGTAAGTCTCAAGTATTCTTCAAAGTTGTTTTACCTATCTTAAAACCGATCTTTGTTACCTTATTAGTCCTTAATGGGATGTGGATATGGAATGACTACTTACTCCCATTATTAGTTATTGGCGTTGGTGGGAGCACTCAAACCTTACCACTGGCTGTTGCAGGGCTCGCAGGTGCTTATGTAAGACAATGGGATTTAATTTTAACAGCTGTATTAATGGCTGCACTTCCTGTTGTAATCTTATTCTTATTTGCCCAAAAATATATAATTCAAGGTATGACATCAGGAGCTATTAAATAATGCTTAAAGATTTAAAACTTGTTATATTTGACTTAGATGGGGTTTTAACTGAAACCAGTGAACAACATTTCTTAGCTTGGAAAGCGTTAGCTGCTAAGCATGGGATTATTTTGCCAGATAGTTTTGAAAAAAACTTAAAAGGCGTATCAAGAGAAGATTCACTGAAAAGAATTTTAGCTTACGGCAATAAAAGTAATAGCATACCAAAAAGCACTTTTGATGCCATGATGAGAGAAAAAAACACCCATTATCAATCATTAATCGCAAACTTTACGGATAGAAATCTTTTTCATGGGGCAAAAAGTCTCATTAACCTCCTTAAAGATAAAGGGCTATTACTCGCACTTGGTAGTGCGAGTAAGAATGGCCCGGACTTACTTAAATCCTTAGGTATTTACGATGATTTTGATTATATCGTTGATCCTAAAGGCTTAAAAGGAAAGCCTGCCCCAGATATTTTCTTAGAGGCAATGAACCATTTTAACTTAGCACCAGAAAACTGTATCGGAATTGAAGATGCGATTGCAGGGATTTTAGCGATTAAAGCGGCTAACATGACCGCAATTGGCATTGGCGATAAAAAAGAACTTAATGAAGCAGATTATATATTTAAAGCCATCGATGAAATTACAGAATCTTTTATCGACCGCTTACTAGAAGGTGATGCACGTGATCTTAAAAAGACATAATCGACTAGGTAATGATTTACTTTTTGTCGATGAAACAATATTTACTACACAAAATAGATACTTAGGCGTTCGCGGAAATTTTGAAGAACAAGCCCATCAAACGCATCATACCATACGCGGGACTTACATCAATGGTATTTATGATAAGGCGCCCATTCAGTATGGTGAGGAAGCTTACGGCTTTCCTAAAGAAAGCCAAACGCTTGTTAATGGCCCCGATGCCCAAACAATCATTATAACCGTCGATGGTGAACCTTTAACCCTTGAAAGATGTAAAGTAATTGATTTAAGACGTTATTATCATATTGAAGAAGGCTTAACAGTAAGAAAGATTACCTATCAAACGATTCATCCATATACTTTTACGCTTACCTTTAAACGATTAGCGCATTTAATTTTTAAAGAATTATTTATGATTGATGTGACCATTGAAAGTCATGATTATGAAGGTGAAATCAGTATTTTTTCTTCACTTAATACTGATGTTGAAAACTTTCAAAGTAAAGATGACCCAAGGGCTAGTGGGATTCACGGTAAGCGAATTGTCGTTGAAAAAATCCAAAAAGCTAAGACTTTTGGGTTTGTTCGCACAAAAACTAAGAACACTCACTTTGACATCACAAGTCTAATGTGGCATAGTTTACCCTTTATCTATGAAAAGGATAAACAAAAAGTCTATGGAACCCTTAAAACAAGGATTTCAAAAGATAAACCAATCACTTTTACTAAAAAAGTTTTATACGGCAACAGTTTAGATCATCATGATCCTGAAAAAGCCTTAAAAACACTAAGAAAAAGAATTGATAAAGCGGACTTATATCAACTTCAAAAAGAAGCCTTAGATGATTTCTTAACTTATGGTGTCATCAATATCGATTCTTTAGAACGCAAAGACACAGAAGATATTATGACATATAACCTTTACCAACTTTATACATCAGGTGGGGCAAATAATCGTACTAATATTCCTGCGAAGGGATTAAGTGGTGAAGGGTATGAAGGGCATACATTTTGGGATACTGAAATATATATGATTCCATTCTTTATGCAAGTAGACCCAGCAATCGCTAAGAATTTATTACTAAATCGTTATGAACAAATTCCCCACGCAAAAAAAGAAGCCGAAAAACTAGGTGTATTTGAAGGCATTAAGTTTGCATGGCGTACGATTAATGGAGAAGAAACGAGTGCTTATTATCCTGCGGGTACAGCACAATATCATATTAATGCTGATATTGCTTATGCTTACATTAAAAATTATCAATTACACAAAGAATTTAACTTTTTCTTGCATCAAGGATTAAAAATACTAATTCAAACCGCAAGATTTTACAAAGAAGTTTTATTTAAAAAGAATGGTAAATATCATCTCCACCATGTGACTGGCCCTGATGAATATACTGCGGTTGTCGATAATAATTACTATACCAACAGTATGATTAAATATCAGTTAGACTTTATGTTAAATTTTATTAATAAATATCCTGAAAAAGCTAGTGTTATCTTGCATGCATTAGGCTTTACTGAAGAAGAACGTGCGCTTTATCAAGATATTAGTGAGCATATCGTATTAAATTATGATTCTATTTTAAATATTGATGTTCAAGATGATAGTTTCTTATCTAAGAAACCATGGGATTTTGTCAATACACCCAAAGATAAACACCCGTTATTATTACACTATCATCCACTAACGATCTATAGACACAAGGTCTTAAAACAAGCTGATACTGTATTATCGCACTTTTTACTCAATAACCGTCCACTCGATATTCAATTGGATTCGTTTAACTATTACGAAGCCTATACAACCCATGATTCAAGCCTTTCAAGTTGTATTCATGCAGCCATTGCTGCTAGGCTTGGCTTAATTGATAAAAGTTATGCCTATTTTAAAGATGCACTTGCTTTAGATTTAGATAATACCCATAAAAATACCCATTTAGGATTACATGTTGCTAATTTAGGCGGCAATTACTTAGCGTTAGTTTATGGATTTATTGGTTTTGAAGTTGATGAAACAATAAAACTTAATCCACGTTTGCCTAAAGAGATTAATCGTATCCAGTTAAATTTACGTGCCAACGCTACAACAAAAATTACAGTTGACGTCACGCACGATCAGTTATCGGTAAAAAGCTCCAAAGATATAAATATTGAAATTTATGGTGAATTGGTCAATCTTGAAAAAGACCATGAACATTTAATTTTATTATCAAATAAATGAAAGCGGTTAACTTTTAACACATTGGAAACGTATCCACATTTATAAAAAGTTACATTTAATGCTTGTAAAAACGTTTCCATATGTGGTAAAATTTAATTAATAAAAAAGAGGAGGAATTTTTTGTGAAAAGAAAGTTAGCTTTACTTTTAGTTGCAGTTGTTGCGACATTCGTGCTTGCAGCATGTGGTCGTAGTGACGAAGAAACACTCGTCATTTTCCAAAATAAAGTTGAAATTGACGAAGCATTAAAAGCTTATGCAGAAACATGGGCTGAAGAAAAAGGCTATGAAGTTGAAGTAAAAACATGTGGTGGTGACTCATGTGCTTATGGTGATCAACTCTTAGCTGAGTTCCAAACAGCAAACCAACCTGATATTTTTGTTATTGAAGGTATGGGAGGATTTAATCAATTCTCTGACAAACTCGTTCCATTAACAACTGAAGAGTGGGTTAGCGATACTGATTTATCTTTAACTGTTGATGGTGTTGTTTATGGATTCCCTGTTAATATTGAAGGTTGGGGAATGGCATACAACGCAGAAATCTTAGAAGCAGCTGGTGTTGACCCTGATACTTTAACTAACTTAGAAGCTTATGAAACAGCGTTTGAAACCATTGAAGAGCAAAAAGCAGCATTAGGTATTGACGCAGTTGTTTCAATGGCAGCTGGTTCAGGTATGACTTGGGTTACTGGTCTTCATAACTTTAATGGTTACTTATCAAGTGGATTAGATTATGAAGATGATTCAGTTATTAATGATTTATTAGATGGTGTAGCTGATGAAGATCGTTTAAATGCTTTAGCTGATTGGGTGGATCTACTTTACACTTATTCAGACCAAACTATCTTAACTCAAGGTGAATATGATGCACAAGTAGGCGCATTTGCTGAAGAAAATGTAGCATTCATCCACCAAGGTAACTGGATTGATCCAAACTTATTAGACTTTGACATTGATTTTGAAGTCGGTTATGCACCACATGCATCAGGACTTGGTGATGTTGATTCAATCTTTATCGGGGCTCCTTCATACTATGTTGTAAATGAAGATGGAAATAATACCGATAAAGCATTAGAATTCCTAGCTGATTTAGCTGGAACTGAAGAAGGTCATGAATACATGGTTAACGAAGCGAACATGGTTCCTGCATTCAAATCTGTTACTCTTGAACCTAGTGCACCGCTATCTGCAGTTGTTGCAGAGTGGAATTCTGAAGGTCAAGCTTACAGATGGTGGCAAAATGATATGCCGCCTGGATTCGGAATGGATACTATTGGACCAATTTACCAACAATTTGCAAATGGCGATATCGATAAAGCAGAGTTTGTCTCAAGACTTAAATCTGCAATTGAAGATTTAGCTTAATTAAAGTAATTCATAAAATAAACGAGCAAATATTTGCTCGTTTATTCTTTTTTATCAAGTATTTTTGCTACCCACTCAAGTTGGGCTTTAAGGGCACGTTCATATTTGCCTGTCTCACTTGGTTCATAATATCGTGTATGTTTAAGTTCATCTGGCATATAAGCTTGATTGATTATATGATTTTCATAACTGTGTGGATATTTATAAGATTCTTTTGTCTCAAAATTATCAATATTGATCAAATGATTAGGGATTTTAGGTGTTTTACCGGCCTCAATATCAGCAAGGGCTTTATCAATTGCAACAACGGATGAATTTGATTTAGGACTAAGGGCTAAATCAATGACCATCGTACTTAAGATAATACGCGCCTCAGGAAAACCTACTCTTAAACAAGCATTAGCACAGGCATCCATTTTGGTTAAAACACTTGGATTTGCTAATCCGATATCTTCATAAGCAATTACTGTTAAACGTCTTAATATACTATCTAAATCTTCCATCGCAATGAGTCTTGCAAGGTAGTGAAGGCTAGCATGAACGTGACTGCCTCGAATTGATTTTTGAAACGCAGACAATATATTAAAATAATTATCTTCATCTTTATCAAGGCTGAGTGCTGGCCTTAAGAGGAGTTTCTTAGCATTTTCTAAGCTAACCTTTTCATGAGGGTTTAACTCATGAATGAGTTCAAGACGATTAATACTTGAACGAATTTCATGATTAGCGCTTTGGATGATATACGCATAGACGCTTTCATCTAAGGTGGCAGTTAAATCCTCACTAAACTTAGCTTCAAGACGTTTTAAAAAAGCTACTATTTCTTCGGTTTTGACAGGATTTAGCTTGTATATATGCACTCTTGAACGAATCGCAGGATTAACACTGTGATAAGGATTATTTGTCGTTAGTCCAATCATGATAATATCGCCTTTTTCAACATAAGGCAGTAAATAATCCTGAATATCTTTTTTCATCCGATGGATTTCATCAACAATTAAACATGCTTTATAGTGTCTAGCCTGTTCAATAATCTCTCTTAGTTGGGCTTTATTGTCTGTAGAGGCATTAAAAGTAAAATGGTTTAATCCAAATGCTTCTCCGATAATCGATGCAATCGTAGTTTTTCCTGTACCAGGTGGCCCATAAAGAATTAAACTAGAAAAATGGTCTTGTTCAATCATCTTACGGATTACGCCATCTTTACCTACTAAATGAGCTTGGCCTACTACATCATCGAACTTTGTCGGTCGTGCTAAATGTGCTAATGGTCTATTTTTCATGAAATCACCTACCTAATTATAGCATATCTATGCTAAAATAATACTATCTATCAAACTATAGAATATGAAAGTGAGTACATATTTGGAATGGACTATATTCATAGAATTTCTGCTTAAACCCTTATTATTACTAATTTTTATTGGCATTATCATTGTATATCCAAAGCAGATTGAAGCTTTGTGGCAAAAAGATCCTATTCCTGAAAACACCTTGTTATCTACTTTAATTGATTTTTTGTTTATTGTACCGTTTAGTTTTCTCTTTCTAAGAAAAATTATCATCGAGCAAACCTTTGTTTTAGGAAATGTCTTATATCTCTTGATTTTAGCAATTTTATTAATTAGTCTCATTAAATCAACTATTTGTAAATTGGTAAATCCCACACAATCAACTAAGGTTTTTCGGATTTATTACGGGCATTTAAATGTTAAAGATGAAATAGAGGCCATTAATCAAACAAATAATCATGTAACCATCCTCATGTCAGCTTCTGAGAGTCCCATGTCAGTAAAAATAATCTATAGTGATCAATTATCTTTAAAAGAAAGCTTAAAACGACTTAGACAAAATCGTGCACTTTTACCCGATTTAAGTAGTGAATCATATCAAAAGAAGCTTGTAACGCATAGCATAACATGGGTTTTTGCGTTGATTGGCTTAATGCTTTTAATACTAATTTAAGTAATAATAGGAGGTAAACTATGGGTTTATTAAGTATTCTTTTGTATACAACGCTATATTTAGTTTTAGCAAGTATTGCTTATCTCGTACCTACTTATATTGGAAAAATTATCATTAAAGATTTTCAAAAAAACAAGCGTTTAACAGATTATCTACTTGAGTATATTATTGCATTAATTTTTATAATTGTAGCTTTATCACATATCATGTCTCATGGCTATAATCAAATTTTAGCTGGAGTGATTCTTTATTTTGGCATTATTTTTACCCTGATTAGGTTATATCAGATGTTAATTCGCGATCAATGGTTAAAACGATGAAAACCAATTATCACACCCATCATCACTTATGCAAACACGCAATAGGGAGTGCAGAAGATTATATTAAAGTAGCTATTAAGCACGGATTTACCGACTTAGGTTTTAGTGATCATGCACCAAGTGATGTGATTAATGATGAAAATGTACGTATGACTTGGGATGAATTGCCACAATATATTAGTGATATCATGAAAAATAAAGGAAAATATGCTAGTCAAATACGGATTCACTTAGGTTTAGAGGTAGAATATTACGACAAACTCCCCGAATATTACGAGTACTTAAAGGAAAAAACCGATTATTTAATTTTGGGGCAACATTACATCAATGATTATCAAGCTCAAAATTCGCTTCAGTCGTCTTTTGCGCTTCATAAAGGATATCAACTCATAATTTACGCAAAAAGCGTTGTAGAAGCGATTAAAACAGGGTATTTTTCACTTATAGCTCATCCAGATCTTTTTATGTGTGGCTATCCGGAATTTGACCATAATGCCTTAAATGCAACCCATATTATTTGTAAAGCCGCAAAAAAGTACAATATTCCATTAGAGTTTAATGCAAACGGTTATAGAAGAGAACCAATTGAAACATCAAAAGGCTTAAGAGCACCTTATCCAATAAATGATTTTTGGAAAGTTGCAAAAACATATGATTGTGATGTAATCATTTCTTCAGATGCTCATGCACCACAACTTTTAAAAGATCAAGCTACCCAAAAAGCAGAAGAAGTATTGAAAGCATTAAGAATTGATCCGATTACCTATTTGTACTTTAAACGCTAGGTCGCAAAATTTGCGTTCTAAGCGTTTTTTTATTTCAACCCTTGAATTGATTCAATCAATGTATAAAAAGCTAAAAATCGTTAAATTTAACAACCTTTAATTAATCAGTAGAAGGAGAGAAAATAAATATACTCATATTGATAATTTGACTATGATTATATTTGGTTTGCTCCTCCAATCGCTGTTTTAAATGTATCAATCATATTCAAATATGATTACATTTAAGAAAAAGTAGTGTTTACGTATTAAGACTAATCACTTCCTATAATATATATTATGTTAACTTTGATATATCTCTTAACTAAGGGAATATGTATGGATAGTGTGTAAATGTATAAAAAAATATTTTCGCTTATCTTGTTAATTATTGATTGAAAAAACCACACTATAAAAAATCAAATTTTTACGTGGTTCTTTGTTTATTATTTTTAAAAGATTTCGATTTTATAGAATTCATGATAAAATGCTTTTGAGGTGAGCGTATGAAAAAAGTTGCTTTAATTTTTACAGGTGGGACGATTGCTATGAAAGTGAATTCTAAACTTCAAGGGGCTGTCCCTAGTGTTTCTCCTAATGAATTAGTTGATTTATTAAGTGAAGTCACTGATTATCAAAACCTAGTCGCTTATGAATTTTCTAAATTACCAAGTCCTTCTATTACGCCTAAACGTATGTTTGAACTAAAAAAGGTGATTGATTCATACTTAGAGGATGATGAATTTGCTGGGGCTGTTGTTATTCATGGTACGGATACGCTTGAAGAAACGGCATTTTACCTAGATGTTGTAGCTCAAAGTAAAAAACCTATTGTTTTAACAGGCTCTATGAAGAATGCCAGTGAACTTGGATATGATGGATTAACTAACTTAGTTTCTAGTATTAAAGTCGTATTAGATGAAAAATCGATGAATAAAGGGGTTTTAGTTGTTTTTAACTATCAAATTAATGCAGCTTATGAAGTCACTAAAACCCATACATTAAACTTAGATACCTTTAAAAGCTTTGAATTTGGACCTTTAGGCATTATAGATGATGATGAAGTGATCTATTTTAGAGAGTTAACACAAAGAAAAGATTATAAATTACAAAATGCTTATAATGAATCAACCTATTTAATTAAAGCTTATACTGGATTAACCGGTGAAATTATTGATTTTTATGTCAATCAAGGGGCTAAAGGTATTGTTATTGAGGCTTTAGGACGAGGCAATGTGCCTCCAATGATGATGGATGCAATTAAAAATGCAATAAAAAAAGCGGTAAAAATCGTTATTGTTTCTAGATGTTATGGTGGTAGAGTCTTAGATACCTATGGTTATTTAGGTGGCGGTAAGGACCTTTTAAATAGTGGCTGTATACTTGGTGGTAATCTTAGTGGCCCTAAGGCAAGGCTTTTACTCATGATTGGGTTATCAAATAACCTTGATGATGATGCAATCCGCGATATATTTAAGTAAAACAATTAAAAATGCGAATAAACGTTTATGTGGAGCCGTTTATTCGCATTTTTTTATGTTAAATCATAAGAAATAATCTAGAAAATCCGTGAATTATCGTATAAAAACCCTTTATTTTTTGACTTATTTTGCAATTAATCTTAAGGCATCTTTAATTAATTCGCTAGTTTCTTTGCTACTATCGAGTTTTTTAGTTATACGTTCTATCTCTTTTGCTTTATAACCTAAAGCTCTTAAAGCGTCTTCAACTTCACTTAACCTTGTAGCTTTATTTAAAGTGATTGGTCCAAGGTTAATTTTTCCTTTTAGATCAAGTATAATTTGTTGGCTAGCCTTAGGGCCAATGCCTGGAAAACGATTTAGATATTTAGAATCTGCAGATTCAATCGCTTTAACTATTTCTTCAACCTTAGCACTAGCTAATACAGCAAGGGCACTTTTGGGCCCTATTCCTTTAACACTTAGTAGTTGAATGAATAGTTGTTTTTCTTTCATAGCTTTAAACCCATAAAGTGTATTGTCATCTTCTCTAACATATTGAAAAATAAAGACTTTTTGAACACTATTAATCGTGAAATCATAGGGATTAGGTGTCACAATATGATATCCAACACCTTGATTATCCAGTGTGATATTAGTGGGTTCAATTTCCATAACTGTACCGATTATATAGTTATACATAGGTTTTCTCCTTTAGTTTGATTACAAACTTTTTATAATAATGGAATAATGATTAAACTTGCTAAACCAAAATAGATAATTAAAGCTAATATATCATTCAAGGTTGTAATAAAGGGGCCACTTGCAATGGCTGGGTCTAGTTTTAAACGATTTAGTATTAAAGGAATCGCACTACCAAATAAACTAGATAAGACTAAACTACTATAAACCGCTAAGGCAACGACGAGTGCAATTAAGATCGGTTCAGTTGAGCCTATAGGAAATAGTTCGAGTCTAAAATAGGCAATGAGAAAGGCAAGTGTGCTTAGAATCATTCCATTTAACAAAGCCACACCTATTTCTTTGAAGATATGTGCTTTAATATCAAGCTTTTCTTGTAAGGTTTCTTTACTGATTCCTAATACAGTGACTGCAAGGGATTGTGTCCCAACATTACCAGCCATCCCTAAAATTAGGGGCTGAAACATGATTAATGTGACTATTTGAGCGATGGTATCATTAAAAATTGCAAATATGGCAGTAACAAATAAGTTTAATATTAATAAGATTCCAAGCCAAACAAAGCGATCTTTAGCGTTTTTAAAAGCACTATCGTCTAATCCTTCTAAATTAGGTAATGCTGCTAATTTACTATAATCATCATAAGCTTCTTCATCAATGATATCTAATGCATCATACATCGTGATAACACCTTCAATTTGGCCATAATCGTTTAATACTGGCATGGCCAAGATATCATGGCGCTGAATATCTTTTACGACTTCTTCAATATCATCTTCAACATGAACATGTCTAAAATTTGTTTCCATAATTTCTTTAATCTTAGTCGGTTGTCTTGCGATAATGAGGGCTTTTAAATCTAAAACCCCTACTAAAAGTTCTTCATCATCAACGATAAATAGCCAATCAATCATCTCTGTTTCATCAGCCTTATCAACCAATATTTTCATTGCTGTTTTAACATCTAAATCTTCATTTAAAGCAATGAAACTATCATTCATCTCGCTTCCAGCCGTTGAATCGCTATAACGGGCTAATTTTCTAATACGGTTACGGTCATCTTCATCCATTAACCCTAAATATTCCAAAGATTCTTCTTTTGGAAGTTCTTGTAAAATATCTATGGCATCATCTTTTTCCATCTCAGCTAAGACATTAACCGCTAATGGTTTTTCGAGTTCATTGATGAAAATACTTGCTTTTTCTTCATCGATTTGTTCGAAAACTAGCGCTAATTTTCTTAAAGATAAGTGGCGATATAGTCTTTCTCTTTCTTCTTTGTTCATTAAGCTTAATGCGGTTGCTATGTCATAGGCATGGTATTTTACAAGTTTTGCTTCAAGCATGTTTATACGTTTTTCACTAACAATTAAATGATAAATCTCTTTAGGGCGATTACGTTTTACTACATGTATTTTTCTCATCGAATCCCTCCTAAAGTATAAGCCATGTTGCAAGTGAGAAATAAATAACAATCCCTAATATATCATTAAATGTTGTAATGAAAGGACCACTTGCAATGGAAGGATCAAATTTTAATTTATTAAGCAATAAAGGAAATAAAGCCCCAATGGTTGATGCAAGGATTAGTGAAAAAAACGTACTTAGTGAAACTGTAAAGGCTATTAACAAACTACTTGACTCAGTTGGTGTTTGACCAGTTAATGTCATGAAGACATAACTCGTTACAAACGCAAATAAACCTATAAATATGCCATTATATAAGCCTATTTTAAATTCTTTAACGATATGATGTAAGGTATTCCCTTTATAAACAAAATAGTCTTTACTAATGCCTCGAACTGTAACAGCTAAAGATTGCGTCCCTGTATTCCCAGCCATCCCAATAATGAGTGGCATAAAAAATACAATAATCGTGACTTGATTTAATGTTGATTCAAATTGGTTAATGATACTTGCTATAAGGATACCAATAAGCAAAAGCACAATAAGCCAAGGTAAGCGATGCAGCGCAGACTTTAATAAGGATTCATTAATTAGCTCATCACTTGAAATGGTGGCCAAACGGGCATAATCTTCATCATTTTCTTCTTCTAATATATCAATGGCGTCATCCATGGTAATAACGCCTAATAGTTGATGGTTTTGATTAACGACTGGTGTTAAATAAATACCATAATTTAAAATGAGTCTCGCAACATTTTCAATATCATCATCAACATAAACACTAACAATATCTGTGATAATGAGTTCATCGACTAATTTAGGACTTCTAGCTTTAATGAGTGCTTTTAACTCAATAACACCTTCTAAAAAGTTATGCTCATCAACCACGAATAAACGCTGAATACCTTCGGTTGTCTTTGCGTTTTTTACAAGATGACGCATCGCATCTTTAACATCCATGCCTTTTTTCACGGTTATATAGTCAGGAATCATAATCGATCCAGCTGTATATTCTTCATAACTAGAGAGCACTTTTAAACTTTCAGCAAGCGATTCATCTAATTTAAACATGACCTGATCAAAGTCTTCTTGATCAAGTTCATTTAAGATATCAACTGCATCATCTTTTTCCATTTTTTCGATAATGTGGGCAGCTTTTTCATGTTCGATATATTCAATCGTTTTAGCAGCTAATGATTCATCAATATATTCAAAAAGTTTTGCTAATGTATGGGCACCTAATGACAACGCTAAAAATCGTTGTGATTCATCATCTAAGGTTTCATACAAACTTGCAACAAGCGATAAATCATATTCCGCTATTTTTTCTTGCAGCATTTTCGGAGAATGCCTATCAATTAATTCTAAAATCTCTTGATGTAATTGTTCGTAATTTTTATTGTCCATAATATCACACCCTTTGCCCTAAGATATTATACCGCAATTAGCGCTTAATTTACAGTAACTTACGGTAATAACATAAAAAATATTAAGCAGATTTTTAGTTTGTGTTAAAACTAATAAAAGAAAAAGTGTACAATGTACACTTAATCAATAAATTCAAATTCAAAACCAAATAATCTTACAGTATCGCCATTTTTAACGCCTTTATCACGTAATGCTTGATCAACACCAAGGGTACGCATTTGTCTAGCGAAACGTGCAACGCCTTGTTCAGTAGAAAAGTTTGTCATTTCAAAAACACGTCTTAAAGGTTCACCATGAATTTCATAAACGCCGTCATCCGCTAAAATAATTTCAAAGCGTTTTTCTTCAGCGGTGAATGTATACTCAACCATATCTGCATATTCATCTTCTTCATAGAGTGAAAATTGGGGAGTGTTTTCTAATAAATCAGCGGTTTTTAGTAGTAAATATTCAATGTTATCTTTAGTTGCTGCACTAATTGGAATAATAGGATAACTGCCTTGATATTTTTCTTTAAATTGTTTTAAATTCTCTTTAGCATCCGGTAAATCCATCTTATTAGCAACAATAATTTGTGGACGATCTATTAATTTATGGCCGTAAGATTCAAGTTCTTTTTGGATTACTTGATAATCTTCAAAAGGATCTCTTCCTTCAAAGGCACTCATATCTAAAATATGCCAAATAACACGAGTTCTTTCAATGTGTTTTAAAAATTGTAGCCCTAAACCATGACCCATTGATGCGCCTTTTATAAGACCAGGCAAATCAGCAGCAACAAAACTACGGCTATCTTTAGTCCCTACAACCCCTAAATTAGGGGCTAATGTTGTAAAGTGATAATCAGCAATCTTTGGTCGTGATTTCGATATTGTACTAATGATGGTGCTTTTCCCAACGCTTGGCATCCCAACAAAGGCAACATCCGCAAGGAGTTTTAATTCAATACGTAAATTTAAAGATTGAGATGGTTCGCCTTTTTCAGCAATTTCAGGCGCTGTATTACGACTAGTTGTAAATTGAACGTTTCCACGACCACCACGACCACCTTTTGTAACAATGACTTCTTGGTCATGTTTTGTAATATCTGCGAGTACTTTGCCGGTTTCATCATCAAAAATACTTGTACCAACCGGTACTTTAACGATTAAATCCTTACCGTTTTTACCATCCATGCGCTTATTCATACCATTTTGGCCATCTTCAGCAACTAATAGTTTATTATATCTTAAATCAAGTAAAGTACTTAATCCTTCATCCCCTTTAAAGACAACGTGGCCACCACGACCACCGTCTCCTCCACTAGGACCACCCATTGGAACATATTTTTCACGACGAAAAGCAATCATCCCATCGCCGCCTTTACCACTTTTAACTTTTATTTTAACTAAATCAACAAACATTGTTTCACTCCTTTAAGTCCTCTAGCCATCGGTTTAATTGTTTACGCGATGTGAACCACAAAACTTGTTTCTCATATTTGAATTGCATCGCACAAACAATCATACGGTGCATTTTATCTTTAAAATCATAGACATAATGTAAAAATTCTTGATCAACGGCTTCAATACAACCCTCAGCCATGTCACTTCTAAAGGTGTGTTTATACGTTTCTGCGCGTTTATAAATCCCATTAAGGGCAACTTCACGCCCAAAATCTAGTAAAATTATAGTATCTGCGATACGCAAACGTTCCATAAAGGTAATAGAATTAGTATAATTACCATCCATGACAAACTTAGGATGCCTTAGTATATACGTTCTAACTTTTTGTGCAAACGTTTCTTTATCTAAAGATTGCCAGTCTTTTAGCCAGTAGACTGAATCAAGATGTAAATAAGGCACATCTAAAATTGTTGCAAGTTTTTTAGATAACGTTGTCTTACCACTGCCACTAGACCCTAAAATAATAACTTTATGTAGTTTGGTATTTAAAGGTTTTTCATAGGCAATTCGGTTTATACTTTCTATATAACCTAATTCATGAAATTGATGGTTTTTTAATAGTGTACGCATTTTTTGATTTGCAGGATAGGTATCGATTTTTACTGAATCATACTTTTGATCACGAGCATATTGAAACGCAAACCGTAATAAGTTTGAACCAATTCCTTTTCCTTGTAAAGTTGGCTTGATTAAAACGCGATGAATCACAATAGCATGGGTATTTATCCATTTTATCACTTGATAGGCTTCTTCATGTTCTGGGTAAATTGCCATAACCCCAGTAATGACCATATTATCTTCATATACAAATAAGGCATTTTGTTCAATGTCTTTTTCAAAATGTGGACGTCTTGGGTAATTTAGTGTCCATTGATGGATATTTTCTAAATGCATGGCATGAATCACTTCTAAACTTAGTTTATCAATAGCATCTAAGTCACTATTCAAAGCTTTTCTTATCACGTAATCACCACTTTTCTCATGGTTTATTATACACTAAAAAAAAAGAAAATGGCAAACACTCTTGTGAAGGTTTGCCATGGTTTTTATTCAGGATATACTGAAGCTTGTTTCTTATCTCTACCAATTCTCTCAAAACGAACGACCCCATCAACTTTGCTGAATAAGGTATCATCACTTCCAATACCAACATTGGTACCTGGATGGACTTTCGTTCCTCTTTGACGATAGATAATAGAACCTGCTTTACAGAATTGTCCGTCTGATAACTTAGCGCCTAAACGTTTTGATTCAGAATCGCGACCATTTTTCGTTGATCCTACACCTTTTTTAGATGCCATACAAACTAACATTTGGATATCTATTAACATGTTCGTCACCTCCGATATTTCATATTTTTTTAATCATGTTAGGATTTAATGCTAGTGATTTCTAATTTAGTATACGGTTGTCTGTGTCCTTGTTTACGTTTGTAGTTCTTTTTAGGTTTGTATTTGAAAACAATAATTTTCTTTTGTTTCCCATGTTTAACTACTTTAGCTTCAACTTTAGCTCCCTTTACAAAAGGGTTACCAACCGTTAAATTGTCGCCACCGATCATTAAAACATTATCGAAAGTAATAACATCACCAACCGAAGCATTGACTTTTTCTACGTAAATTTCTGCACCTTCAGTGACGCGTTGTTGTTTTCCACCTGTTTCTATGACTGCATACATGTGAGCACCTCCTCATTTTTAAGACTCGCCATTAAGGTGACTATGCTTTAAAACCTTTTCTGTGCGGTATGCTGCTTAAGCGTTAAAATAATACCAAATTGTTCATCATTTGTCAATCATTTCTACGCATAACCTGAACTATTATAGCATATTTAATCAAATTGTCTACTAAAATTCATTGTGTTCTTTAAATGAGTAGTAATTGCCTTTACCAATAATAACATGATCCACGATTTCAATATCCATAACTTTTCCATTTTTGACCATTGTTTTGGTAATTAATCGATCACTTTGTGATGGAGTTGGGTCACCTGATGGATGGTTGTGCACTATGATGATGCTTGCTGCACTGAGTGTGACAGCGTATTTAAAGACCTCTCTGGGATGGACAACAGCACTACTTAATGAACCAACAAATAAGAGCTCTTTTTTAATGAGTTTTCCTTTTGTATCAAGGTATAGCGCAATAAACTTTTCTTGTGTAAGCATTTCTAAATCTGTTTTTAAGTAATCATAAACTCTTTTAGGGGTTGTTAGGGGTTCTTGTAAATCAAAATGTTCTTCATAGAGCCTTTTTCCAAGTTCAAGTGCTGCAAGAAGTTGAATGGCTTTTACTTCACCCATAGCTTTTTCTTTAGATAATTCTTTAATGGTACATTGATTAAGTCGTTTTAAGTTTCCATAGGTATAAAGAATTTTCTTAGAAAGTTCAACAACCGAAATATCTTTGTTTCCTGTTCTTAATATAATCGCTATAAGTTCATGATTTGATAAGGCTTCCTTACCATATTGAATGAATCGTTCTCTTGGTCGTTCTTTATAAGGCATTTCTTTAATAAAATACATAAGCACCTCGTTTATTTAATAGATACGAGATAATTTAGGTTTTTACTTTTAAAAGACTCATGATTTTTAGATGGGCTTTACTCATCGCTTTAGGTAATTGATCCATTGGGATTAAAGTATAAGGATGCTGACTTACATCTACTATTACACTATGCATCATCCAAATTTTGTGTGTAAAGACATGTTTGATGGTTTGATTAAGACTAAGGTGATTTATAACCTTTAGGTTAAATTCTTCCTCAAATTGCTTAAGAGCTATTTCAAGGCTTGGGGTTTCATACTGAGGAAACTCAAGCATATTAGCTAAGAGACCTTCACTTGGTCTTTGTCTTAGTAAGACATTCATGTTTTCTTTTAATACAATAACATAATAATTTTCTATCGTTTTTTCTTTTAACTTGCTTTTATAAGGATATAAGTGAACTTTATCATGCTTAAAGGCTAAACAATGTTTGCTTACTGGACACAAATTACATTTAGGGGTTTTTTGACATATTAGTGCACCTAATTCCATCATGCCTTCTGTAAAATCACTTGGATCTTCATGAACGATATAGGATTTAAGGATCGTTTCAATGGTTTTCATATTTTTAGTTAGGGCGATATCATCATCGCGCATGAGTACACGGCTCATGACTCGCATGACATTTCCATCGACCGCAGGCGTTGGTTGTTTAAAGGCAATAGAATGAATAGCCCCAGCTGTATAATTCCCAACACCTTTTAATTTGCGGATAGAATTTAAATCGCTTGGAAAAACGCCTTGATATTCATCACGAATGATTTTTGCGGTTTCATGAATATATTTTGCTCTACGATAATATCCCAAACCTTGCCATAATTTATAAACGTCATCTAAAGAGGCATTGGCTAAATCAGTGATTGTCGGAAAAACTTTAATGAAACGCTCATAATAAGGAATTACCGTATCCATTTGCGTTTGCTGAAGCATGAGCTCACTTAAAAAGATCTTATAAGGATCTTTAGTTTTTCTAAAGGGTAAATCTCTTTTGTTTTCCCGAAACCAATTCGCTAATTCGCGTGCAAACTGTTTAGGATTAATCGCATCATTCATGATAATCACCTTTTCTTTAACCATTATTGTATCATATTTCATAAGATTTGATGGATTTTTATCATCTCGTGATAAAATAATATCAAGAGGTGATTTTGATGAAGAAAAATGAAACGATTAGAGCATTACGTTTAAAAGTCTTTGATTATACCCGTAAAATGATTAAAAACCATGGTCCGCGTTTAGCTGGAACCAATGAATCTATTGCATGTAGTGAAGAGATTGCTGAAATTTTAACTAATTATGCTGATCATATTGAAAAACAAACTTTTAAAGTCCATAAAGGGGCATTTTTAGGATGGATTCGTATCCTTGTCTTTTTCTATATTGTTTCATTAGGCTTTATTTGGTTTAATTTGCCTTATGTTGCTTACATTCTAACTGGAATTAGTATAGTCTTACTTATTTTACAGTTTATATTATATTTACCAATCATCGATTGGCTTTATCCTAAAAAGCCTGCACAAAATATTATTGGAACCATTGAACCAGCCAATGAAGCCAAACAAACCATAATCATTAGTGGCCATCATGACAGTGCACGAATCTTTAATTTTTTCGTTCATCAGCCATCCCTTTATAATTTAAGGGTTACAGGGAGCATTTTCATGGTTGTTACAATGTTAGTTTTATCAATATTATTAAATGTTTTTCCTGATTTAGGCCCATTTGCGCTATTATTTAAAATCATTTTAAGTGCTGGAGCACTGTTGGTTGTTCAAATGTGGTTTTTTGCCTCAAAAAAGGGAACACCTGGAGCTGGAGATAACTTAATCGCAACCAATATAGCCCTTGTATTAGGTGAATATTTTAAAGAAAACCCATTAAATCACACGCGCATTAAAGTGGTAAGTTTCGATGCTGAAGAAGAAGGTTTAAGAGGTGCACGCTATTTTGCTAAACATACAGATTTAACCAAATTACCAACGATCTTACTAAATGCTGATTGTATTTATGATGAAAAAGAACTCTTTTTCCTTACTAGTGATATCAATAATACAGTAAAACTAAGTGAAACGCTCGCAAAAGATTTACAAAAAACTGCTAAAGCGCTAGATATTAAAACAACGGTTAAACCTATTGCAATCTTAACAGGTGGAACTGATGCAGCGGAAATCGCTAAAAAGAATGTTCGCGCAACAACCCTTATTGGAATGCCTTGGAGTAATGATAGCCGTTCAAATGTCTACCATACACCAAATGATTTACCAGAAGCCGTTTCTAAAAAAGCCGTTGAAGCTGCCCTTGCTATTTTTAAAACCTATATTGAAGAAAGAGACCAGGCTTTAAAAACCGGATAGTAATCCGGTTTTTTTAATACTTCTTCTTGTTAAATAATATGTCTTTTACGTGACTAAATTAAAAATACACGCTACTATAAATTATATTGAAGAAAGAGAGGATGCTAATGAACTTATATAACTTAAGTGTTAAAGCTATAAATGGATCAAATGTTTCTTTAAACGATTACAAGGGAAAAGTATTACTTATTGTCAATACAGCAACAAAATGTGGATTCACCCCACAATATGAAGGACTTGAAACCCTATATAAAACCTATAAAGATCAAGGCTTTGAAATTTTAGATTTCCCATCCAATCAATTTAACAATCAAGCCCCAGGGACTAGTGAAGAAATTCACCAAGTATGTACAGGTCGATTTGGGATTACTTTTAAACAGTTTGCAAAAATTGATGTTAATGGTGATTTAGAAGATCCTTTATACACATATTTAAAACAACAAAAAAGTGGACTAATGGGAAAAAACATAAAATGGAACTTCACAAAGTTTTTAGTTAATAAGGATGGCAAAGTTGTTAAGCGCTACGCGCCAACTGTAACACCTGAAAAAATTGAACCCGATATAAAAGCCTTACTATAAAATAAGAGAAACCATTACTCAATGGTTTCTCTTATTAAATGATCCCCCTTATAGTCAATGATCCCTCCGATGTTGTGAACATCTTCATAGCCTAAGTACTTTAATACACTTACAAAATATTCAGCACGATTACCGCTTCGACACATAATATAGATGGTTTTGTCTTCATCAAAATAGCTTCTTAATGTATCAGGTTTCCAAATATCATTTGGGGTAAACGTATAACCGTTTGATCTTATTATAATGCCCTCAACTTCAAACAAGTCATAAAGTGGTAAAATAGTGAAGCCTTCAATATAACCTGTCTCATTTATTTCATCATAATTTCTAATATCTACATACATTGTATTTTCTTGGTCTAAATACTCATCAATATTATCCATTGTAACCGTAGAATTATTACACGCAGATAAAATAAGTGTTAAAGTCATTAAAGCAATTAATATCGCAATCTTTTTCATAGTCATCCTCCATATTTCGTATACAATCTAAATATAATCGATTTGTTTTATTTATGCAATTAGTTTGCTTTCTATCAATTTTAGCATGATTAAGTGAATAATCATTGACAAATCTTTAAAACATGCTATTATTAATTGTTTTGTATAAAGAAAGAGGCAATCTATGAATAATTTAAATCAAAATCTACAAAGAGCAATAAAAGAGTTAGGCTTTAAAGAATTAACACCTATCCAAGAACAAGCTATCCCAGTAGCTTTAGAAGGCTACGATATTTTAGGCCATTCACAAACAGGTACCGGCAAAACTGCCGCATTTAGTTTACCTATATTAGAATATATTGAAGCAAACCAAGATGTTCAAGCTTTAATTATCACACCAACAAGAGAGTTGGCTGTTCAAATTAAAGAAGCAATGGATAAATTCTCAAAATATTTACCTAATATTAAAAGTGTCGCAATATTTGGTGGAGAGGCTATTTCTAAACAAATTAAAGCCTTAAAAAAACGTCCGCAAATTATTATCGCAACCCCTGGAAGATTAATGGATCATATGAATCGAAAACTAATTCGTCTTGATGCTCTTAAATGGGTTGTATTAGATGAAGCTGATGAAATGTTAAAAATGGGGTTCAAAGAAGACATCGAACTTATCTTAAATCAAGCCCCAACAAAAAGACAAACCTTCATGTTTTCAGCAACAATGCCAAAACCGATGCAAAGACTTGCATCAACTTATTTAACAAACCCTAAAACTATTAGTGTTGTTAGTGAGGATTTAACCAGTGAACATATTACCCAAAACCTCTACTACGTTTCAGAGAAGAATAAACTTGAAGCATTAAACCGTATATTAAGCGTTGATCAACCTAATAAAACCCTTATTTTTTGTAACACCAAACATAAAGTGGATTCATTAACCTTAGCATTAAGTAAGTTAGGCTACCTTGTTGGTAAAATCCATGGGGATCTTCCACAAACTAAACGTATTGATACATTAAATGATTTCCATAGAAATAAAATTGATATGCTCGTTGCAACAGATGTTGCCGCAAGAGGATTAGATATTAAAATGGTTGATGCAGTCTTTAACTACGATGTTCCTGAAAAAAGTGATTTTTACATTCACCGTATTGGACGTACAGGTCGCGCAAAAGAAAAAGGTATTTCTCATACTTTTGTAACCAAAAAAGATATGCACATCATTAAAGAAATTAAAGTATTATCAAAAGCTATCATTACAGATAAACAAATTCCTTCTTATCAAGAAAGTGCTTATTCAAAAATTAAAGACGTTATTGATACAGTTGATCAAACCATAAAAAAAGAAAACCATCATAATTATAAAAAAATGGCAAAAGAATTAATTACTTACTATAATGCAGAAAATATTGTAGCAGCCTTACTAGCTCAATACGATCTTGCTGAAACCCAACATGATGTCAATGAATCATTTACGAGTAAAAAAGAAAAATTTAATCAAAATGATAAATCGTTAATCACATTTGAGATTAACTTAGGAACAAAAATGGGACTAACTCCAAAAACCCTCGTCATGTATATGGAAAAACAAACCGCATTAAGAAGTCGTGATATTAAAAATATTCGCATTAAAAACCAAAAAGCTTATTTTTCAGTTACCGATAAAAATCAGTATAAAGTTAAATCTTTACATGAAAAAAAATATCAAGGAAAAACCGTATATTTAGCTTCCGTTATTTAGTTAGCATACAATCTATATGAAATTAATAAGAAAAGTAGAGGAAACCTCTACTTTTTTTTATAATTTCTTATCATCAACACTATCTAAATAAGCTTTTATTTCAGGAATAGTTGTCTTTAGCGTGTCATCATGGAATGGATTTTTTAAACCAGCAAGGTCTAATAAACCAACAAATGGCTTAGATCCACCAGCTTTACAAAGTGTAAGAT
>JBKHEA010000016.1:0-34180 GCA_046541015.1 Candidatus Izemoplasmataceae bacterium
TAGACTTAGATCCATTTAAATACGTATAAAAAAAGTGTCGCTTAAGCGACACTTTTTCTATGTATAATTAAAAATTAAACCTCGATAATAGCTTCTACTGGACAAACAACCTCGCAAGCGCCACAATCGATACAAACATCTTCATCGATTACGTAAATATCTCCCTCAGATATACAATCAACTGGACATTCTGCTGCACAAGCACCACAAGCGATGCAATCTTCTGTTATTCTTCTTGGCATTGTTATTCCTCCTTACAATGATTTATCTATATTTTAAATGATAATCCACCCTTTGTAAACCTTTTTAAGCGATTTTGCCCTATTAAAGGGCTTATTTAAAAAGATTATATCTAACACTGTTGGCTTATTTATAAAAACGGTTAAATCCTATAAATAAGACAGATTTTCACATATTAAATTACTATATTGTATGCTATAATAAGTGCAAATAGAAAAAGTAGGTGCAGTAATGAAAAGAAGATTCCGACACGATCTAGTCTATTTTTTATTAAAACCTTTCTTTAGGTTATTTGTTAAACTACGTTTTAATTTTAAAGCGAAGCGCTTTAAAGCGCCAAAAGGGATAAAAGGGCCATATTTGATACTTTCAAACCATCAATTAGCTATGGATCCTTTTTTATTAGCCCTTAGTTTTAAAGGCCCTATTTATTTTGTCGCTAGCGACATGATATTTTCTATTAAATTTTGGTCAAAACTTATTGTTTATTTAGTCAATCCTATTCCAAAAACTAAGTACCGTTCTGATAAAGAAACGGTTAGAGATATGATTAAAATTGTTAAAAGTAAAGGCACTATTGGTATATTTCCTGAAGGTAATGCAACCTTTAGTGGAGAAACACAACACATTCCAAGTAGTATTGGTAAACTGATTAAATTATTAAAAATCCCTGTCATATTTTATCACATTGAAGGCGGCGCACTGACTAAACCACGCTGGTCACACCATGTAAGACGAGGAAAAGTAGTTGGTTATGTTCATAAAGTATTTACCTATGAAGCCTATAAAGATCTAGATGTTGATACGATTAATGAGCTCGTTAAAGAAAACCTTTATGTTAATGATCATGCCTTAAACGAAACAAGAAAAATTCGTTTTAAAGGAAAAAAACTTGCAGAAGATATCGAAAGCAGTTATTTTTATTGCCCAAATTGTGGCAGTTTTCATACCCTTTATTCAAACGATAATCACGTCTGTTGTAAGCACTGTACTTTAAATATTGTTTATACACCACTAGGTACATTTGAAAAAACCCAACAAACCACTTTTTTTGAAACGACGATTCCTTGGTATAAAGCCCAAGAAGAAGCCTTAAGAAAAGCAATTGATGACGCCAATGATGATGAAATTTTATTTAAAGATGAAGATGAAAGTGTCTATACAGTGATGCGTTCTAAACAAAAAACATTCATTGGGAAAGCTACCATCGCTTTAAGCAAACTTGAAACAACCCTTTATTTCTTAGATAAAACCATAACATTAAAAACCAAAGATCTTTTACCGAGTGTTCAACAAAAAAATAAGCTCATATTATACGATAAAGCGACCAAAACTACCTATTATTTATTAAATCATAAAAAGCGTAATGCCTTAAAATATGTCTTAGCGATAAACTACTTAGTAGAAAAAGGAGATTTATAATGGATTTTAGTGAATATGCAGTATGGGAAGGAATATTACATTTTTCAATATTATCTGCTTTATTATTATTTGCGAATATTTTAAGAAGAAAGATTCCCTTTCTTAAAAAAACATTATTACCTACCGCAGTCATTGGAGGGTTTATTGGTTTAATCATTAAAGAAACCCTTTTTAAATCACTCGCAAGCAGTGAGCAGTATGAAGCGACAGAATTTTTCTTACGAATGTTTACGTATCATGCGATTGCGCTTGGATTTATTGCGCTAGGCTTAAAAGTCAATGCAGTGATGAAAATTAAAGCAACTAAAGCACGCAGTATGTATAGTGGCTTACTTATTGTAGCAACTTACTTAATGCAAGGGTTAATTGGTATTATTTTAACTATCGTAATGGCATTAACCATCTTTGAGGATTTAATTCCAGCTGCAGGTTTACTTGCGCCAATGGGGTTTGGACAAGGACCAGGACAAGCACAAAATATTGGGAATGTATATGAAGTAACACACGGCTTTGTTGGAGGGACTTCATTTGGCTTAGCAATTGCATCCTTTGGCTTTTTATGGGCTAGTATTGCTGGGGTTATGTATTTAAATATCTTACAACGTAAAGGGGTTATTAAACGTAGTTACGATCTTAAAGCAGGGTTGGTTTCAAGTCAAGAAATTGAAACCCCAGATGAAATACCAGTGGCTGAGGCAATTGATAAATTTACGATTCAAATCGCATTGATTTTAATGGTTTATTTATTTACTTATGGTTTTATTATGGTAATTGCAGCTAGCATGGATAGTGGTGCTTTAGGAGACTTTGGGATTAATACAATCAAACCGCTTGTGATTGGATTTAACTTTATTATTGGAATGCTTTTTGCGTTAGTATTTAAGCAATTATTTGTCTGGTTGCGTAAGAAAAATATTATGACCAGACAATATCCTAACAATTATATGCTTAACCGAATTGCTGGGACTGTTTTTGACTTTATGATTATTGCAAGCATCATCGCAATTCGTGTTGAAGACTTAAGAACGTTATGGATTCCATTCTTTATTGTAGCGATTACTGTAGGCTTTGCGACGGTTTATTTTGTGAAATATTTGACGGCTCGTATCTACAAAGAATATCCTGTTGCAGCGATGATGGGTATGTTTGGGATGTTAAGTGGAACAGCAAGTACTGGCATTATATTAATTAGAGAAGTAGACCCACACTTTAAAACCCCTGCTGCCAATGATTTAGTGGTTGGTTCTTCAACAGCGATTTTATTTGGATTCCCTATTTTACTATTAGTTGGGATTGCACCGATTGGATTACTACAAACGTTTATTTCTTTAGGCGCAATCATTGTTTTATTAGCAATTAGTTTGGGGATATTACTACATTTTAATCCTAAAGTAACTAACTGATATATTCCTTGTATTTTACACAAACTTTATGTACAATATAAGAAGGTTATAAAAGGAGTGATTTTATGGAACTATGGTTAGCGATTGTCTTAATCGTTGTCGCTTTACTTGTTGGCGCAGCCCTTGGCTTTTTCTTATCCCAACGCTACTTTAAACGTTATTTAGAAAAAAACCCGCCTATTAATGAAAAAATGGTTCGCGCGATGATGACGCAAATGGGCCGTAAGCCTTCAGAAAAACAAGTAAGACAAGTCATGCAAAGCATGAATCAATACAAATAAAACTTCACTTTATTTAGTGAAGTTTTTTTATGGCAAAGTGAAGTTTTGATGGTTATAACGTGAAACAATAAAAAAACAATAATGGAAAAACCATTATTGTTTATTTTTTAATGTAAATTTGTGATCAGCCATTTGTTGGTCTGCACGCGCCATCGCTTCTTCAGCACGATTTGACTCATTAACATTATTTTGATCAATTGCGACAATACCATAGGCAAGCGATAATGAATCATGATACGTTTTAAGATAATCGTTCAATGTTTTTAGTGCTGATTCAAACTTAAAATCACTAGATTTTGGAATAAGCATCGCAAATTCATCGCCACCTAAACGATAAGCTTTTCCATCTTCATTATGCGCAAGATAATCGATTTTTGAGGCAAATCCTTTTAATACTTGATCCCCGTGATGGTGTCCTAAATCATCGTTAACGGCTTTGAAATGATTAAAATCCATCATAATCAAATGATAAGGTTCTTCTAAAACAAAGGCATAAATATCTGAGAAAAACTTACGTCGATTAGGAATCTTTGTCAAATGGTCAATAAGACTTAATTTATCTAATGCACTATTTAATTGTTCGAGTTCTTTAGTCTTATTGAGAAGTTCTTTTTGAACCCTATCAAGTTCACTATTCAGCTTATTGATTTCATTAAGTTCACTACGTTTGGCATTATCAAGGGCTTGATTACTATAAATTTTGCGAATTAGATTGGTTTGTTGGTTATTGATTTCAATCACTTCATTTAAAACACTAAGCGTATTTTCTGATTCGTTTAAACTCATTAACACAATCATATCCTCATAAGCCATAAATCCAACACTCATCGTGACAATATCTTCTTCAGATTTAAACGTGAGTTGTCCACCTAAACTATAACCTAGCTGATTGGTTTCTCTTAAGAGTTCAAGAAAACGTTCATAAGATGGTTCATCTAAATAATGGACTAAATGGGTATTTTCTTCAAAATGGATGGCTTTATCTAAAGGTTTTTTAATTTCTAAGATAAGCCCATCAGTAGAAAGTAGTAAAGCCATTGTGTAATTATTTAACAAGAGAATCACCAACCTTCACAGCTTCATCGGCTGAAAATGCAAACCCATCAGCCATAAAATGGCTTAAAGGATCATCATAAGCTAAAACCCCTTGCCCACCGATGAGTATTTTGACTTCAGGCATAGCATTTTTTAGCGCTTTAATGGTTTCTTCTAAAGTTCTTGAGTAAAGCGTGACGGTTAAACTTAAGGCAATAATATCAGGTTTAAAAATTTGTGCCTGTTCAACTAATGCTCTTAAAGGCATATCAGCGCCTAAATATTGCGTCTGATAACCATTTAATTCAAAGAAATCAGCGACCATTCTAATCCCTATTTCATGAGTTTCTTTTCCAATCGCCGCAGCCATGAGTTTTTTACCATGTTTTTTTGAATCGAAAATATATGGGTATAAGAAGGTTAATACATACTGAGTAATGACTGTTGCCATATGTTCATCAGCTATCATAATCTTATTCATCGCCCAAAGTCTTCCGATTTCATAAAGAGAGGGTTGAATGATATCTAAATAGACATTTTGAAGCGGGAAACCTTCTTCAATCAAGCCAATAATATAGTCTTTAGCTTTTACGCGTTCTTTTTTAAGTAATAAATCTAAAAAAAAGCGTGATTCAGCGTTTGTAATATAACTTTTTATTTCTTTAGTTTGTTTGATTACATCGTTAATTTCTATCGCTTCAATAAAGGCTTGTTCTTCTTGATTTAGATAGGGTTTAAATGATGTAAGAATTTGATTATACATTGTGAAAAATATAGATTCCTTGATATCATAGGCTAGTAAGTGCTTATATAACCACGCGTAATAATGATGGATAATCATTGCGTTTTTCATCCTTACGCCTTCAAGTGTTAAATCAATTGAAAAATAAAGGTCTTCTTGAAACTTTTGTTTTAAATCTGCATTTAATGCTTCCAAATCATTACTTAATGCATCAACGATTGTATCTGCTAGATAATATTTATCTTTCATAATATCATCAAGTGCCATATAATCGCCCCCTTTAATGCTATTATAGCACTAATTTAAAATTATTCGTTTAAATGTGTTTTGAAAAATAAAGGGTTTTTAGCTTTTATAGTCGAAAAGGTTGGTTTTTCATGATAATCTTATATAAAAAAAGCCGATAAACGGCTTTGTGTAAAGATTTATAACTTTTTCTTTTGCATAAAATTACTTTTTGGTTCAATGCCTTGTTTAATTTTAATGAAATTCCCACGATGTCGGTACAAAATTAAAGCAAAGCCAATAGTAGCAACAATAGGCATCCATAAATCTTGGCGATTTCCAAATAAAACTTCGAGTGAATCACCCGTTTTAGGACCAACAAAATAGATGATATAACTAGCAATGACTAAGGAAAATGTTCCCATACATGAAGAAACACTTACGTATCTTGTTAATTTTAGTGTTATAATGTATCCAAGCAGTCCAATAACGCCTAGCAATGGGGCATAAAATAAAAAGATACCAACACCGGTTGCAACAGCCTTACCACCTTTAAATTTTAAAAAGACTGGGAAGATATGACCAATAGCAGATAATAACCCATATAACAAGGGACTAAATAAACTAAAATCATCAAATAACCCTAGGCGAATCATTAAAATCACTGCGCCGCCTTTAAAAACATCTAATACAAATACAAGCATCCCAAGTTTTCTACCTAAAACGCGAATCGCATTCGTAGTACCAGGATTGCCACTACCATAATCTCTTATGTCAATGCCTTTTATAGTTTTTCCAATAATAATACTCCATGGAATAGAGCCAATTAAATAAGCTACGACAAGTAAAATATATTTCACGACATAACCACCTTTTTTCCTAATTACTTAATGATTATATCACAAGATTTTTAAAAAATACACTACAAATAAAACGGCTATTTTGATATAATAAACTAATGAGCTTTACAAGAAGGACGTGTGAACATGACAATTAAAAATTTAGATAACTACAGTGCGGACTCGATTCAAATCTTAGAAGAGCTTGAAGCCGTAAGAAAACGCCCAGGTATGTATATCGGTTCAACCGATGCACGAGGCCTTCATCACCTTGTTTGGGAAATTGTTGATAATGCGATTGATGAAGCTTTAGCAGGTTATGGAAGCGAAATAATTGTTACCGTTAAAGAAGATAATTCAGTGGTAGTCCAAGATTTTGGTCGCGGTGTACCTATTGAAAATCATATTAGCGGTAAAACCGCAATTGAGATCATTTATACACGATTACATGCTGGTGGTAAATTTGGTCAAGCGGGTGGCTATAAAGTTTCAGGAGGATTACATGGTGTAGGCGCAAGTGTTGTCAATGCCTTAAGCGAATTTTTAGAAGTGAAAGTCGCAAGAAACGGTAAACTTTACAAAATGGTGTTTCAAGATGGTGGACAACGTGTCAGTGACCTTGTTGAAATAGGTGAAAGTCGCCGTAATGGGACCACTGTTTTTTTCAAACCCGATTCAACCATCTTTTCGACCACTGTTTTTAACTATCAAACGCTTTCTGAACGCTTAAGAGAAAGTGCGTTTTTAATTAAAGGCTTAAAAGTTACGCTCATAGATGAACGCTCAAAACAAAGTGAAACCTATCAATACCATGATGGTATTTTATCGTATATTGATTATTTGAACCAACAAAAACAAGCGATTCACGAAACGGTATTTTTTGAAGGTAGTTATGAAGAAATCGAAGTAGAAGTTGCACTTCAATTTACAAAATCATATACCGATCAACTCTATTCTTTCGTTAATAATGTAAGAACCCGTGATGGCGGGACCCATGAAACTGGGTTTAAAGCCGCAATCACAAAAATCTTTAATGAATACGCTGTAAAAAGTACGCTTTTAAAAGACAAAACACGTAAACTTGAAGGTGCAGATATTAGAGAAGGATTAACTGCGATTATTTCTATAAGAATTCCTGAGTACCTTTTACAATTTGAAGGACAAACCAAAAATAAACTTGGTACAAGTGAAGCAAGAACAGCTGTTGAACAAATCATATCAGAAAAAATGATGTATTTCTTTGAAGAAAATCCCAATCTTTCAAGTACCCTTATCGAGCGTGCAATTAAAGCACAAAACGTACGTGAAGCGGCGCGCAAAGCGCGTGAAGAAGCACGCCTTGAAAAGAAAAGTCGTAAAAAAGAACCTTTACTTTCTGGTAAACTCGCACCGGCTCAATCTAAAGACGCCTCACGCTTAGAACTTTACTTAGTTGAGGGCGATAGTGCAGGTGGTAGTGCTAAACAAGCAAGAGACCGAAAATATCAAGCGATATTACCATTACGTGGTAAAGTAATCAATACAGAAAAAGCCCGCATTGAAGATGTGTTAAAAAATGAAGAAATCAATACTATCATTCACACCATTGGCGCAGGCTTAAGCAGTGATTTTGATTTAGAAAAATGTCATTATGATAAAATCATTATCATGACAGATGCCGATACTGATGGGGCCCATATTCAAGTATTACTTTTAACATTTTTCTTTAGATATATGAGAAAACTCGTTGAAGCAGGTAAAATTTATATTGCCTTGCCGCCACTTTATAAATATACCTATAAACTAAAAAAACAAGAAACCATTACTTATGCTTGGACAGACGATGAACTCCAAAACCTCGTTGAACTTTATAAAAATGGAACCATTCAGCGTTTTAAAGGTTTGGGTGAAATGAACGCAGATCAACTTTATGATACAACCATGAATCCAAATACGCGCACGTTAATAAAAGTTACGATTGACGATTTAGCGGATGCAGAAAAACGCATCAAAATCCTCATGGGAGACCAAGTTGAACCTAGAAGAGATTGGATTGAATCCAATGTTATTTTTGGGAATGAAGACAATTTTACAATAAAGGAGTAACCTATGGCTAACGATATAAACAAACAAATTGATGATTACATAGAAGGACGTATACTAAGTGAGAATTTAGAAGACTTAGTCGGCGACCGTTTTGGCCGTTACTCTAAATACATCATTCAAGATCGTGCATTACCCGATGTTAGAGACGGTTTAAAACCCGTTCAACGACGTATTTTATATGCGATGTATAAACTTGGCATGTTTCATGATAAACCGTATAAGAAAAGTGCCCGCATTGTTGGGGATGTTATCGGGAAATATCATCCTCATGGCGATTCTAGTGTTTATGATGCGCTTGTGCGTTTAAGTCAAGATTTTAAAATGCGTGTCCCACTCATTGACATGCATGGAAATAACGGTTCTATTGATGGCGATAGTGCTGCAGCCATGCGTTATACTGAAGCACGTTTAAGCAAAATTGCCCAAGAACTATTATCCGATATCGATAAACGGACTGTAAATTTTGTTCCTAACTTTGATGATGAAGAGTATGAACCCGTTGTTTTACCTTCAAGATTTCCTAATTTACTCGTAAATGGGGCAACCGGGATTAGCGCAGGCTACGCTACAGAAATCCCACCGCATAATATCGAAGAAATTATTAAAGGGGTCATTAAACGTATTGATTATCCTAATTGTACGGTTGATGATTTACTTAAAATTATCAAAGGACCTGATTTTCCAACTGGCGCTATTGTTCAAGGAAAAGATGGCATTAAAGAAGCATTTGAAACGGGTAGAGGCCGCATTATTATAAAATCTTTAGTCCATTTTGAACCAGGTAAAATCATTATTAAAGAGATTCCTTATGAAGTGAATAAAGCCAGTCTTGTTAGAAAAATAGATGAAATTAGAGTCGGCAAAAAAGTTGATGGCATCTTAGAAGTACGCGATGAAAGCGATAAAGAAGGATTGCGTATTGTCATCGATATTAAAAAAGATTTCGATCCTGAAGCCATCATAAATTTCTTACATAAAAAGACAGATTTAACAAAATCATACAACTATAATATGGTTGCGATTAATAACAAACGTCCAGAACTCATGGGCCTTTTAGCTATTTTTGATAGTTATATTTATCATCAAAAAGAAGTGGTTGTAAACCGCTCAAACTTTGAACTCCGCAAGGCACAAAAACGTCTTCATATTGTTGAAGGTATTATTCGTTTAATGGATATTATCGATCAAGTTGTTGATACGATTCGTAAATCAAAAGGAAAAAGTGATGCCAAAGAGCGTTTAGTTAAGCAATTTAAGTTTACCGAAGAACAAGCTGAAGCGATTCTTACCTTACAACTTTATCGCTTATCGAATACTGATTTAAGTCAATTAATGAAAGAAGAAAAAACTTTACTTAAATGGATCGATGAATTAAATGAAATTTTACACAATGAAGACACTTTAAAACGCGTTATTAAAAAAGAATTACGCCAAGTATTAAAACTTTTAGATACAAGCCGTAAAAGTGTTATTGAAGAAGAAATCGAAAAAATTACCTTCAGCGAACAAGAACTCATCCAATCTGAACAAGTCATGGTAGGGCTAACGAAAGATGGTTACGTTCGTCAAGCTTCAATTCGAAGCTATAAAGCAACTGAAAACGCTAATTTAAAAGAATCCGATGCGTTTATGTTTATTGGGGAAGTTTCTACCTTAGATACCTTACTTATATTCACTGATGCTGGAAATTACATATTCTTACCAGTATATAAAATTCCTGAATCAAAATGGAAAGAAGTTGGCACAAACTTAAACCAACTATTACAAATTGATTTAAGTGAAGAGATTATTCATGTTGAAAGAGTAACCAATTTTGAAGATGATGATTATTTACTATTTACAACAAAACTTAACTTAGTTAAATTAACCAAAATTAGCGACTTTTATGCTTTAAGATATAACCGCCCGCTACGCGCGATTGGCTTAAATCGTGATGATACAGTTGTGCATGTAACGCGCACAAATTCGTTAGATGCTGAAGTTATCACCTTAAGTAATTATGGTCATGCCCTTCGTTATACTTTAGAAGAAATTCCTGTAACTTCAACCGCCGCAAAAGGGGTTAAAGCAATGAGCTTAGGGACAAAATATACGCTTGCAGCAAGTGTTGTTTTAAAAGATTATCATGATTTAGTCCTCTTAACGAGCCGCGGGACGTTAAAACGTGTAAATATTTTAGATATTCCTCTTAAAAAACGTACGCAAAAAGGCGTAGCCATCATTAACCAACCTAAATCAAATCCATATTATTTAGTTGATGGCGGCTTAATTAATAGCACACATTATAAAAATCGTGCGTTAATCCATGTTGTTACCAATAAAGCTCATGTTGCAGTTAGTGCCTTTGAACTTAAGCTAAACGCTAGTGAGACTGGGAAGAAATTCGTTAAATCTTCTCTTGGTAAACCACGTCATATGATCATTGAACCAATTGAGCTTGATGAATCCTTACAACATTTATCAGAATATAAACGCAAAAAAATTGAAGAGGAAGTCCAACCATCATTATTTGATGACATAGAAGAATAAGGAGTGAAGGTATGCACTGTTTAAATAACATGCGTTATGTAAAAATTCCCAACGATGTCATTAAACTTTACTTAAACATCTACCCTTTTATCGGTCGCAATCAAGACATGTTACAAAGCGTTAAAAACGATTATGATGTCTTAGTCGCTGAAACCATAAGAAGTGATGCTTACTTTTTATCACGCATGCTTAATTTAAAAATTAAAGATAGTCGTTATAAATCACTACTTACAAAAGATGTTCAAGCTAAAACAAAAGATGAACAACTTCTTAAAAATATCGTAAAAGCTTTTGAAAAAATTCATAAATCAACGGATACATTTAGCTTATATGTCTCAGAAATCTATGATTTGTTAAAATTCATCTATAAAGATGTTGATGATGAAAAAACCCTTTATTATGCAAAAACTGAAAAGAAAAAAGACGATGTAAAAAGCTTATTAAGCAGTGCTTATCCAACCAAACGCGAAAGTTTAGAAGCTTTAATTAAAGACTTCTTAACTTTAAAAAAACAAGATGACTATGAAATAAGCCTATTAATTATCAATTTTTACATCGATTTTATCAACTTAAAACCTTTTACGAAACATAATGATGTGATTGGCCTATTACTGCTTTACATATTGCTTATTACCAATCAATATCAGTCGTTACATTTATCAAGTTTATTTGAGTTATTTCATAAACAATCAACGAAATTTAATAAATACATTTTAGATGCTTCACAAAATTGGTCGACTGGACTTGCAGATACCATCCCGCTTCACCGTTTTCTTTTAGAGTTATTGCTTGAATCGTATAAACAGCTCCACGAACTTTTAAGAAATTACACCTTCGACCAACAAACCAATAAATCCGATTATATCGAAAATACGATAAATAAACTAGAAGAAGTCTTTACCAAAGAAGACATTCGCTTAAAACACCCAACGATTTCTGATTCTACCATCAACCGCACGTTAAAGCGCTTGCGTGATGAAAAGAAAATTAGACCACTTGGGAAGGGTCGTAGCGCAAAGTGGATGAAACTTTACCCAACCAATAAGAAAGCAGTATACGACCAACTTAAACTTAAAGTATAAAGGAGAATGATTCATGCAACCTAAAAATATCATAGAATTATTGCTAACAAACGCGTTAACTAAACTCATGGTTAACGAACCGGTTGACATAGAAATTGAAGTCCCTAATGAAAAAGCTAATGGGGATTTTTCTACCAATTTAGCGATGAAATTAGCACGCATTTTAAAAAAACCACCCTTTATCATCGCTCAGATGATTGTCGATACTTTTGAAGACACATTAGCCTTTGAAAAAATTGATGTTGCAAAGCCTGGATTTATTAACTTTTATGTCGATAAAACAATCTATTTATCACTCATTCCAACGATTAATAATCAAGGGGCAAGTTACGGTCAAAGTACGCTTGGTCAAGGCGAAAAGATTAATATCGAATTTGTTAGTGTTAACCCAACAGGTTCACTACATATTGGGCATGCCCGAGGGGCAGCTGCAGGCGATAGTTTAGCACGTGTCTTAAAAAAAGCTGGTTATGATGTAACCAAAGAGTTTTACGTCAATGATGGAGGCAATCAAATCCATAACTTAGCTATATCGATTGATGTGCGTTATAAAGAACTCTTTAATATTGATGTCACGATGCCTGAAGATGGGTATTATGGTAAGGAAATTATTGATCTTGCAAAACGCATTAAAGAAGAGGTTGGCGACTATTATCTAAAGACTGATGGCTATCTTTATTTCAAAAAATATGGCGTTGACTATCTTTTAAGTCAACTAAAAAAAGATTTAGAAGCTTTTAACGTCACCTTTGATGTTTGGTTTAGTGAAGCTAGTCTTTATGAAACCAAACAAGTTGAAGCAACGCTTGAATATTTAAATGCGAATGGGCATACCTATACTTTAGATGATGCCATTTGGATAAAATCAAGCCTTTATGGCGATGAAAAAGATCGTGTTATTGTAAAAAGTGATGGCTCATATACGTATTTACTTCCTGATATTGCGTATCATAAAAATAAATTATCAAGAGGCTTTACCAAACTGATTGATATTTTAGGGGGCGACCACCATGGTTATGTTCCGCGCCTAAAAGCTGCGATTGAAATGGTTGGTGGCAATAAAGATATGCTTGAAGTCGATCTTTTACAAATGGTAAAAGTTATGCAAGATGGGGAAGAAGTTAAAATGAGTAAGCGTAGTGGTAAAGCCATTACACTCATCGATTTAATTGAAGAAGTCGGGGCTGATCCGATTAGATATTTCTTCGCTGCACGCTCTTTAAACACGCACATGGAACTTGATTTAGATTTAGCTTTAAAAGAAACCAATGAAAACCCAGTATTTTATGCGCAATATGCCCATGCGCGCATCGCAAGCATTTTAAGAAGTGCTAATGAGCGCAATATTACGCTAGATTTAACCTTAAAAGACTTTAAACACCTTTCAAGTGATAAAGCCTTAGAACTACTCAACATATTAAGCACTTACCAAAATGTTATTGAAGAAAGTGCTAGCAAGCGTATTCCTCATAAAATTACTCAGTATATTCAACGTCTAGCTACAGCGCTACATAGTTATTATGCTGATGAAATAGTTTTAACTAATGATGCTGAAGCTACAAAAGAACGTTTAGCGCTCTTACATGCGGTAAAAATTGTCTTAAGCGATGCCCTAAGTTTAGTTGGGGTGCACGCTAAAGAGCGCATGTAGGCAATAATGTTATAATAAAATAAAGGAAGTGACCCAATGAACTTAGAAAAATATATTGAAAATGTCCCCAATTTTCCAAAAGAAGGCATTCAGTTTAAAGATATTACCCCACTGATTGCAGATGGTAAAGCATTCCGTTATACGATTGAAACTATGGCTGACTTTGCCAAAAAAGTTAATGCCGATTTAATTGTTGGACCAGATGCGCGCGGGTTTATTTTTGGCGCACCAGTGGCTGCGCTATTAGGCATCGGTTTTGTCCCAGTAAGAAAACCAGGAAAATTACCAAGAGAAACGCTAACTGAATCTTATAAACTTGAATACGGTGAAAATGCTTTAAGCATTCACAAAGGTGACATTAAAAAAGGTCAAAACGTTTTAATCGTTGATGATTTACTTGCTACAGGTGGGACAATTAATGCGACGATTAAACTAATTGAAAAAAGTGGCGCAAATGTCGTCGGATTATCTTTTTTAATTGAGTTAATCGAGTTAAACGGAAAAGAAGCCATTAAAGATTATACAATTCAATCACTTTTAAAATATTAAAAGGAGGCGCGTTATGAACGCTTATCACACCATTGATGAACTACTAGACAATGTAAAATCATACATTGACGATGAAGCTATAATCAAGCGTATTCATGACGCCTATTTATTCGCGCAAAAATTTCATGAAGGACAACACCGTAAATCAGGCGAAGCTTATATTGAACACCCTGTCAGTGTTGCCTACATTTTAAGCGAATACTTAACCGATCCTACTACGATTATCGCTGGATTATTACATGATACCATCGAAGATACATCGGTTACCTTTCAAGAAATTCAAGATGCTTTCGGAGAAGAAGTTGCCTTACTGACTGAAGGCGTTACTAAATTAGGCCAGTATAAATTTAAAGGCATTGAAAGCGCTGAAGAAGAAAAACAAATGATGCAAGCAAAAAATTATCAAAAAATGTTGCTTGCGATGAGTAAAGATATACGTGTTATTATTGTTAAATTAGCCGATCGTTTACACAATGTTAGAACCTTAGGATCTTTACCAGAAGAAAAACGTAAACGTATCGCAAAAGAAACCCTAGATATTTATGCACCACTGGCTCATCGATTAGGGATGTATTTATTAAAAGCGGAACTAGAAGATACAAGTTTTAAACATTTAAATCCTGCACAATACCGTTTAATTGCCCAGATGATTGCCGATACAAGACAAAATCGTGAAGAAGATTTAGACATCATGCGAACGAACTTAGAATACCTTTTAAGCGAACATCATTTTGAGTATAATGTTAAAGGTCGCATAAAAAATATCTATTCTGTTTATAAAAAAATGCAAACACGCAATAAAGACTTTGATGATATTTTTGACTTACTTGCTTTAAGAGTAATTGTTAAAAATGTTGAAGCTTGTTATAGCGCTATTGGGGTAATCCATAGTAAATGGACACCAATTCCTAACCGTTTTAAAGATTATATTGCTATGCCTAAACCCAACCTTTATCAGTCGTTACATACGAGTGTTATTGCGAATGGTAAAGTCTATGAAATTCAAATTCGTACAAACGACATGGACCGTATTGCTGAATACGGGGTTGCGGCACATTGGTCTTACAAAGAACATGGCTCTAATATGGCAATGACTGAGATGGTCTCTAAAAAACTTAAATGGTATGGCGAACTAATCAAGTTCACGCAAGAAAGTGAAAATGAAGAAGAAGTCTTAGATTTATTACGTGATGATATCTTGCATTCTAATGTCTATGTTTTTACCCCACAAGGCGATATCATCGACTTACCTAAAGGCTCAACCCCTTTAGATTTCGCTTTTAGAATTCATACTGAAGTGGGGATTAAAACGGTTGGTGCGATTGTCAATGGTAAAATAGTTCCCCTTGAATATGAACTCCAAACTGGCGATATTGTTAATATGAAAACCAGTGCTAATAGTTTTGGACCTAACGATAACTGGTTGAAAATTGTAAAAACATCAGGTGCTAAATCAAAAATCAAAAACTTTTTAAACAAACAACGCCGTGATGTTTTAGTAGATATGGGAAAAGAAGAGTTTCAAAAAGAACTTGAAAGTCGTAAAAAAGATGTGCATATAACCGATAAAATGTGTGCTGAATTATTCCAACATAAAGGGGTTAAATCGTTAGAAGATCTCTACTATGAAATTGGTAAAAACACATTATCAGCCCGTAATGCCCTTAATGCCTTAATTGGAGAAGAGAAACTTAAAGACCAGGACTTAATTGAAAGCATTAACCGTAAACAAACAAAAACGGTTGCTAAAAACGATGCTAATATTATCATTGAAGGTTTAGATAATCCTTCAATTAAACTATCTAATTGTTGTACCCCAATACCTGGGGATCGTATTACTGGCTTTATTTCTAAAGGATCCGGGGTTGCGGTGCACCGAAGCCGCTGCAATAACATTCAAAATCTTCCTGAAGGCAGAACCATTGATGTTGAGTGGGGCGATGATTTAACAAGAATTTATAGTGTAAACTTAAAACTCATCGTACATAATCGTGACAATATTTTAGCTGAAATCATAAATACAGTTACTGCCAATGGTTCAAAAGTTGTTCAAGTAGCAGCATCTACGAATAAACGCGGTGAAGGCGTTATTAAATTAAAAATCGGTGTTCACCACAAAAGCGAACTTGATACAGCCATTGTAAACCTTCAAAAAGTTAAAGATGTTTTTAGCATTGAAAGGTTGATGAAATAATGAAAGTATTAGTCCAGCGCGTCAAGCAAGCGCAGTGCTTAGTTAATTCAGAAATAGTTGGAAGCATTGAACAAGGTTTATTACTATATGTTAGTTTTAGTGCCTCAGACACTTTAGAAATCTTACCTAAAATGGCTAAAAAAGTAACCCATCTTAGAATTTTTGAAGATGAAGCTGGCAAGATGAATCATGCCTTAATCGATTTTCATTATAGTATTTTGTCGATTTCACAGTTTACCTTAGAAGCAAGTACGAAAAAAGGACACCGTCCATCCTTTACAAACGCCATGAATCCAACCGATGCAAACGCATATTATGATCAGTTTAATCAGTTACTAAGAGAATATGGTGTTAATGTACAAACGGGTGCTTTTCAAGAAACGATGGCTATTGCTTCAGTCAACGATGGCCCAGTCACAATTATGTTAGAAGAAGGGGATGAATCATGATAAGAAAACTAACCAAGCAAGATGAAGCAAGCGTTTTAGATTTTTTATATGAAGAACCTGAAATCAATCTTTACATTATTGGTGATATTAAAAATTTCGGCTTTGATCAAGAAGATCAAGCCATTTATGCAGAGTTTAAAGATGGTGATTATTACGCGGTTGTAAGTCGTAATTTATCTCATATTGTTTATTATGCAAAAGAAGCCACCTTTAATCCGATGTGGGTTGATATTTTTAACCAATTTGATTATTTATTCATCAGCGGTAAAGCCCCGTTGATGAAAGCAATTGCCCCATATTTTCCGGATTTATGGGTTGATAAGCTTGAGTTTATGAAATCTACTACATTTATTAAAGATGATGATATTAGTTATGATAAAATTCAATTTTTAAAAAATGAAAAGGATGCTGAAAAAGTCTACGCATTGCTCAATCAAATTGATGAACTTGATAGTGTAACGAAAAAATCTAAAGAAGAATTTATTACCTATTTACTTGATAATAGTGATGATAATGGCACAACTGTTTTCATTGAAGAAGATAACCAAGTCATTGCAAGTGCAAGTGCGGTAGGTGAAACTAAAAAGACTGCAATGATAGTGGGTGTTGCCACCCATGAAGATTACCGTAAACAAGGATTAGGAAAAACAGTCCTTCATTATTTAGTCGATTTATATGTCAATCAAAAAAAGAAAACCCTTTGTTTATATTACGATGATAAAAGAGCTGGAGCGCTTTATGAAAAACTTGGATTTGTCCCGCTAGATGAATGGATTATGCTGATACCAAAACATGATTAAATTACCATTTATTTATACAAAAAGGCTATTACTTCGTCCTTTAAGAAAACAAGATGCTAAAAGCATTTATGCTTATGCAAAAAGAGAAGATGTCGGTCCAAGTGCGGGATGGGTACCACACACTTCTATTCAAGATACCTATGAGTTTATCGATTACGCTTTACATAAACGTAAACTGAATCAACCCGGTGTTTGGGTAATCATCGAACAAACAACCGACCGCCTCATAGGAACCATAGAGATTCATTCGTATCAAGGCTATAAAGCAGAAATTGGGTTTGTGCTTCATCCAAATTGCTGGAATCAAGGCTATATCACTGAAGCTTCATTAGCAGTGATGGTTTATGCCTTTGAAGAGTTAAAGTTAAGTCGCTTAGCGTATCACCATTTCTTAGATAATTATGCTTCAAGACGGGTTAGAGAAAAATTAGGTTTTCACATTGAAGGCATCAAGCGTAAAGGTTTTAAACACGGCGATGGTACCATATTAGATGAAGTCGTCGCAAGTTTTACAAAAGATGACTACAAAGCTAAAAAGGCATTATTTGATGAGGTAAAAGCATCAATTAAGATATTAAACTAGACTTTAATTGACACCGCTAAGTATACCTTGTATAATGTTTGTGTATAAACCGATGATGAACGTACGTATACAAAAGCGTTTTAGAGAGTGGTGGCTGGTGAAAACACCATACGATATGTATACTTGACAATTCGGAGGGCATTTGACGTTACTCGCGTTAAGAGTTTGAGGGCCGGTTTTTTAAACCGGAACTAAGGTGGTACCGCGGATTATTTCGCCCTTAGCATTTCTAAGGGCGATTTTTTATATAAGAGGAGGAATACTATGATACAAAAAATGAAAGGGACTTATGATGTTATTGATGACATCCCTTACATGCACGAAATTGAAAAGAAAATGCAACAAGTTAGCCGTTTGTTTAACTTTACAGAAATCAGAACCCCACACTTTGAAGCAAGTGAACTCTTTCATCGCACAGTAGGTGAAAGCAGTGATATTGTTAGTAAAGAAACGTATGATTTTAAAGATCGTGGCGATCGTTTAAATACACTAAGACCTGAAGGGACAGCTGGGATTGTCCGTGCGTATATTGAAAATAAACTATACGCCAATCCTAAACTTCCGCATAAAATTTATTATGCAGGGAGTATGTTTCGTTATGAACGACCACAAAAGGGTCGCTTTAGAGAATTTAGACAATTTGGTGCAGAAGTATTTGGTAGCCCTTACCCTGAGATGGACGCAGAAGTTATCGCTTATGCCGTAACCTTTTTAAAAGCATTAAAATTAAAAGATGTTAGTGTTACAATCAATTCACTTGGTGATGGCGATAGTAAAAAAAACTATCATGAAGCATTAAAAAACCATTTAAAAGAAGATATCACGTCATTATGTAAGGATTGTCAAATACGCTATGAACAAAATCCGTTACGTATTTTAGATTGTAAGGTCGATCAAGATCATCCTTTAATTCAATCTGCCCCAAAACCACTCGATTATTTAACCGAGGATGACCGTAATCATTTTGATCAAGTGTGTGATTATTTAGAAGCAATGAATATCCCTTATGAAATTGATAAAAACTTAGTTAGAGGGCTTGATTATTACACCCATACAGTTTTTGAATTAAAAGTCAGTAAAACATTATTAGGCAATCAAAATACCATCTGTGGTGGTGGAAGATATAACCACTTAGTCGAAACATTAGGTGGCCCAGATACACCAGCAGTAGGATTTGCGTTTGGGCTTGAGCGTTTAATTATTGCCCTAAAAGAAGCAAACCAATATGATTTTAATCAAGGCATTCATGCCTACTTCTTAGTCTTAGGAGAAACAGCACGTTATAAAGCCATGACACTGATGCAAAAACTACGTCTTGGTGGATTAACGGCGAATATGGACTTTAATCAAAAAAGCATGAAAGCTCAGTTTAAACAAAGCGATCACCAACAAGCACGATTTGTGATTATTATTGGTGAAAACGAACTAAAAGAAGAAGCGTGTAACGTAAAAGATCAACTAACCAATGAATCACTGCGTATACCGTTTAATGATTTATATATTACTTTATATGACCGCTTAATTAACCATACGAAATGCGCTGATTGCGATGAAGCTTCAACGTGTGAGAAAAAAGGAGACTAATCATGGCTACACATCATAACAACGAATTAACTTTAAAAGATATTGGTAAAACTGTTATTTTAAAAGGTTTTGTCGCAAAAAGACGCGATTTAGGAAACTTAGTATTTATTGACTTACGCGATACTGAAGGGATTACTCAGTTAGCATTTGATAGTACCAATGACTTATTAAGCATTGCGGCAGCGTTAAAAAATGAATACGTTATTGAAGTAAGCGGCATCGTACGCGAAAGAAGCAGTAAAAATCCGCAAATGAATACAGGAGATATTGAAGTCGATGTTAAGCGCTTAACAGTCTTAAATACTGCCAAACAACCACCTATGCTTATTCAAGATGATACCGACGCTTTAGAAGAGACGCGTTTAAAATACCGCTATTTAGATTTAAGACGCCCGTACTTACAAACCATGATGAAATTGCGTCATCAGATGATGCAAGCGGTTAGAAGCTTTTTAAATCAAGAAAACTTTATTGAGTTTGAAACACCGATTTTAACCAAATCAACCCCAGAAGGGGCACGTGATTATGTCGTTCCTAGTCGCGTTCATAAAGGTGAATTCTACGCTTTACCACAATCTCCACAAATTTTTAAACAATTATTAATGATTTCTGGGTTTGAAAAATATTATCAAATCGCTAAATGTTTTCGCGATGAAGATTTAAGAAGCGACCGTCAGCCTGAATTTACTCAAATTGATATTGAGATGAGTTTTGTTGATCAAGAAAGTGTAATTGATTTAAGTGAGCGTTTAATTAAGCATGTTATGAAAACCGTTAAAGGGATTGAGTTTAAAGATCCATTTAAACGCATGACCTATCATCAAGCCATGCGTGATTATGGGACTGATAAACCTGATACCCGTTTTGATATGCGTTTAATTAATTTAAATGAATCTTTAAAAGAAACAACCTTTAATGTATTTAAAAGCGTACTAGATAACCAAGGTGAAATTAGTGCGATTAATGTTAAAGAAGGGATCAACCAGTTTTCTAGAAAAGATCTTGATAAGTTAACCATAGAAGCGAAAAAATTTGGCGCTAAAGGATTAAGTTACTTAAAAATTGGTGAAGAAATCACCGGTTCGATTGTTAAATTCTTAAGTGAAGAAGAACTTACTCATATTAAAAAGCGTACTGGTGCGGTTGAAGGTGACTTATTACTTATTGTCGCAAGTGATGCAAAAATTACCCGCGCTAGTTTAGGACACTTACGTAAAGTGGTCGCAAAATCATTAAATTTAATCAATTCAGATGATTATGACTTTACATGGATTGTTGACTGGCCAATGTTTGAATACGATGAAGAAACCGCTCGCTATTATGCCTTGCATCACCCGTTTACTCGTGTTCAAGATGCCTATAAATCAAGTTTATTAGATGAACCGGATAAAGCGCTTGCATATTGTTATGACTTAGTCGTTCAAGGTCAAGAACTTGGTGGTGGATCTATTCGTATCCATGAACAAAACATGCAAGAAAATGTCTTTAAACTTCTTGGTTTAAGTGAAGAAGAACAGTCAGTTAAATTTGGCTTTTTAACAGAAGCCTTACAATACGGAACCCCACCGCATGGTGGAATCGCCTTTGGGTTTGATCGTTTTGTGATGCTTTTAGGAAAAACTGATAACATTCGCGATGTTATTGCGTTTCCAAAAACAAGTAGTGCCCAGTGTCTACTCACCGATGCACCAAGTGAAATTAGTGCCCTTCAACTAACAGAACTTGCACTAAAAAAGTAAGGTTTTATGATATAATAATAAGCAAGAATGGAAGTGAGCGATATGAAAGAACCTAAATTTTTAAGCGATCAAATGTTAAATCGCGCCATAAAAATACTCACCATTTTAATCTTATTTACTGCCTTTATCTTTATGATGACGCTGTTTTCATCATTTTGGCAGTCAATATTTGATGCGATTACAGCTGTCCTTATACCAGTTGGCTTAGCTTGGTTAATTTCTTTGATTATTTTCCCAATTGTCAGGCTAATTGAAAAACGTGGAATTGGTCCTAGAGCGCTTAGTGTCGCAATTGTTTATATCTTTACAGCGATTATTATTTATGGGGTATTACGTTTACTCATTCCATTTATTATGGAACAAGTTAGAACCTTCTTTGAAGTTGATTATCCTTTATTAGCGGCTTATTTTAGAAGTGAATTTAGAACTGATTTCATCTTTGGGACGGAAGTTTATGATTTGATTGCGCAAGCAGTTGAATCAAGTGATACCGTGGCTAATGCCGCTGAAAACTTCTTTGGTTCACTTTATACTGTTTTACCAACTACGATTTTAGGGATTATCACTATCGTTGCGATTTTACCGATTTTACTCTTATTTTACTTACTTGATTATGAGAAAGTTAATGATACGTTAAAAAGCTTATTTCCTAAAAAATATGCACGAACCGCAAGTGATTTAGCCAACCGCTTAAATCATACGGTTGGGGCATATATTCGCGGTCAATTGTTTTTAATGATTTCAATTGGTACCGTTGCAACGATTACATATCGCTTGGTTGGATTAGAATATTATTTCATCTTTGGGATTATTGTTGGGTTAACCAACGTTATTCCTTATTTTGGAGCCTTGATTGCGATGATTCCAGCCGTTACTTATGCGTTTATTACTAGAGATGTTGGACCCAATCCGTTTTTGATTGTTGGGGTTAATATGATTTTACAGTTTATTGAAGGTAATATCTTCCAGCCAATCATTATGGGGAAACAATTAGAGATTCATCCGATTGTCATCATTGTTTCAATTATGTTCTTTGGTAGTTTATTTGGTGCGTTAGGCGTTGTATTTGCAAGTCCAATTGCGGCAACATTACGTGTCATTTATGAGTTCTTTAAAGAACGTTATGAATTACGTAAAGAACAAATAAATCTTGTAGAGAATGAGTCCTCATGAAACGTATTTACTCGTATTACACCATTGCATGGATTGTCTTAATATTTATAAGTTTTTGGTCGATGCCGATCTTTTATGCATTCACGTATACCTTTGATTTAAATCAATATTTTTCCCCAAATGCTAAAATACTTATTGGCTTAAGTAACCCTGTACTCATCTTTACTATAGGGGCTTTAATTATTTGGCATAAACAAAAAGATTATAAGAAAAAAGTATTAAATGTCTACCGAAAAGAATATGCTGTAATCATGTTAGTTACTGGATTTGGTATATTAGGCATTACAGTTATGTTTTTAGAATATGGTGGCGAAGAAAGTTATATTCTTCATTTACTCATTTTACTTTTCTTAGTCAATTACTTTATTGTATTTGAGTTAGGTAGACTAATATTTAACGTTAAATTATTTCAAAACCGCTAGAGGTGTAACTATGTTTTCAAGGTCACTACCCTTATTTACTAAACAAGGCATGGATAAATTAGCATCGGCTACGGTGCTAGTTTTTGGTTGTGGCGGGGTTGGTAGTTTTGCGATTGAAGCGCTCACTAGAAGTGGTGTTGGGACTTTAATTATTGTCGATAAAGACAAAGTAGAAGCAAATAACATGAACCGTCAACTTCCAGCACTACATTCAACCATTGGAAAACTTAAGGTTGATGTCATGAAAGCGCGCATGCAAGATATTAATCCACAGCTAAATATAATTACGTATCCTATTTTTTATACTTTTGATACGAAGGATTTAATTTGGGAAAACCATCAAATCGATTTTATTTTAGATGCGATTGATACGGTAACTTATAAAATAGATATCATTAAAGAAGCAAAAAAAAGAAACATTAAATTTTTAACCGTTGTTGGACAAGGCAACCGTATGCATCCTGAAAAAATTGTGATTAAAGAGTTAAAAGATACCATTAATGACCCCTTAGCAAAAGCAATCAGAATTAAATTAAGAAAAGAACGTTTGTTAAATAATACACCTTGTGTGGCAAGTGAAGAAATACCTAAGAAATTTGAAGGTCAAAGAAGACCCTATTCTAATGCCTTTGTCCCAGCGACAGCGGGGTTAGTAGCGGCTTCATATATTGTTAGATCAATTATAAAGGAGGATATATCATGAAAGAAATTATCGTTGCAGGTGGATGTTTTTGGGGCGTTGAAGCCTATTTTAAATTGGTTGATGGCGTGATTGATACGACAGTTGGCTATATTGATGGGAAAAAAGAAAACCCAAGTTATGAAGAAGTTTGTGCCTCAAGTGGTCATGCAGAAGCTGTTCATATTGTATATGATGAAAAAAAGTTACCCTTAGAAACGCTTTTAGATCATTATTTTAATATTGTTGATCCTACCCTGTTTAACCGTCAAGGTCCTGATATTGGGATTCAGTACCGTAGTGGCTTATATAATTATACCGAAGAAGATCAAGCAGTCATTGAAGATTATATCGAGCGTATAAAGCCACGCTATAAAAAGAATATTATAATGGATTTTAAAACCAACCTTCCCTTTTATCCTGCAGAGACTTATCATCAAGACTATCTAGAAAAAAATAAAAACGGATATTGTCATATTAACTTAAGTAGTGTGAAAAACGTCAAATAGTAGAGGTACTTATGAAAAAAAGAGATTATATTAGTTGGGACCAATATTTCATGGGTGTCGCAAAACTTAGCGCAATGCGTAGTAAAGACCCTAATACTCAAGTGGGGGCTTGTATTGTAAATGATAAAAACCGTATTGTAGGGATTGGGTATAACGGCTTTCCAATAGGCATTGATGATGATTGTTATCCTTGGGAAAGCGATGGGGCTTATTTAGATACAAAGTATCCTTATGTTGTCCATGCTGAACCTAATGCGATTTTAAATAGTACCGTGTCACTTGAAAATGCGACGCTTTATGTTACTTTATTTCCGTGTAATGAATGTGCAAAGCTTATCATTCAAAGTGGCATTAAAGAAATCGTATTTGAAGAGAATAAATATCATCACGAAGATAGCGTAAAAGCGAGCATGCGCATGCTTAAAGATGCCAATGTAACCCTAAGACAACTCAATCCGATTAAGGTGTCGATATCGAATGATTAAACAACTTTTTAAATGGCGAAAAATTATTCTCATTGGGGCTATCCCCTATCTTTTTTTCATGTTTATTTTTACCTATCGAATTGATTATGAAATGACAGCACCTGGTGGCTTAACGACAGTAACTGATCAAGTCACCTTTGATCAACAGTATGAAGATATGGGCTCTTTTTATACGATTTATGTCATGGCAATTGATCGCCCAACATTTTTTATGTTTGGCCTTGGCTATTTTGATGAAAGTATTGAAGTCAATGAACTGCCAACTTACCGCCAAGGAATTAGTGATTCAGTGAATTTTAGAAGTGGCCAACTTGCTAAAGATAATGCATGGAATGCAGCAATTATTTCAGCATTTGAAGCCTTAGATTTAGATACTTCTTTTGAAATCGAACAAAAAATCACGTTAATTTATGATTATATTAGTCATGATGAAATTGATTTAGGTGATACCGTTTTAGCGGTTAATGATAATCCTGATATTTATGATGCGATTAGTCAAACCGCGTGTAATGAAGAAGCAGTTTTTACCGTACGTACCAAAAGTGGTGAAGTTAAAGATTATCCTATTTTAAAACAAATGGTAGATGGTAATTGCGTTTTTGGCTTATCGATTAGAGAATACTACAATCTAACAGATACTGAAATTGATTATACGATTGATGACTCATATATTGGTGGACCAAGTGGTGGGTTTATGCAATTTTTACATATTTATAATGTTTTAACAGAATCAGACCTAACCCAAGGCTTAAAAATTGCAGGCACTGGACAAATTTACATAAATGGTGATATTGGGCCAATTGGTGGGGTCACACAAAAAGTCTATACTGCCCATTATAACGATGTAGATATTTTATTTGTCCCGCGCTTAAACGATGATAATTATCATGACAATTATCAAGAAGCCTTAAGAGCTATGGAAGCGCTTGATACCGATATGGAACTTGTTGGGGTTGAAAACTGGCTTGATGCGGTTAATTATTTACTTGCTTTAAGAGGTGATGAGCTTGTATAAAGACAAAAAACAATGGTTTAATTTAGTTAAATCCATTTTATTCTCACTAGTGGTTGGTTTTGTTTTAATCCTTCCATTACTTGCTTTATGGATTAATCTGTTGATTCTTTATATCCGATTTTTAGACTGGTTTTTACTTTTGATTTCTCTTACCTTAAGTTTATTGCCTTTAATTGGAATCAATGTTACTATTATTACTTACAATCATTATCTTGTTAAACCTATAGATAACAAGCACTATCTCTTAAAATATGGGGTTCCTGTTAGTGTGTTTATGTTTATTTTTAACGGTTTATTAATTATAACTTTAACCCCAATCTTTTTTTAGGAGGCTATTATGCAAAAAAAATATCAACTTGGCTTCATGCTGATTTTGGCACTTATTATCTTTGATCAACTAACAAAATACCTAATTGTTTGGTTAATTCCTTATAATTTTGAAAACGTAAACGCAATTCCAAGTTATCAAATTATTCCAAACTTTTTATACATTACCCATCACCATAATGATGGCGCAGCTTGGGGCATATTAAGTGGTCAAAGGATTATTTTATTCTTAATTACCGCCTTTGCGCTTACAATGTTTGCGTTTTTATTCAAAGATATCGCCTTTAAAACCAAAAAAATGTATACGTATGCGATTATTTTTCTTATCGCAGGTACTATAGGAAACTTTATTGATCGTTTATTTTTAGGCTATGTCATCGATTTTATTGATGTCTATCTTGGATCTTATGACTTTCCCATTTTTAATATTGCGGATTCACTATTAACCATTGGAATGATTATGTTTGCCTATGATATTTTATTTTTAGAAGGAAAGCGTGAGCGCGTATGACTTTAAAAACAATTCACATTGATGAAAGTGATCATTTAAACCGCTTAGATAAGGTAATTACTAAAAAAGATGAAACCATGACACGTACTGCGATTAAACATTTAATTGAAGAAGCGTATATTTTAGTAAACGATGAAGAAACAAAACCTAGTTATAAAGTTAAAACAGGTGATGTAATCACCATTAAAGAAAAAATTATCGAACCCTTAACCATTACACCGGTTGATTTAGATTTAGAGTTTATCTATGAAGATGATGATTTAATTGTTGTAAATAAACCCAGTGGCTTAGTAGTTCATCCTTCCCATACTGTAAAAGAAGCGACCTTAGTGCATGGTATACTTGCGCAAGCAAACGTTGAAGATGATGCCTCATTAAGACCTGGAATCGTTCACCGTATTGATAAAGAAACGAGTGGTTTATTGGTTGTTGCAAAAAATAAAGACACCTTACTAGCCTTACAAAGTGAGCTTAAAGCCCGTAAAACTGAGCGTGAATATATTGCCTTAGTCGAAGGCGTTATTCCTCATAATAACGGAAAAATCGATGCCCCAATTGGACGAGACACTAAAGATAGAAAGCTTATGAGTGTTACTGAAAAAGGTAAAGCAAGTATTACTTATTTTCGTGTCTTAGAACGCTTTGATGAACACACCTTAGTAGCTTGTAAACTTGAAAGTGGTAGAACCCATCAAATAAGAGTTCATATGCAATATATTAAACATCCTATCGTTGGAGATCCTAAATACGGACATAAAAAAACAGATACGACTTATGGGCAATATCTTCATGCTGAAAGTTTAGGCTTTACGCATCCTAAAACTAAAGAGTTTATGACTTTTAAAGCTCCCCTACCTGAATTTTTTATCTCAAAACTTGAATCACTAAGAAAAAGTTGACCATAAAAACGATTTTATCAATTTTAATTTAGCCTATTTTAAGTGCCATGAGACAGTGTATAAGGATATACAAGGCTTAAGCTAAAGCTGTCAGTAAAGTAATGAATCATGAAGCAACCTACCTTAGAATCATTCTAAAGAGCCGTCAATATAGACGGCTCTTTTATTTCAAAATTTTTCTAAATTGTCAAGACTACCAGTTTGTTTTTTCTTTGGTACAATGAAGATATAGTTTTAAAAAAGGAGGGCTATCATGCACGAAGACTATCGAATCTATCGAGACATTTTATGTATTGATTTAAAGAGTTTCTTTGCGTCAGTTGAATGTGCGCTTAGAGGACTAGACCCCTTTAAAACGCCCTTGATTGTTGCTGATGAAGGTAGAGGTGGCGGCAGTATTGTCCTTGCGGTAAGTCCTTATTTAAAATCTAAAGGCTTACCAAGTCGTTGCCGTTTATATGAAGTACCTAAAGATAGGAAACTCATTATTGCCAAACCACGCATGAAAGAATACTTACGTTTTTCAAGAGAAATCGTTAGTATTTTTTTAAACTATGTTTCGTATGAAGATTTACACATCTATAGCATTGATGAAACCTTTTTAGATGTAACCCATTATCTAAAGTATCATAAGAAAACCCCCTATGAACTGGCAGAAACGATTTTAAAAGAAATTCAAACCCTAACAAAAATTCCAGCGACTTGTGGCATAGGTGATAATTTACTTTTAAGTAAGTTAGCGCTTGATTTATATAGTAAAAAAGCGAAAAACTTTATCGCAGAAATTCGTTATAAAGATATTGAAGAAAAGTTATGGCCAGTGAGTCCTTTAAGTGAAATGTGGGGAATTGGTTCTCGTATGGAAAAACGACTCAATCAGTTAAATATTTATACAGTGTATGACTTAGCCCATGCAAATATCAAACACTTAAAACGTTTATTTGGTGTGATTGGTGAGGAGTTATATTATCATGCTCACGGGATTGATATGTCTGTGATTAGTGATAAAAATAGTTATAAACCGCATATGAAAAGTGTTGGCTTAGGCCAAACGTTATTTAAAGATTATAATGCCATTGACATTATTCAAGTCATTAAAGAAATGACCGATGAGGTCAGTGAAAAATTACGATTTATTCATAAAGAAGCTTCAACCATTCATTTAGGCATTCGTTATAGTAAAGACTATAAAGGTGGATTTTCTAGACAAATCACATTTGAAGATTCAACCAGTGATCCGGATGAACTATTTCATTTTGTGATGGAATTATTCATGCGTCATTATGAAGATTTACCTATTCGTCAAGTTTTTATCCGTGCAACGAAATTAGAAGAAGCTAAAAACGGGATTCAAGTATCTTTTTTTGAAGCGGTTAAACGTAAGGAAAAACGAATGAAACTTTGGCATACCATCGATAAAGTTCGTGCACGCTATGGAAAAACTAGTATTACTAGATTGTCATCCCATCTTGATGAAGGGACACTGATTAACCGCAGTGGACTTATTGGTGGTCATCATGGCTGATACTTATATAGATCGTAAAATGTTAAAATGGTTACCGTTTCAATCGCTTCCTGAACAAGCCGATGAAATCAGTGAACTTTTAAATGGTCGCAAAAAAGAAACCATGCCTGTTTTATCTGAAGATCAATTAAGCACATTGCAGTATCGTTTTGAAGAAGCTTATCATCTAAAAACACTAATTACGGTCATTTATTTTAAAAACGGGACTCGACATAAATTAAGTGGCGTCATCGTTGGTGCAGACCCTATAAGTCGCTTTTTAATCTTAAATACCGGGACTGTTTTACTTGATTATGTAATTGACATTGAATAAAGTGAAAAATAACGAATTTTGCAATCGCTTTCTTTACATTTCATTATTATATAAGTATAATAATAGATAGAAATAATAAGGAGGAATTATATTAATGAAGAAACTTTTTGCATTACTAGTAGCAGTTTTATTTATTTTTACACTTTCAGCATGCGGAAGAGAAGAATTTGAAATTGCAATGATCACTGATGCTGGTGACATTGATGACGAATCATTCAACCAAGGAACTTGGGAAGGTATTGTAGCTTATGCTGAAGAAAACGAAATCAGCCATAAATACTACAAACCAAGTGCTGTTAGTGACACCGCATATTTAAATGCGATAGATTTAGCAGTAAATGGTGGGGCTAAAATCGTTATTACCCCTGGTTTCTTATTTGAAAAAGCAGTTTGGGAAGCTCAAACCAAACATCCAGATGTTAAGTTTATCTTAATCGATGGCTATCCTCATGAAGGGGATTATGTAGCAGATGTAGCATCTAATACTGCATCAGTATTCTTTGCTGAACATGAATCAGGATTCTTAGCTGGCTATGCAGCAGTTAAAGATGGTTATACAGATTTAGGATTCATGGGTGGTATGGCAGTACCAGCAGTTGTTAAATTCGGTATTGGTTATATTGCCGGTGCTTATTATGCAGCAAAAGAAGATAATGTTACACTTAATTTCCCTGATAATCGTTATACTTATTTAGGTGACTTTGAAGCTAAAGCAGAACATAAAAATGCTGCAGCATCTTGGTATAATGGTGGAACAGAAATTATCTTTGCAGCAGCTGGTGGAGCAGGTTCAAGCGTTATGTCAGCAGCTTCTGAAAGTTCAACTGATGTCATGATGATTGGTGTAGACGTTGATCAATCTGGAAATAGTGATACTGTATTAACCAGTGCTATGAAAGAACTTGGTATTGCGGTTCAACAATTACTTGAAGCGCACTATGCTGATGAGTTCCCAGGTGGAGAAATTTTAACTAAAGATGTTACTGAAGATGGTGTTGGCTTACCAATGGAAACTTCACGTTTCGATACATTCAGTGAGTCACAATATCTTGCAATCTATACTGCAATTGAAAATGGATCAGTTGTTGTTCCTTCAACTTATGCAGAATTAACTGCATTCTTCAGTGAAAAACAACTTGATACTTTATTAATTCAAGAAGATACTATTACACCACCGGCACAAGAATAAATTAGATTAACGCGATATTAAAAAAGGAAAGAGCCTCTTTCCTTTTTTAAAATATTGCTAGAAAGAGGTGCACAATGTCTAGTTACGTAATTGAAATGCTTAACATTACTAAGGAATTTCCTGGGATTAAGGCAAACGATAATGTGACATTACAGCTTAAAGAAGGCGAAATCCACGCACTACTTGGGGAAAATGGTGCAGGAAAAAGTACTTTAATGAGCGTTTTATTTGGGCTATATCAAGCCGAAGAAGGAACAATAAAAGTTAGAGGTAAAGAAGTAACAATTAAAAATCCTAACGATGCGAATGCTTTAGGGATAGGGATGGTTCATCAACACTTTAAACTCGTCCACAATTTTACGGTTGCTGAAAACATTGTTTTAGGATATGAAGATACGCAATATGGATTTTTAAAGTTTGATGAAGCTAAAAAACGCATTAATGATTTAAGTGAAAAGTATAAGCTTAAAGTTGATGTCAACGCTAAGATTGAAGATATATCTGTTGGACAACAACAGCGCGTTGAAATTTTAAAAATGTTATATCGCAAAGCCGATATCTTGATTTTTGATGAACCAACTGCTGTTCTTACCCCACAAGAAATTGAAGAACTGATGAAAATCATGAAAAACCTTGTGAAAGAAGGTAAGTCCATCGTTTTAATTACGCATAAATTAAACGAGATTAAAGCCGTCGCAGATCGCTGTACGATTTTGCGTAAAGGAAAATATATTGATACCGTTGATGTCAAAAAAACCAGTAATGAAGTCCTTGCTGAAAAAATGGTTGGTCGAAAAGTTTCCTTTGGGGTTGAAAAATCTACCCCTAAAATTGGTGATACAGTCTTAAAAGTAGAAAATTTAAGTGTTTATAGTGCTTTAACGGATGCTGATGTTGTTAAGAATGTATCCTTTGAAGCTAAACGTGGTGAAATTTTATGTATTGCAGGGATTGAAGGAAATGGACAAACTGAGCTAATATACGGAATTGTTGGATTAAATCCACTATCTAATGGACGAATAATATTAAATGGAAAAGATATAACGAATGATTCAATTAGAGCGCGAAGTCTAGCGGGAATCTCTCATATTCCTGAAGATAGACAACGTCATGGTTTAGTACTAGATTTTGCGTTAGAGTATAATTTTATATTACAAAACTATTTTGATAAAAAGTTTCAAAAAAATGGCTTTTTAGATTTTGAAGCGATTAGAGAACATGCAACAAAACTTATTGATAGTTATGATGTCAGAAGTTCTCAAGGTCCTTTAACAATTGCAAGAAGCATGAGTGGTGGAAATCAACAAAAAGCGATTGTTGGTAGAGAAATTGATCGAAACAATGATTTATTGATTGCTGTTCAACCAACAAGAGGGTTAGATGTTGGGGCGATTGAATATATCCACAACGAAATAGTAAAACAGCGTGATGCTGGTAAAGCCGTTTTACTTGTATCCCTTGAACTCGATGAGGTTATGAACCTTTCAGACCGCATCATCGTTATGTATGAAGGGGAACATGTTGGAGAGTTTGATCCTAAAAAAGTTACTGAAAACGAATTAGGATTGTATATGTCGGGATCAAAAAGGAATGATGCATAATGAAAATAAGCCAAGAAAATAAAATCAAAATTTTATCAAGTTTTTTAGCGGTTGCGGCTGGATTACTTGTTGGATTTATTATATTGTTTGTCGTAGATCCTGGAAATTCTTTTAGAGGCTTTTTAACGATTATCCTTGGGGGACTTAATCAAGGAAGTACCAGTTTAGGTAACACCATTTTTTATGGGGTTCCAATTGTTTTAACAGGCCTTAGTGTTGCTTTTGCGTTTAGAACAGGATTATTTAATATTGGGGCTACTGGCCAATTAACTATGGGAGCTTTTGTAGCTGTATATATTGGCGTCAATTGGACATTTTTAGGGCCAATTCATTGGATTGTAGCTATTTTAGGTGCCATGCTTGCTGGTGCAGTTTGGGGAAGTATCCCCGGTTTATTAAAAGCTTACCGAAATGTTCATGAAGTGGTTTCAAGTATTATGTTAAATTATATTGCGATGTATATTAACGCAATGTTAATCTACGCTTATATATATGATGGAAGATCAAAAGCATTACCACCTGCTGAAAGCGGCATGATTCCAAAGATGGGCTTAGATAAAATATTTGTTGGTTCTGATGTCCACGCAGGTATCTTCATTGTTATACTGATTGTTATTCTGATTCATATTTTATTAAATAAAACCACACTTGGTTATGAACTAAAAAGTGTTGGATTTAATAAAGATGCTAGTAAATATGCTGGTATTAACGAGAAAAGGAATATCATTTTGGCTATGACTATTAGTGGTGCAATTGCTGGGATTGCTGGTGCAATGATGTATTTGATTAGCGGGTCAGATTTTGGACCTTCTGAGACCTTGTTAACCGAAGGATTTACAGGGATTGCAATCAGTTTATTAGGGTTAAATGCGCCATTTGGGGTTTTAATATCTGGATTATTTTATGGTTGGTTAAATCAAGGTGGTTATTATGTTCAGCTTGATGGGTATAAACCTGAAATCATTGATGTTGTTATTGGGGTCATTATTTACTTTAGTGCATTATCTTTATTCTTACAAAACTTTGTTGGCCGCTATTATAAACGCAAAGCTTTGCGTAGCGTTCAAAATAATGTGAAAGCTGGTGATGCGCGATGATGGCATTTATTGAAGCTTTCATTAACTTAATCTATTTTCTATTTCCGTTAATCTTAGCTAGCACGGTGCCACTGACTATTGTTGCAATAGGCGCTTTATATAGTGAACGCAGTGGGGTTGTCAATATTGCTTTAGAAGGCATTATGATTATGGGTGGATTTGTTGGGATATTGACAATGCGTGGCTTAGAAGGTACAGGATTAACCCCACAAATGATTGCCTTAATAGGGTTAACGATTGGCGCAATTATTGGTCTTATCTTTTCAATTCTCCATGCCTATGCATCTATTAATATTAAAGCCAATCAAATTATTAGTGCAACCGCATTAAATATGTTAGCCCCTGCGATTGCAATCTTTGTCGCAAGAACAATTAATGAAGACAGCTCTAAACGTGTTGTTTTAAGAAGTAGTTATCGAATAGCGGAAGTGCCTTTATTAAGTGATATTCCAATTATTGGAGATTTATTCTTTAAGGGTGCTTATTTATCGACTTATTTAGGGGTGATTATTTTAGTTGCTGCGACTATTATTTTATACAAAACTCGATTGGGATTGAGAATAAGAAGTTGTGGTGAAAACCCTCATGCTGCAGATTCTCTTGGCGTTAATATCTATAAAATTAGATATATTGGTGTTTTAGTATCTGGTGCTATGGCTGGTATGGGTGGCGTTATCTTTGTTTTAAGTTTTGCGACACGTTTTGATGCAAGTGTTGCTGGATTTGGATTTTTATCATTGGCCGTTTTAATCTTTGGACAATGGCATCCTAAGAAGATTTTATATGCAGCCTTATTCTTTGCAACTATGCAAGTAATAGGCAGTACGTATTCTGGGATTCCAGTACTTGATTCATTGCCAATCCCAAGTCAGCTTTACAGCATGTTACCTTATGTTGCAACCCTTATTGCTTTAGCATTTGCAAGTAAGAATTCACGTGCACCACGTGCTGCAGGTGAACCTTATGATCCAGGTAAACGTTAAAAAAAAGGCTAAACCCTAAG
>JBKHEA010000017.1:0-32589 GCA_046541015.1 Candidatus Izemoplasmataceae bacterium
AGGGCAATTTTATTTACCTTCAGGCTATGAATTAGTCGAATATGGTATGGTGCGCTCAGATCAACCAAGCAGTTTATCGACTAGTTCAAACGATGATGTTTTCGTCGGTAGACAACTTGTATCAAGTACTAACGAATTTCTTATGAGTTTTTCAGCAACATTTGGTAGTGTTAAAGCTTATCTAATTGTAGATAATGCTGGAACTCTAGTGACCTATTATAGCCGAAGCTATCACTTTGGAGATAAAAATCTGCAAGTATTAGATTTTGAAGATGAAAGCAAAAGTGGTTATGATGAAGATACAGTAAGTTTTGATGATAATGATTGGATATTAAATGATGCATTAATAGGAAACTTATCTGGAGACAAAACAATTGATGATTATAGTTTAAGGATGCAAAATACAGGGTTCATCCAATCATCAAATCCTATTTACAATGGGATAGAGAGTATAAGTTTCTTATACGCTAGGTATGGAACTAATTCTAGTTCTACGATAAAAGTTGAAATTGCCTATGAATGGGATCCAACTAATTGGATTTTGATAGACTCAGTAACAGCAGATAACTTAGATTTAGAAGCCAAAGAAATTGATGTTGACATAAATGAACCCATCTATATCAAAATTTCCAAAACAGCTGACGGCGATAGGATAAACATTGACAATCTAGTTATCAATTCACAATTAGCAGACACCAACAATTTACCTGTAATTGATGGTGCAATAGACAGTTCTATTACAGAGAAAGACACATTTGACCCTCTAAATGGTGTCACTGCATCAGACATTGAAGATGGTGATTTAACTTCTTCTATTACTTACACAGTTAAAGATTCAACTGATACTATAGTACCTTCACCTGGAGACTTCAGTTCATTATCGCCTGGGACATATACTATTACTTATGAAGTAACTGACCTAGATAATGGAACATCAACTGAAGAAATCACCTTGACAATTAACTCAACCTCAAATCCTCTCATATATTCTACCGGATTTGAAAGTGACGAAAATTTTACAGCTGATACTAAATATAATAACACTAGCGAAATACTTAGAGGACCAACCGGTAAACAATGGGCATTCTATTATGGTACGCCTTCTACAACAGACGCCATTTACGGATCACAATCTGCTCAAATGCGATGGTATAGCAGTGCACCAGGCAACTTAGGTTATGTTCGTTCTAATTTTACATTTGAAAATGCAACTTACATCATTTTCAAAGCTAGTAGTACTAATAGTATAGGTCTTAATGTTTCATACTCTATAGATGGTAATAATTGGTTAGGAGTTGAGACATTCGAGCTTGATTCAAGTGTAGAAGATTATACTTATAATATTCCTGTTTTAGATGATGTGTATATCAAGTTCCAAATTGAATTTGCTGATGCACCAAGTAGCACATCTAAGCTATATATAGATGATGTTAGAGTTTATGACGATGAACCAAATAATCCTCCTACAATAAGTGGCGCAGTAGATGAAACTATAACTGAAGGTGATACATTTGACCCATTAGATGGTGTCACTGCATCAGATGCTGAAGATGGTGATTTAACCTCGTCAATAGATTATACAGTAACTGATTCAAGTGATACTTTAGTACCTTCACCTGGTGATTTTAGTGATTTATCACCTGACACTTATACAATTACTTATGAAGTTACTGATTCAAACAACAACACAGTATCTGAAGAAGTTACCTTGATAATTAACTCAGACTCAGATCCTCTCATTTATTCTACCGGATTTGAAAGTGACGAAAATTTTACAGCTGATACTAAATATAATAACACTAGCGAAATACTTAGAGGACCAACCGGTAAACAATGGGCATTCTATTATGGTACGCCTTCTACAACAGACGCCATTTACGGATCACAATCTGCTCAAATGCGATGGTATAGCAGTGCACCAGGCAACTTAGGTTATGTTCGTTCTAATTTTACATTTGAAAATGCAACTTACATCATTTTCAAAGCTAGTAGTACTAATAGTATAGGTCTTAATGTTTCATACTCTATAGATGGTAATAATTGGTTAGGAGTTGAGACATTCGAGCTTGATTCAAGTGTAGAAGATTATACTTATAATATTCCTGTTTTAGATGATGTGTATATCAAGTTCCAAATTGAATTTGCTGATGCACCAAGTAGCACATCTAAGCTATATATAGATGATGTTAGAGTTTATGACGATGAACCAAATAATCCTCCTACAATAAGTGGCGCAGTAGATGAAACTATAACTGAAGGTGATACATTTGACCCATTAGATGGTGTCACTGCATCAGATGCTGAAGATGGTGATTTAACCTCGTCAATAGATTATACAGTAACTGATTCAAGTGATACTTTAGTACCTTCACCTGGTGATTTTAGTGATTTATCACCTGACACTTATACAATCACTTATGAAGTAACTGATTCTGATGATAATGCAGTTAATGTATCGACTACCTTGACTATTGATGCAATTTCAAGTGGTCCAACTTATGCAACTGATTTATTCATTTCAGAATATATAGAAGGTAGCAGCAACAATAAGGCAATAGAAATTTATAATGGAACCGGGCAAGATGTTGATTTATCTGATTATGAAATATTATTATATTCCAATGGAAGTCCTAATGCTGGCAATACACTTACATTAAGTGGAATTTTAAAACATGGTGAAACTTATGTCATTGCAAATAGTAGCGCAAACGCAGAAATTAAAGCTGTAGACGATACTACTAGTACTGTTACATACTTTAATGGCGATGATGCAATTGAACTAAGAAAGAATAATGTTATTATTGATGTATTTGGTGTTGTTGGAGTCGACCCTGGAACTAGCTGGGATGTAGGAACTGGAAGTACTGAAGATCATACACTAGTTAGAAAATCTACTGTAACTGGTCCTTCAACTACATGGAATGCTTCAGAGTGGGATGTTTACCCTCAAGATACAACCAGTTATCTAGGTAGCCATACAATGGATGATGTTGGCCCTGAAATAGTGGAATAAAATCTTAAGATGCGATTAAGTTCGCATCTTTTTATTTATTCTAAAAGTGCTTTAGGGTATAATAAAACGTTAGAGTAAAAAAGGAGATTAGACATGAAGAAATTATTGATTGGATTATTATTGATTACATTAAGTATGATTTATGGCGCAACTATTGAAGGGGAAACGCATGACAATGTTACAGTAAGTATTACATCAGTCTTTGATGGGGATAATAGTGATTTAGTCAATACCCTAAGTAACCAAAGTTATGGGTCTAAAATTAGTTTAGATAATCAGTTATCAAATGATTCAAATTATCGTTTTGTATACTGGGTTGTTAATGGGGTTGTAAAAGAAGATTTGAGCGTTGATCATGCCTTTACATTAACTACCGATTTAGAATTGGTTGCTGTATTTAGTCCACTAGATTCCTATGCCGTTTTATTGATGGATTCTAATGGGGCATTACTTGATACACAATATCTTTTACCAGGTGGTGATGTAGAAGATATTACTACAAACTTACCAAGTAAACCTGGGTATACTGTCAGTTTAACCAATAAATGGAGCGAGTCTTTAACCAATATTAATGATGATAAAGTTATAGTCTTACAATATGATAAATTAACAACGGATACTTTTAGTGTTAATGTAAGTCGTGGTAGCGGTAGTGGGACTTATGACTATAATGAACTTATCAGTGTTACTGCAGAAGATGATTCTTCAAATGAGTTTTTTAATTACTGGACTCTAGATGGAAGTATTGTTAGTTATGAGCGTGATTACACATTTACTGTGTTAAATGATATAGCACTAGAAGCGGTATTTACATCAAATACAGTTACTAAAGAAAATCTTATCACAATTAGTGATGATTTATCTTTAAGAGATGGTTATATCACCTTTAAAGGTCAGTTTGAACTCACTGATGGTTATGAACTGATTGAATACGGTATGATTACATCTCGCACAGAATCAACCCCTACTTTAGATAATGCTAATCGTTATCAAGGTAAAACCTTAGTGCCTTCAAGCAATGAATGGCTGATGAGTTTTAATATCGATCATCATCGTTATGTTAGAAGTTATATGACAGTTAAACATGATGAAGGTCAAATCACAACCCTTTATAGTGAAATAGTCACTGCGAGTGATAGTTACTATACTGTTACTATCAGCGATACTATAGATAATACGCTCGTAAGTGTAAACAATCCTTCTCCAAATTTAATGGGAGATTTTATAAGTTTAAGTAGTGATACGGTGAATGGTTATGACTTTGAACATTTTATTGATTTAGATACATTAGAGATATTGAGTCAAACACCAACACATGCATTAACGGTATTAAGAGATTATCATATTGAAGCAGTTTATATTGAAGAAGGTTATACTGATATTTATATGTATAGTAATATCAGCACGCCTTTAGTAACCTATTCAAGTGATGGACCATATGCATTAAATAGTACAGTTACCTTAACTGCATCAGATTCTGGTGATTATGTTTTTGATCACTGGCTTGATGCATCCAGTGATACAGTTTTAAGTACTCAAGATAGCTTTGATTTAACCATGGATGACTCATATTACATCATCGCAGTTTATAAAGAGGCAGGTGGAACTGAAACCATCTATCAAACAGGATTTGAAGATGCAAGTAAAGGGTCCTATGCATCTGGATTTATTACCACTAATAATAAAGTTTGGTATTTTAATGATGCGCTTGTGGGTAATCTTGCAAGTGACTTAAAAAATGGTTCTAAAAGTGTTCGTGCTAAAAATTCTATTCAAACTGAATTTACCTTAAGCCAGGTTAATCAAGTTAGTTTTTACACCGGTTCTTTTAGTAACGATTCTAATGCAACCCTTTATACTGAAATTAGTAAAGATTTAACCACTTGGTATACTATTGATACTTATGAAACAACAAATCAACTCGTTTTACGTGAAATTTCCTTAACAGAAAGTGATTACAGTAGTTTTGGTTTATCTTCAAGTGATTCTATTTATTTTAGATTTAGAAAAGTTGGCGGTGACCGAGTCAATATTGATGATGTTACTTTTAATGCTGAAGGTTATGAAACAATTAATAACCCAACCATCTTTAAAACTGAAGATGCAAGTTTCCCAAATAATAGTAGCCGCCTAACCATCAGCTTTGATGATTCGTTTGATCCTTATTACGGATTAAATGATCCCTTTACGGGTGATGGTTGTGTCGCAACAGATGAATTTATTGGTGAAGTCGATTGTGCGATGTATGGTAGTGTTGATACGTCAATTCTTGGTGAACAAGAAGTGATTTATTACGCCATTGATCCTGATGGGAACTATGCCTCACAAGAAGTAAGTTATATTGTTGTTACTGATGATGCTTATTTAGAAGTAGATTACACAGGCTATTATGATGGCATTGAAGGCTTATATGGAGAAGCATTAATCAATGCCTTAAGAACGATTATTAATAACGGCTTTATTGGGATTACTTATGGTGATTCTCGCTATATCTTAGATGAATCTGATCAAGATCCTAATAATCCTGATAATTTAATCTTACTATACTTACAAACCAGTGTGAGTGGTACATGGGATGCTGGCGCTACTTGGAACCGTGAACATATCTGGCCACAATCAAAATTAGGGACCGGTGCTAGTAATGGTAGCGCAAATATTGCAAGTGACCTACATAATTTAGCACCAGCTAATCCTAGTGAAAATAGTTCAAGAAGTAACCGTTATTACTTTACTTCAATGACTAGTGAAACTTATTATCCTGAGTATGATGTTTCCCGTGGTTATGTAGCGCGTGCACTCTTTTATATGGTGGTTATGTATGATTATTTAGAACTTGTTAATACAGTTCCTAATGAATATCAAATGGGTCATTTAGATACTCTCATAAACTGGCATTTAAACTATGAGGTTACAAGTTTTGAAGAAAACCGTAATGAGGTTATTTATAGCTATCAAGGTAACCGTAATCCATTTATTGATTATCCTTACTTACTTGAACTAATTTATTATGACCATCCTAACTTAATCGTTGATTAATCACTTTTACAGAATGTTTACATAGATTATCCTTTTGATGTGTTAAAATATTTAATGGGGTGAAACAATGAAAAAACTATGGGTACTAGGGCTATTATTTTTAATCATTGGTTGTACAAATGAAACGGAAGCTTCTTTAGGTGTTCCAAAAAATATTCGCTATGAAAATGAACACTTAGTTTGGGATAGTGTTCCTGAGGCTACTTATTATACCATTTCAATTGATGGGATTCATTACCGCGCATCTGAAAGTAATTATGATGTCTTTAATTTGGTTAATGGTTCTTATACCGTTAGAGTTAAAGCGCATACTGATGTTGATGAATCAATATTTTCTAATGTATTTACCTTAGTGATTGATCGCGCGTTTGATTATCCTAAGAATATCCGCATTACGAATAACACACTGCATTTTGATGGGACTGTAGATGCTTTAAATTACCGTGTTTATATCAATGATTTGTCTGAAACAATTTCTGATACAACGTATGATTTAAGCACCTTAGATGAAGATAGCCTCTATCAAATTCAAGTGAGTGCACTTTATGCTAATGGGGAATCAATTAAAACACCAGTAATCCTTCATCATACCTTTAGCGAATCACTTGATACCTTTGAATTTGAAATCAATAAAAACCGTTCTACCGATGGCTTTATCAATACTGAAGTTGCTTATGCTTACGAATATTTTCTTTTTGAAAACACTGTCTTAGACGAACCATTTATCACGTTTGAAAGTGATACAATGATTATTGATCATGAATTTTTAAAGTCTTTAGAAGCTGGTTCTTATACGATTACTCTCTTACTAGATGAAGGTTATGTTTTAATGACTATGACCGTTTTAGATGAAGAAAGACCGTATATGATTACACCAAACACACTCCCTTATGAAGGGCTTGATTTAAGTTTTACATTTGAACTGTTTGATGGTCGCATTGATACAGTGAGTGGCCTAGATATTAAAGAAGATGATTATACTATTGAAGATTCAACCTTAATCATTTCTAGTGATTTTATTGAGTCAGTTCAAGAAGATGACCCAGATCGTTCAACGATTATCTTAAGTTATACTTTAGTAAAAGACGATTTAACCATCGTTGGCTTTATCTTTATTGAACTACCATAACCCCTAAGTATAGGGGTTTTTTAATTTCTATGATTGAATTTAGAGGCTAAATGTTATAATAAAATTAACCACATTAAGGAGGCACGTTATGCAGTATGAAGTTTGGTCAATAGGCCACTATTTATTTATGGTTTTACCGTTTTTACTATGGGGGTTATTTTACTTTATTACTAAAGATAAACCTTATGAATATAAGCGATCTTTAGGTATCAAAGTAAGTATCCTTGCGGTAATTTTACTATTACTTAGAAACATTGAATATTTGTTTGTAAGAAACTTCTCGTTTGATTTTGAAATGGTCCCTTTACAAATTTGCCACTTCGCAAATTTTGTCTTACTTTATGCCTTTTATAAAAATGATAAAACATTTTTCGCGTTTGCCTGGTTGTTTAATTTACCGGCAGCCTTTTTAAGTATTGTCTTTTCTAATGGGTTAGAAAATTATGATACAATCTTAAATTTTAGAGGGTTAGCTTATATTTTAGGCCATGCTTTGATTGTTGCCTTAACCTTATATGCCTATAGTGGGCACTTTATTGAATTAAATAAAAAGGTGTTAATAAAACTCATTAAGTTATTAATTCCTTTATATTTAGGTGCCCATATCATTAATATCGCCTTTTTTACATTATTTAATCAACCATCAAATTATTTTTATACCATGCGTCCAGAAGCTGGAACACCGCTTGAATTATTTCATGACATGGGGACAAATTATACGTTATTAGGGGCACCGTTTAATCCTTTATATTTAGTTTTAACGGGCTTATTTGGTGGGGTAGTTATTTTAAGTATTTTCCTAGTTACCGTTAAGCTTGAAATGGTTCCTAAAAAGAAAGCAAGCTAACCATGACTCTAAAATTTTCTAAAGGCTTAATCCGTTTAGCTACAAGAAATGATGCTGCCTTGTTAGCTTCATGGTGGGCAGATGGGGAAATCATGGCTCATGCAGGATTTCCTCATGGGATTAAGACTGATATTAATCTTTTAAAAGAAAAACTAGCTAAACCAAATAAAAAGAATTTGATATTTATTTTAGAAACGCTTAAACATACCCCAATTGGTGAAATGAGTTATCATGTTAATGGGCGCGTTGCAACCATTGGTATAAAAATCTGTGATTTTAAGTATCAAGAAAAAGGCTATGGAACAGGTGCCTTAAAACGATTAATCACGCATCTATTTGATGATTTAGAGGTTGAAAAAATTGTTTTAGATACGATGATTGAAAACACTCGTGCGCAACATGTTTATAAAAGGTTAGGTTTTAAAAAGGTAAAGATTAACGAGGCAGTCTGGACAGATCAACTCGGTCAAAAACGCACAAGCGTTGATTTTGAACTTGATAAAGATGATTATACGATAAACAAATTATTTTATCTTAGTTAATTAATCGTTAAAACCCTTTACCCAAAAGACTTGTGTGATATAATAAGCCTAGGTGAGGCTTATGAAAAAAATTCTACTATTATTGCCACTACTATTCTTACTAACTGGGTGTACGAGACTCTTTGGTGACCGCTTAGATACGCCTAGTAATATCCGTTATAATAGCGAATATTTAATATGGGATAGTATTGATGAGGCAGATTATTATTTAATCTTAATTGATGAAGAAACCTATGTGTCATTTGAAAACCGCTTTTCAACGTTTAATCTTAAAAGCGGGCAATATCGTGTTCGCATTCAAGCATCAAGTGGCGATAAAACATCTCGCTTTTCAGATAGTTTTGATTTAAACCTTACTAGAATATATGATCATCCTAAAAATGTCATCTATGCTAATTACACCCTTAGTTTTGATCATGTTAACCCAAGTGAAGGTTACATTATTGAATTCTTACATCAAGTCTTAGATGACCGCATCATCATTTATGATGCGTGTACAACCGATCGCTGTGAGGTTCAAATTAATACGATTGATTCGCTAGAACCTAACCGTATCTATGAAATGCGTATAGCCGCAGCCTATCAATCTGAAAGTGAAGCGTCTTTATTAAATTATGATTATGCAACAAGTTTATTTACTGATCCGATTAAAATTCATACGTATTATGATACCTTAAAAGTTTATAACCAAACGGTTGACTTAATCACCTTAAATGACCTCACCATTTTACTAGATGAACCCTTTAACATAAGAGATGTCTTTTATTTAGATCAAGCAATCCAGTCAAGCGATTTTTCCATTGAAGATAATACACTCATTATTTCAAATGAATTTATAGAAACCTTAAATGTTGGCTTAAACCGAGTCACGCTGATTACAAATATTGGTCGCATTGATTTAAACTTATATAAATTAGAATCATAAAAAAAGCCGTTAATCCTTGATTAACGGCTTTATTAATTGATACATAGTAATCCCTAAAATACTTCCAAGGGTGTCAATCATGACATCGCTAACTTCCCCACTTCTACCTGGAATAAAGGTTTGATGAAATTCATCACTCATCGCATAAAGTACGCAAATGGCTAAGGCAACTAAAAAATCTTTAGGTTTTATGGTATTAATTACGAGTGCATTAACTGTAAAAAAGCCTAAAAGGGCATAAATGGTTAGATGGGCTAGTTTTCTTATTAATAGATGCAAGGTATCATTTGGTGAAATATTAAAAAAATTAGTAAAAATACTTAATACACTTTCACTTAGTTCACTTGAACGTGATGCTTCTTGGTTTGAAACACTAAATATAAGTAGCATGATTGAAAACACAAAGCCCCATTTAGAGGCTTTATGCATGGTCGATAAGAAGTTTTTTTGCGTTTTCATAAAATAACTTATGGGCAGTTATATCATCTTTTTTCTTAATCACTACTTTTTTAGCTTTAGCCATGACATCAACGTTAAATGCATTATGGGCATCGCTTGCGATAAAATCAATCAGGTCATCTTTTAATAGTCTATGCGCTATTTTTTGCGCTTCTTTACTGCCTTGTTTAACTAAATGTGGCGCAGAAACTTGAAAATAAACCCCTTGTTTTTTAAGTCTTACTAAATCTAAATAAGTGGTATAAAAATAACGTTCTGGGTGGGCTATAATGACTTTATAGCCTTTGATTTTTAATTCATAAACAATATCTTCAATGTCAACTTTTCTCATGCCAAAGTCAATCAATACAAAGGATGAATCATGCATGAGTGGACTCATTTCAATGATTGATTCTAATGCTTTGTCTTGATCAATTTCACTGCCTAAATATAAGTTAATCGGTATGTCTTTTGCGGCTTCTTTTAAATGATCAAATGCTTTTTGTAAAATCAGTTTATCATTTAAAAAACCCCTTCTTGGTGCAACGTGCGACGTTAAAAAAACATCGGTAACCCCGTTTAACGCAAATCCTTTTAACATGGCTAAACTTTCTTCTAAATCCTTTGCCCCATCATCTAGCCCTGGAAGGACATGTGTATGAATATCTATCATTTCCTCGCCCCCTAATTCATAAGATATTATACCACAGTCTTTAGATATTCAAACAAAAAGCATTTTATCAGTGCACAAATCTAAGAAAAATTAGTCATGTATGCTATCCTAAACTTAGGAGTGATTGCCTTGAAAAAAATAATTATAGTCATAACATTTTTAATGGTTTTAATAACCCTAAGTGCTTGTGATGCTTTTGACCGTGATGATTTTGCAAGGGTAGGGGATACGCGCGCTAATGGCCAAATATCATTCACCGTTGAAACGATTTATCTTGAAGATGATTCGTTTGGTGATTTAGAAGAAGATGAAACCTTTTTAGCTATTGAAATCACGGTTCAAAATATCGGAACTGTGATTACAAGAGAGATTTCATTAGATGATGATTTTATCTTAGCTAATGGAACAAATTACCCTTTAATTGATACCATCGAATCTACGGATACGCTTGAAGGTCGCTTAGAAGTGGGCGAGCGTAAAACTGCCATTCTCATCTATAAAGTACCGCTTGATTTTGAAGCATTGACGTTTACGTTTAATACACCGATGCAAGCCGATGGGATATTTATCTATGAGTTACTTAAAAACGACCTAGAATCATAAATAAAAAGCTGAAAATCATTGATTTTCAGCTTTTTTGTTTACCATTTTGAGTAATCTGGTTCATCAGATTCATAGTCCCAGTAATAATCGAGTAAATCTGAATGCATCCCTAAAGATTCATTAATCGCAAGCGTTTCAGCTTGATACATCCATTCAGTATAGGTTAACCCATCATACATCGTAACGCTAGTTTCACCTGCGCCAAACAGATATTTCACTTCACCAAGACCTTGGCGGACAACCATATAATTCAGTAAGAAGTAATCGTCTTCATTTGGTAATTTAATCCAAATCCAAGCTAATAAGCGTCCGTAATTACCTGTTAGATAATCCCCTGGGTCAGTTTGTAAGATAATGCTTTCGGCATCATTTAGTAAATCACAAGTATAAATTGAAGCGGGTTTTCCCCACTCTTCTTCACCACCACTAAAGGTTTCAGGGGTGTCAAAATTTAAGAATCTTGTTGATGGGGTGTTATTCGTAATTTTACTTGAAATACTACTTGGGTAAGAGAATATTGCCGTATCACCATCAATACAGGTAAAGTCTCCATCAGCATAAAATGCGCCACCACCACCTCTATAACGGTCACCATCGGTTTTAAATAAGTCCATTGATAAGAAGCTTTCATCAAATAAAGGACCGTCATATTCTAAATCAAGGGGTGAAAAATAAACCGTATCATCAGGCGTTTCTTCATCAAGCTCATCATCATTTGTTTCACCTTCTGTTAATCTTAAGGTAAAACTTGCGGTTAAATCTAAATGACTGACATTAATTGTATGTTCCCCAACTTCTGAAAGTACGCTTTCATTAGTTATCATATCAAGGGTTAAGGCAGTTGAACTTTCTTCATCGTTACTATACCCAATAACAACGGTAACATCACTAGGGTCAAATGAACCAACTTCATAGCCACTTTTTAAATCGGATAAATCAAAATATAAATACTCTGCGCTTTCTTCATTAATAGATGGATCTAAAGTATCTAAATCAAGATCTAAACTTTCGCAACTGATTAAGGTTAAAGTAATTAATAAACTGATTAGGATTGTTAGTATTTTTTTCATCGTTTACTCCCAGTCTAAAATATCTGGATGATTCCAGTATATTAATTCAATTAAGTGCGGATAATCCACAAATGGATTGCGGTTATCTTGATAACTATAAATAATATCATTGCGGTGTTCTTCAAATGATGTCACTTCATACATAAAGTGCCACATAAGGAGTGTATCTAAATGGCCCATTTCATAAGTACTTGGATTAGAATTCACTAACTCTAAATGATCATACATGACCATCATATAAAATAAGGCGCGTGCTACATAACCGCGTGCGACTGCTTCATCTGGATAATAACCACTTGAAGTGTTTGAAGAAGAAAAGTATTTGTTCCCTCGACTTGAGTTTTCACTTGGGTTTGTAGGGGCTAAGTTATGTAGATCACTTGCAACATTTGCACTACCATTACTTGCACTTGAACCAAGTAAAGATTGTGGCCAAATGTGTTCACGGTTCCAAGTACTCCCTGCATCCCAGTCTCCATTAATACTTGTTTGACGGTAAAGTAAAATTAAATTATTAGGATTATTTGGATCTTGATCTGTTTCATCTAAGATATAACGGGCATCCCCATAAGTAACGCCATTAAAGCCATCATTTAAAATATTATGTAAAGCAATGAGTAAGGCTTCACCATATAAGCCCATCGCATCGGCATAATAGCTTGATAAAGTTAACTCTAAAAGTGTTGCATCTTTTAAAACGACTTTCGTTACTTCATAGGTATAGCTTTCATCCTCGCTTGAAGCAATGTACGTAACGGTATATTCACCAATTACGCTTGTATTAACACTACCTTCAACTTCACAGCTTAATGATTCATTGGTTTCAATCAGTGTTGCTTCACAAGGGTATTCAATGACTTCATCCCCTAAAGAATAATGATATACAGTATCTGGGTGAAGGTCAAAATCAACTTCACTTGGGTCAGTTGGATCAACAATTTCACTATAAACTGCGCGTAAACTAATATCACTTGTTAAGGTAAATGTATAATTGGGTACATCCGTAAAGACAGTATCATCACTTAAATCAAGCCAATATTCAAACGTATACCCTTGAATTACTGGGGCAACAATCGTGACTTCATCGTCTTCATAATAAGGTGCATCACTTGTTAGATGGACATTGGCACTGATATTAGCATCTAAGCTAACACTCACTTCTTCTTTGTCTGGATCACTTGGATCACTTGGGTCACTCGGATCGCTTGGATCAGTTGGGTCTTGACCATTAATAGATTGATAAGTAATTGTAAAATCATCAATATTTACACGTTCACTATTATTACTTGCGATACGCACGTTTAATGGTGTTGAGGGATCCATTTCAAGGGATTCATAAACAGAAGTAAAATCTATGGTATATTCAATCCATTCATCTGCAGTATAGCTGTCAATTGCGGTATAGTTTTCCCCGTCACTTGAAACTAACACTTCAAATGTAGAGGCATCATCACTTAAGAAACGTCCTGCATAAAAAGAGACAGTTTCAATATAAGTGAATGAAAAATCTGGCTCAAAAAAGCCGTTTCTCATACGTAAAGCCCACTCACCATTTTTTTGGTCATTTTCTAATGAACCAATTAAAGTATCATCTAAAATATAATCTAACTCATCAAAGGTAACAGTGTCTATTGCATAACCAGGTTTTAAATCTTCTTCAAAATCTAGCGTGATGGTGCTTTCAGTTAATGCACTACTATAGCGTGCTTCTAGCGTTAAATCGTTATTAATGGTGAAGGTATAAACAAGGTCACTACTTACTAATGTTTCTTCTTCATACCAGCCATCAAAATTATAGTTTTCTAATGCCTCAGCTGTAACGGTTACTTCATCACCACTCAATAACGTTTCTTCATCTTTTGTAAGCACTGCGGCTTCTTGATTACTCGTTAAGGTTAAATTTACTGGTGACTCCGTTTCAATTTCATGGTAAATCGCTTTTAAGGTTATTTCATTTTTAACACTAAACGTATAGGCTTGATCATTAGACATAATAAGGTTTAATTCTTTATTAAGCCAATAAACAAAGCGGTACCCTGTAACATCAGGTGCTGTTACAGTAACTTCATCCCCAATTTCAATCGCTTCATCTGAATGCGTGGTTGTAAGGGTTGGTGTCACATCTTCAAGATTACTTTCTAAAGTAACCATAGGCTCTATATCAGGTTCTTCTGGATTATTACAAGCGCTAAGGGTAAAGATCGCAATCAATAAGGTTAAAACTAAAAATAATTTTTTCATAAAGCTCTCCTATCGTATACTGTGTGGGTTTAATAAATCATCTAATATAAGCATTACCGCATCAATTAGTGTAGTTAAACTCATCGATGGCATTGCTAATTTATTAGTGACTTGATGCGTTAAATAAGGAACATGAACAAAATCACAAAGTGTCTTTGCGTTTATTTCTTTTAAATAATCAAGCGTGCGATACATCAAATCATTACAAACATACGTGCCTGCAGAATTAGAAATCGCAATCGGAACGCCTTGATTAATTGCTTTAAGCGCAATACGCTCAAAAGGAAAATTCGCAAAAATCCCATCAGGTCCATCTTTTTTGATGATTTGTTCTTTTAAGGTTAAACCGTTATTATCTGGGCTTGCTGAATCATTAACATTAATTGCAATACGTTCTAAATTAACATGACTTCTACCAGCCGCAAGGCCAAACATCAAAATTAACACAGGGTCATGTTTTAAAATATAAGGCTTTAATGTATTAAACGCTTCTTCATAAACGACCGGTAAAATGACTTTTACTAAGTTATACCCAAATAAATTATCAGGTAAGGCATCAAGCAGAGTCATTGTTGGATTTTCTAGGTCATTTCCAAAGGGTTCAAATGCGGTTAATATGATTTTTTTCATAAAAGCACTCCTTCATTAACACTCTATTATACATGCTTTTTAAAAAAGTTCAAAGATTAAATCTAGGTACAATCTATATAAAAGTGTTATTTATCAGTTATAATAAGATTAGGTGATATCATGAAAAAACTATTCCTAGTAAGTATAGCGTTTTTACTAACCCTTTCATTAGCAGCTTGTGATTTACTTTATGTCGCAGTTCGAAAGGATATAAAATCAATTTCGGTTGATGAAAATCAGCTAGATGATTTTTATTATCTGGATGATTTTGAACTATCAGACATTATGCTCTCGCTTCATTTAAAGGACGGGTCAAAAGAAACCATACAACTTACAATGGCTATGGTTCATGAAGAGGATCAATTCTTGCTTGATACCTTTGGAACCCATACTATCCGTATTGAATTTAGAGGACTGCATACTTTTTTTAGACTTACTTTATATGAACGGATTGCGTTAAGCACTTAAACTTGTGTTTATAAGGTTTAGCTTATAAAAAATATACTTAGAGCTATTTAATCTTTATCTTAGGCAGTTTACTAACTTAGTGAATCTATAAAAGTTACCATGCTGATACTTTATTTTACTCTTTTTATAGGCACTAGAATAAATCTAATGCTTACTTAAAAATCATGGGTCAACGAAACAGTTCTAAACTATTGAGATCTTAAAGTCTCATGCTTAAGATATAAAACAAATGATAACTTACTTATGAAAAAAATCCTTCTTGATTGAAGGATTTTTAAGTTTCAGGCAGTAAATCTTCTTCTGTTAAAAATTCATGAATTTTATCTAAAGGGATGGCTAACCCTTCAATACTTGAAGGATTCCCCCATGTATTAATCCCAAGTAAAGCGCCATCAATATCAGTTAAAGCACCCCCGCTATTGCCTGAATAAATCATCGCAGAATGATAAATCACTGGAAATTCAGCTTGTTCAATTTCTGTATAACGAATAAACTCACCATAAGTGACTACACTATCAATCCCACTAGGATTGCCAACACTTAAAACCAGTTCACCACGAATAATTGGATCATTTAAACGGGCATAAATATCAACAGGCGTAATTGAAAAATCATGTCTTAAAAAACGAATGACTGCTAAATCAAGGTCTTCATCAGTCGCAATAACGTAAGCATTCACTTTGTCTTCTTCATCTTCATGATCTAAAATATAAACACTTAAGTCTGCGTTTTCACATTCTTTTGAATTAATTACATGAAAATTGGTTAAAGCATAATAATAATTATCATCTACCCTATAAACAATCCCACTACCTTTAGACTCAAAGCTACAACTTGAAGATTCATAAATATAGTGTGGCGTGACTTCAAGAAATACGCCAACATTAGAACTTCTTATGATATCTCTACTAGACATAAGTTTACTTTGAAGCTTACTTTCAGGCATAGGAATTAAATATTCACAGCCTAAAAGACTAACACTTAAAAGACTTAAAAGGATGAGGGTTATCATTTTTTTCAAAGCTATCACTCTTTTCTTAAGATAGTGGTAAATAAGGATTATCAAATAATATTAGTTCAACGAAATGAGGGTGATCGATAAAAGGATTACGGTTATTTTGATAACTATAAATAATATCATTACGGTGACTTTCAAATGCATCCACAGGGTCAGCATAATGCCAGTGGATGATTGCGCTAAATTTTCCTAATTTAGCCCCTTCTAGGGTGTAGTTAGTTTCAGGATCATTTTCTAAGATTTCATTAATAAGTTCTAATTCAGGATACATCGTAATCATATACATCAAAATTCTAAAGACATCGCCTTCATCATCACTACCTGGATAAAAACTAAGACTCGTTACGTCACTTTCTATATCAAAAAAACGGTTTGAACGACTTGAATTAATACTTGGGACAATCGCTCTTAAGTTATGCAAGTCACTTGCGATATTACGCTGACTTTCTGTCACTCGCGTGACGCCTAAACGTGAATTGGGCCAGACATGTTCACGGTGCCAACTTGTTGAATCCCAAGTTCTATTCACTGAATCTCTTGAGTAAATCGTTAACACTTTTGTATCATCATCTGGGTCAACATCGCTTTCAGCTAAAATCGTTTTCGCTTCTTCATAACTTCTTCTAGTTACATCACGGTTTATTAAAACCCTTAAAGCTTCTAATAAGTCTTCACCGTATAAGCCTTCTAAGCCATCATAATACCCGGTATAATCAATATCCATAACGCTTGCATCTTTTAAAACTACAATAGTAACTGATTCACTAGCATAATTGCCTTCAGAATCTAAAAAATAAAACGTAATCGGATATTCCCCTAAAACACTTGTATTAACTTCTCCATAAACTTCACAGTTAAATTCACCTAGTGTTTCATCAACGGCAACACAACTATTTGCATTAAAGGGTTCGTTATAACTTACAAATTCACTAAATGTATCATCAAACTCTAAGGTTACTTTGGTTGAATTATAAGGGAAAGTGATTGATACACTTGGCGCTATAATAAGCGGAAGATTCGGTGTTTCATAAAGTTCTTCAAATAAAGCAATCGAATCGATATTAATACGTGAAGCACTACCGACAAAACGGATATAATAATCCTCTGGATTTTCAAAATCGATTGTGTAAGGACTTAATGTATGCGTTAAAAAAATCGTATCGACTAATGTCCAATCGGTTTTATCCGTACTTACATAAACCGATAAATCATCAAGTGCATCATCCCCATAAATCGCAGCTTTAAAGGTGATGCGATTAAGATTACTTGCCTTAAATTCACTTTGAAGAAGACTTTCATCCGATTGATTTAACCTGACCGCACGTGCTTCTTCAAAGCGGTCATTGTCAAGTGCCCCTAATAAGGCATCTTTTAATAGCCAAGACTTTTCATTTGTAGTAACTGTGTCTTCTGCGTAGCTTGATTTAGTAACATCATCAAAGCCAGTAAAATATGTTTGTCTAGGTGCTAGTAATGCATGATAGGTACTAACAATTACCATTGAATCTTCTGGAGTAAACGTATAAAGTGCATCAGTTGAAATGATGGTTTCATCTAAAAAATCAAGATAGTGTTTAAAGGTATAAGCGCTATTTTCTTCACTCATTAAAGTGACCATCTCTCCTTTTTTAACCGTGACTATATCACGGTGTAAAGTATCTTCACCTAATTGTTTACTAATGTTTGTATAAATATATAAATGATATTCATCGCTTGGACTATAGATTGCTTCAATATTTTTATTGCGATAAACTGACGTTGTATATTGATTTTCAAACGTTAAAATCTCTAAGGTATCTAAATCTAAGAAATGTTCAAAATCATAGCCTTCAACGTCATCAGCTGTAATAGTTACAGTACTTAATTCAAGTAAAGGATTTTCTTGATTTAAGTGGACGCTATTTAAGTCATAGTTATCACGAACATTAAAATTAAAACTTTCTAAAAGATTAAACGTTGCTTGAATGGTCATAGAGTCAGTTGGGGTAAATGTATAAGGGTTTTGAGTTGAAATAGGTTCTAAGGTTTCAGCATTAACCCATTCTTTAAAGCTATACCCTGATTGTGGGGTTGTGCTAACTGTAACACTTTCTCCTAAAGTAAGCGTGATGGTTTCATCACCACTTTCTCCCCCTTCACTAAGTATAACGGTTACCGTAATCGTTTCTTCTTCTAAAAAACTTTCTATAAACGTACACCCTGAAAGAGATAAAATAACCAAACCTACTAACAGCAAATTCACTAGTTTTTTCATGGGACACATCCTTTACCTTTATGGATTATTTAATTAAGCTTTGGTTTCATTAAATGCTTGCCTTTATAATCAATAATACCGCCAATATCAATACAATCATAGCCTAAAAAATCAAGGGCTTTTTTTAATGCTTGTGTACGATTTCCACTATTACAGATTAATACTTGTGTTTTATCTGAATCAAAATGTTTTTTAAAGGCTTCGATATCGTTAAAAGCCCAATCCTTAAAAGTATAATCTATTGGATAAAATGCTTCGCCTGCCTTTAAAAGAGAATAAAACGGTAAAATCTTAAAGCCTTCAATCATCCCACTTGTAACACATTCAGAGATTTCTCTAATATCAATGAATTCATAATTATCATCATCTAAAAAAAGATCAATGGTTGTTAAGGTTGGTTTACTCAAAGTCTTTTTTCACCTCCTGATGCACAAGTTTTCCACTTGTAATCGCGATAGGAACCCCAGCCCCTGGATGGACGCTGCTTCCTGCGAAATAAAGGTTTTTAGCATAAGGATAAACGTTTTTTGGACGATAATAATTGCTTTGAAATAAGGTTGGCGCAAGCCCAAATGTTGCGCCATACATGGCATTAAGTTCATCACTAAAACGGTTTGGTGTCATAATTTCTAAGTAATCAATTTGTGTTCTAATATCTTCTAATCCTTTGATTTTTTCTAACTTATCAAAGATTTTTTCTTTGTACTGATTGGTAACGGATTCATCCCATGATAGTTCGCTTGTTTTAAGTTCAGGTACTGGCACTAAAACATAAAGGTTTTCTTTTCCAACAGGTGCAACACTTTCATCAATTTGACTTGGACTATATATATAAAAGGCTGGATCACTTGGTAAATGACCTGTGAATATTTCTTTTAAGTTTTGATCAAAATCACTACCAAAATATAAGTTGTGAACATTGAGTTCTTTAACTTTTTTGTTTAGACCGATATATAATATCATCACACTACAAGAATACGCCATTTTACTAATTTTTTTCTCGGTGTATTTCCCTTTGACTTTAGAATCTTTAACTAAGTGATTCATCGCCCAAGGAAAGTCTGCGTTACAAATAACTAAATCACTTTTGATGATTTTTCCGTTAGAGCGTATTCCATAAGCGGTTTTATTTTCAAAAAGAATTTCTTCAACGGTTTCGTTGGTCTTAATAACCCCACCAAGTTCTAAAAAGCGTTTTTCTAACGCTTTTGCATAACTATACATTCCACCTTTAGCATAGCTTACCCCATAAAGGGTTTCAATCATTGGAATGATTGTGTAAATGGAAGGGCCCTTTTTAGGGGAAATTCCGATATATAACGTTTGAAACGATAACATATTTTGAATCTTTTCATCTTTAACAAACTTACTTATCGTATGATGAGCACTATCAAATGTCTTTAGTTTTAAAGCTTGTCTTAAGGTTTTTAGATTATAAAAATCACTAGGTTTTCTAAAACTTCTTTCAATAAAATGTTCTTTCGCTACTAAATATTTTTTGTACGTATGGTTGAGATAATCTAAATACTCACTTGCAGTTTTATAAGAACGTTTTTCTAAATCTTCTATGAGTCTTGGTAAATCATTGTGGGCATGGATGGTTTCTCCATCAGAAAACGTTACTTGATACATTGGGTCTAGTTGTTTAAACTCAATATAATCTTCTGGATTTACATTGGTATAGGCTAAATTTTCTTTATAGATGTCATGCATCATAACAATCGTTGGTCCTAAATCAAAGGTATACCCTTTTGCCTTTATTTGATTCATTTTACCACCTACGCGTGGTCCTTTTTCGTAAATTGTAACGTGGTATCCATCATACTGTAATCTTAATGCGGCAGTTAGTCCGGCGATCCCTGCGCCAATAACACTAATTTCTTTCACTGTAATCACCCTTTCTTGTCATATAAATTATATCACGAATCCGAGTAACCCTATAAAAAAAACTTTCACGAAAAACATCTATAATTATAGTATCCGCGTTTACAAAATTCCATAAATTCGATATAATCAAAGTGAAATAGAAATGAGGCTTTTTTTATGGATAAATATCTTTATTGTGAAAATATAATAAAAGAAAGTAGTCAAAGTTTTTATAAAGCGTTTAGCCAGCTAAGTAGCGATAAGGCAAACGCTGTTTATGCGGTTTATGCATTTTGTCGTACCGCAGATGATGCGGTAGATATTGATGGAGATATCGAAAAAATAAACACGTTAAAAAGACACGTAAAAAGTACCTTTGAAGGGGATCATCCAGACGATTTAATGTTTGAAGCCTTAAGCGATACCTTTAAGCGTTATCCAACAACGATTGCACCCTATTTAGATTTATTAGACGGGATGCGTGATGATTACTATCAAAAAGAGATTGTAACTGAAAAAGATTTTGATGAATACTGTTATAAAGCTGCAAGCACGGTTGGATTAATGCTTCTACCGATAATCGCTAGCAAACAATATAAAAATGAATCAAAAACCTTAAAAGCCGTTGCGATTGAACTTGGTAAAGCCATGCAAATTACTAACATTTTAAGAGATGTGCGCGAAGACTTTATGAAAGATCGCATCTATTTTCCTAAAGAGATTATGGATCAGTTTGGTATTAATATTGAAATATTAAGAACTGGGCTTATTACGCCTGAATGGCGTAATTTAATGACCTATTATATTGATATGGCTAAAAAGAAATACCAAGTTTTTTATGAACATGTAGAACTTTTTGATAAAGATGCACGCTTTCCTACCTTTTTAGCTGCTAAATTTTATGAAGGCATCTTAGATCAAATTCAAAAGCACGATTATTCTAATTTAAATAAAAGGCATTATACAAGCAAATTCAAAAAACTTATGATAATCTTTAAATCAAAAAGGCTGTTTAAGAAAAGAGGCTGGTAACATTGGTTGAATTACTCTTAGCCTATGGCTTTGTGTTTTTAGTAATAGGCATGGCTAGTTTACTTGATAAACTTGGCTTTTTAAATGATGAAGGCAGTCGTAAGTTTATCCATATCGGGGTTTCTAACTGGTGGTTGGTTGCGATGGTCTTATTTGAACCAAGCACGTATTATTTAGCGGTTATCCCGCCCTTTACCTTCATCGTATTAAACTATTTAAGTTACCGCTTTGATCTCATTCAATCGATGGAGCGAAAAGAAAAAAGTCTGAGTGATTTAGGGACAGTGTATTACGCGATTAGTTTATTTATCATCACGTTCTTTGCGTTTTATTATGATCACTTACAAATTGGTGCATTAGCAATTTTATCGATGGGTTATGGTGATGGCTTAGGCGCTATAGTTGGGAAACACTTTAATAGTAAAAAACTTTATGGTCATAAAAGTCTCTTAGGATCTCTAACCATGTTTATAAGTACATTCATTATTGGTATACTTTTATTTCCTTCAAGTATAGTCATCGTTATTTTTATCAGTATTATCGCAACCCTTATTGAGTTATTTACCCCTAAAGGGCTTGATAATTTAAGTGTGCCATTACTAATTTTCTTCTTAGGGTTACTTTTATTATGACCGGTTTTTTAATCGGTTTTTTATTGAGCGCATTCATTGGGGTAGTGGCGTATCAAAAAAAATCGTTAAGTGAATCAGGGGTTATCGCCGCAATGGTCATTGGTACATTATTTTATGGCTTTTCAGGATGGGAAAGTTATCTCATTTTAATGGTCTTTTTTGTACTGAGTTCATTTATTTCTAAGTTTAATCCTGACCGTATTTCTTCTAGGAGAAATTATATCCAAGTATTATCGAATGCGCTCGTATCACTCTTTTTTGCGTTTTTATATTATCTAACAAACCAAATGAGTTATTTAGTTATAAGTATCGCTAGTATTGCGATTAGCGCAAGTGATACCTGGAGTAGCGAAATCGGTAGATTATCTAAAAATGAACCACGTCACATTTTCACTTTTAAACCAATTAACCGTGGCTTAAGTGGTGGGGTAAGCTTACTTGGGTTTTTAGCAAGTTTACTTGCAAGTGGTGTATTTTCTTTATTAACCCTACTTGTTTCACGTAATCCAAACCATATCATCGGGGTATTTTTAGCCGCTTTTGTTGGAAGCATTGTTGATAGTATGCTTGGGAGTGTTCAAGTTAAATATAAAGAATTATCTACTGGCTTAATCACTGAAAAACAAGCGGCGCATACGGTTTATTATTCTGGATTTACATGGTTATCAAATAACTTAGTGAATTTTAGTGCCAATATGATTACAAGCATCCTTTTACTAGTTTTTTTATTAGCTCAATAAAAAAAGTGCTTCCGCACTTTTTTATTTTTTACGTTTTGGTTTAAAGCGAATATCTAAATCACAATCTAAGGCATCAGCTATACGGTGTAAAACAGTCAAAGAAGGCATCGATTTATTATTTTCCATACGAGAAATGTTTGATTGTTTCGTATTAATTTTTTGCGCTAACATTTTTTGTGTCATATTTTTTTTATTTCTTAAATCAATAATCGTTTGAATTAAATGATACTCAAAGCCTAAATCATTAAAATCTTTTATAAATCGTCGGTCTTTAAATAATGGGGTTTTATCTTTTTCCAAAATAATCGCCTCCTAAATCTATTATATCAATTTTGATATATAAAAAAAAGAAATCTATTCATTAGATTTCTTTTTCATACCTTCTTTATCTTGATACATTGCATCTTCTGCTTCTTTATAGGCTTGGTTAAAGTGTTTGTTTAAGGTTTTTATACTGTAGCCCATCGCGATGCTTAAATGCTTATAATGGCTTGTTTCTTGTTTAAAGTCTTCGATAAATTTAACCGCAAAATGTTCATCTTTATTAGGACAGATGATTAAAAACTCATCGCCCCCTAAACGAATTGCTTTTGCGTCATTTGGGATGGTCTTTAACATAACAGTCGCTAAATTAACTAGTAGCTCATCGCCTCGTTGATGACCAAAGTTATCATTAACATATTTTAGTTCATTCATATCGATAAAGATGAAAATCATAGGATGCATAAAAGGCTTTAATTGCGGTAAATAACTATCTAAAAAGTGACGGTTATAAAGATTGGTTAATTGATCATAATAAACAAGGGTTTTAATTCTTGCTTCGCGTTCTTTTAAGGCGTTAATGATTTGCATGGTTGCAGAAATATCGGTTAAACGCATGACATAGCCAATCGTTTCATCGCTATGTGTAGTAACACTTGAAACTTTGATTTGATAGATTTTTTTATTGCTTTCAAAGGTATTTTCTCCCTGTAAATCATCAAAGGCAAAGCGAGGATACATCGCATTGATTTCTGTCAGTGAAACGCCTTTTAGAGGTATGTTTTTTAAAATCGCTTGCGCTTTAGGGTTAAAATCAATGACTTCAAAGAGCTGATTAAAGATGATGGTCCCGGTTTCACTTTGTAAAAATACTTGATTACGCGCAAGCGGTTTAATGCTTGTGAAATAATCATCCCTTAAAATAAACGCGATAAGCACTATTGAAAGGGGTGAGACAAGTACAACATAGTCTATTGGGAAAAAGTCTACCATTAAGACATTAAATATATGCCCAATCAGTGGAAACAATGAAACTAAAAAGAGTTTTTTTGCGGTTTGTTTTAAAAGCCCTTTACGTTTTAAATAACTACTTAAATATAACATATTCGCATAGATTATCACAAAAACTAAATAGATACTATATACGTGATAAGCCCACCCAAAATTTAAAAGCATAAAATCAAAGTTAAAATAATTGATTAAGGTATAACTACTATAATAAAAATGATGGCTATTATTGGTAAATCGCATCATCATAGTAAAAACCGGAATGATAAAAATTACAATCATCCATTTTTTATCAATCATACGGTCATAACGGTGATATAAAGCAATCAGTAACCAAATCGCAGGTAAAAAAGGAATCGCTAAATATTGGACATAATTCCAAAAGTATTTAAGTTCAAGCGTCCCAGCGTTTAACTCAATTAAGTACCCCAAAACATAAATTAAACTTAATGCGGTTAGTAGTCCAATTAGCTTGATAAGGGGAGAGCTTTTTGGTAAGGCATAAGTTAAGATATAAAACATTAAAATAATGGTGAGGAAAATATAGCTATTGATTAAATAAAATAATGCGCTCATGATTTTCCCTCCTTTTTCTTTATTATACGTTAAAACTAAAAAAAAATTGAAAAAGCTTTACACTTCTTCAATTTTTTTTAAAAAGATTTCTAAATCTTCACCACTTAAAGTTACATACCCTAAATCTTTATGATCTAAATCATTAGGGATCCCGTGATAATCACTCCCTGCCGTAACAAAAAGATTACGGCTTTTTGCGATGGCTTTATAATAGTCAATTTCTTTATCGTTATTTAACCCATAAATTGCTTCGATGCCATCAAAATCATGGGCAAGCACTTCATCATGAATATAAGGTTTAAGCAGTTTTGGGTGTGCTAAGACAACTAACGCATTGTGGCGTCTTAATAAATCAATGCCTTCTTGTAAGGTTTTTTCAGTACTAGGCACAAAGGCTTTTGTGTGATCACCGATAAAACGGTTGAATATTTCATTATGCGTATATTCATCATATTTAGCCATAATCGCTTTAGCGATATGTGGTCTAGCGATAATACCATGTGAAACATCTAAGATATCTTGATAAGTGATTTTAATATCATAAAAATATTCTAAGTTTTTTACAAACGTTTTCGCGCGTTCTTCTCTGCCTTTTTTAATATCTTTGTAGTATTTTAGCATTTCTTCACTTTGATAGCCATCATCTTTAAAATACCCTAATACATGAACACTTTTTCCTTTATAAAGGGTTGAAAGTTCAATCCCAGGTATATAGTTAACGCCATATTTTTTAGCTAAATCTTTACATTGATCAACAATCTTACACGTATCGTGGTCAGTAATTGAAATGATATCGATGCCTAAATCTTTAGCACGCTTAAAAAGTTCTTCAGGCGTCAATCGTCCATCGGATTCTTTAGTATGCATATGTAAGTCAGCTTTCATAAGTATCTTCCTTTCTTAACCCTTCTATTGTATAAAACCCATTAGCTTCTTGCAAGTAAGATGTTAAAGTTCTAACATGGTATAGTTTATACTTAAAGCATTTAAAAGCGTACGTTCACGTTCGTGACAGGTAAATAATAAGACTTGTCTTGTTGGGATGGTAAGTAATAGTTTTAAGGCTTCATTTAAGCGTTCACTATCATAATTGGTAAAAATATCATCTAAAATTAGGGGTTTATCTTCTTGGTTTAAAAGCGTAATAATCCCTAAACGAATCGCTAAATAAATTTGATCTAAGGTACCGCTTGAAAAAAAAGTTTCGCTTTCTTTTTTTAATGATTGCGGAGCGTACAATGTGAAAGATAAATCTTTGCGTACTTTAATATCTTGATAACGAGACTTTGTAAGTGTTGCTAAACTATCTTTAATGGTTTCATTTAAGACTGGCGCAAACTGGGCTTCGATTTTTCCAACAGCGCGTTCAATGAGCGCTTGGGCAGCTTGAATTTTGTCTCGTTTTTCTTTTAATGTTTTTAACTTTTCTTCTTTCAAATCAAGGTCATAACTAATTGCCTCAACACTTCTAGATAACGATAACTTTTCTTTGATGCTTGTTTGAAGCATGGTTAAGTCTTGCATGATTGCTTGGATTTCTTCGTTATCATCTGTGATTTGTTTTCTTAAGTCCTCAATATCTTCACTACTATCTTCTAAATCAAAATCAATGCCTTCTTTAAAAGCTTCTAAACTTTTACCATTTAATAAGCGTTTTAACGTGTCTTCTTTATAGCTTAAAAGCTGTTTGGTTTCTTTTAAGCGATTCACTTTAGCTTTATAGGCTTTAAAGTCTTCTAAACTCGTAAGATCGTATCGTTCATTTAATGATTTAATTGTATTTAAGGTTTCAACTAAAGCACTGTTTTTTTCTTTAAGCGATTGTTTAATTTCACTAATATCTTCTAATAAAGCTTGATAGTGGTTAAACGCTATTTGCGCTTTGGTTTCTTTTTCTAAAAGCGCATGAAGCGATTCGCAAGAAGCAACTTGATAAGTTTTTAAGATTGTATTTTTTTGTTCAATCTTTGTAAGGACTGTTTCTAATTTAAGTAAACGTTTTTTAGTAATTCTTAAAAATAAACCAAGCGTTAAAAGATTAAACACTTTAAGTACAAGTTTTTTAAAGCCTTTTTTTTCTAAACGCGCGCGGTATTGATCACGTTTTTTCTTGGTTTTTTCATAAGAGTTTTTCAATAATTGATCTTTCGATGTTTCTTCAAGTGATTCAACTGTTTTGATATCTTGGGATAACTTATCTAAATCTATGGGATGCACTTTAGGTTCATTTGGGTAATTTTGATTTAAGAAAGTTTCTTTTTTAATGAGTGATTCTTGAACAGATAAGGTATCTTGATTTAATGCGTCTTTTTTAGCGATTAATGTAAGATAATTCTCATAATCAGTTGCATCAAAATTTTCATAACGATTTAACGTTTTAATCTCTTTTTTTAAGGCATTAATTTCTTCGTGAATGGATAATGCTTCAAGGTAGTGCTTACGTTTAAGAGCATTTTGTGCACGATTTAGACGTGCTTTTAAGGTTGCTAACTCGCGTTTTTTAGTTTCACTTTGTGTTTTTAAAGTTTCAAGTTTAATTTGGCTTTGCTTAATACTTTCAATACTATTTATGGCTTCTTCTAACTCGCTATTTAAAGCACTAACTTCATCATACGTTTTTCGGTAAAGCTTGGTTGATGCTTTATCACTACCGATTTCTTCATAGGCTTTTTTTAAATTATCAAGAGCTTTTTGAGCACTGATGGATTCACTTTTTGACGTCGTTAGATTTTGTAAGCGACTGACGAGTTCATCGCTTGCTTCACTACTTGTTTTACTGCTTAATTGCGCGATACTTAATGTGTTTTTATATAGTAAATAAGGCAGTTTTATAAATTTTGCAATATCTGGTTGTTTACTAACAGGGTCAATATCTAAAGTCGTAGTAATATCTTTACCGGTTTTTTCTAAGGTTAAAATAACCGCATCTTTTCTTACATTTTTTTTAATGTTTCTAAATAAAGTATAACTTTCACCATCAATTGTAAAGGTGATATAGCCCCCATAAACCCCTAAGGTATCATTATAGTATTGATCATACTTAGGTAAATAGGTTTTACGGTTTTTACTGACATCAATAAAGCCATAAAACATGGCTTCAATAAAAGCATGAACCGTACTTTTTCCAGCTTCATTCAGGCCATAAATTAAATTAAATCCTTCATGAAACTTCATTTTTTTATCGTTAAACTTCCCAAAACTTATGATATGGATATGATTGATAATCAAAAATATCCCTCCTCTGTTTTAAGCAGTTCATCAAGCGCTAAATACAAAGCATCAAGATCATCTTCATGATCATCAAACTCTTCAATAATCAGTTCAATAATCGTATCTTTATAGGCTTTTTTAAGTTGAATTAAGTCATAATCTTTTAACGTTTCATTAACGATTTCAAGATAATAAAATTCTTGTTTCACAGTATCTATAAAGGTTTCATCAAGGGTGTAATGACGGTTTAAACGCCCGGTTAATTTTAAGCGATTAAAATCCTGTCTTTTTTCATGATCGGTAAAAGCCTGCATGATTTTTTCTTTAATGCTTGTTAAAGCATCTTCAACACTTAACTGCAGTGTTTTTACATGGTAAGCTCGTTTGTTCATCTTTTTAAAGGTAAAGGTATGTGTAGCTAAATCCCCTGATATATAACCTTTATCCCCGGTTTCTGAAAAGTCAAAAGGCTCTAAATTACCACTATAAGCAATATGAGGTCTTAAAAAGTCATGTTTATGAATGTGACCTAAGGCAATATAATCATAAGGATACGTTTCTAAGACTTTTGGACTTACTAAATAGTAGTCATCTTGTTTATTATAAACATCACCATGAAGTGATAATACATGCGTTTTATTAGGACTTAGTTTACTTGTAACGTCTTCTAAAAATTCAGGAGAAAAGTCTTTTGTGTTAATCCCTGCAATTTCTATATCACCTAAAGTATAAATTGGATGTGTTTTACTAAAAAAATGAATATGAGAAAATTCATTGATGCGTTGATACGCTTGATTTTGCAAGAATATATCATGGTTCCCAACCGTTACAAACGTAGGAATTGCAGTATCATTAAGTGCTTGAAAAACGTCATCGATAAGTTTTGGACTAACAAAGGCATGATCAAATAAATCCCCAGTCAGTAAGATAAAATCATACGCGTTCGTTTTGGCGATATCTAGGCAATCATAAAAAGTCTTTAAAAGTTCCATCGAGCGTTTTGAAAATAGATGGGGCGCTTTAAAAGACGCGTTTTGAAATTTATACCCTATGTGAAGGTCGCTAAAATGGATAAAACGCATAATAACCCTACTTTCTTGTGCAGTTTTCTAATAACGCATACAGCGTATCTTGATCGATTTCAAGGTTGGTTAACGAACTTGCCATATGAATGTAATCGGTATATTCTTCTTCTAATAAAGGCATCGAGGCAATTAAATCACTCGCATCAATGGCTTTAATATACTGAGTAATTTTTCCAATGAGTTCATCACCCGTAACGTTTTGGTCTACCATAAAGTGTTGATATATTTTTTGATAACGGTTTTTATAACTAGGATCTTTTAAACGTTCGTTATAATAAGCTTTCGCTAAACAAACACTAATAATCCCTCGAGGAAGTTTAGGGTGATTATTCATCATAGCGCGTTCTAACGCTTGAAAGATATTTAACCCTGTATTGCTTGCAAGCATCGCTGTCATCACGCTTGCATCAATAAGTATGGATAGTGAACTGTCTTCTTCACTTGTAAGTAAGGGAATCGCTTTTAAAGATTTTTGAATAATCGCTTGCGCTAAACTTTCTAACATTAAAGGCATCGGATGGTTAAAGCTTTCAATGGCTAAGAGTAAATTATCCATCGATTGAATGAGTTTGCGTTTAAACGGTAAACTTTTAATAATGCCTTGATCGATAAATAGCTTATCAGGCATTAATAAATCATGCGTAAAATGGGTAAAGGATTCTTTTTGATAATCATAAAGCGTAATTGTATTTGAAAGTGAAGCTTTTAAATTTAAACTCGTTGGAATGACCATGATTGGCATGGTCTTAACGAGTGTTTCTTGATGCATCACCGATAAATCAAAGGTTTGATTGGACGCCATAAGCGCAATCATTTTAGCGGCATCAACGGTATTGGTTGCGCCGATGGCTAAAAGGAAATCACAATGAAAATCGTGATAAATCTCTGCGCCTTTAACTAAGTCACTCATATCAAAATAATTATCGACTTCATCATAAATAATTGCTTGAATATTTTCTTGATTTAAAGCCTCAAGCACTGTTTCTAAAACATTACTTTCTTTTAAGGCAAGACTTTTTTTAATGACAATCAGTGCTTTAGCGTGATTAATTACACTAAAGGTTTCATGTAAAGGACCATAATAAGCATTTAAATTAAACTTTAAATTGTTCATAAATCCCTCTTTCTACTGGATAACATTAATAATAAAGTATTGTGCTAATCCAATAAACATCCCCAAAAATAAACCCACTATTTCAATGTGTTTTAATTCTTTATCGACAATATCATAGACAAGTTTTTCAAACTCAATAATATCCATCGCATCAACTTTTTCTTCTACGAGTGCTGGAATATCGAGTTTTTCTATCCCGTGGTTTCTTAAGTGATCAAAAACTTCATGAATTAATTCTTCACCGTCTTTTTCAATAAAATTTTTAATCTTGCTATCTAAGTTACTTCCTAACATGCTTTTAAACATAGGCGGGATAAGTGCATTAATTTTTTCTGTTAAACGCACCTTTAATAACGCTTTAAAGCTTGATTTCGTTTCTTCGTTTAAAAACGTTTCAACAATATCATCTTTAGTTAAAAATTCTTGTTCAATCACACGCCCCATACTTTTTGCGATTGTACTTTTTCGTTTTGGGAGTAACCCTTGAAAACGAAACATTAATACGCGTTTAGGTTGAATGGGTCTAAACAACATTTTAACCGCGATTTTATTCGTTAAATAACCAATAAATCCGCCGATAATGATCATAGAAATTAAGCGTAAAATTTCTTCCATAACCAGTCTCCTTTATATGTTTATTCATTGGTTATTATACCATAAAGTATCGTGTTTTATGATGCTTAGCGTTTTATTCATTATTTATTTAATTTTTGATACAATAAGAGTAGGTGATACCATGTATACATTTAATGAAAGCATTAAAAATCATTTGTCTCAAAGTGATGAAACCATGGCGTTTTTAATCAAGCATCTTCCCTTAAAAGACAAAACAATGCACTATGATTCATTACTGAGTGGCATAATTGCCATCATCATTAGCCAACAACTTGCCTTAAGTGTTGCTGAGAAATTATTTCAAGCTTTTAAAGCGCGTTTTTCTCCGCTTACCCAAGCGCATTTAAATACTTTTTCAGCACGTGATTTTAAAGAAATTGGTTTATCTAATGCTAAAAGTGAAACCATCAAACGACTCCTAAATACGCCGCTTGATGAAAATCTAATGCAGGCATCTAATGAAACAATCTTTAAAACCTTAACATCGATTAAAGGGATTGGACCCTGGAGTGCTGAGATGGTGATTATGTTTATGAAAAAAGACATGAATTATTTTAGTTTTAACGATGGTGGGATAAAAAATGCTTTAAAGATCTTTTATCCTAACGCAGACTATCAAACCTTAGTTGACAAGTTTCATCCCTATAAAAGTTATGCATGCATCATCTTATGGGAAGCTTTAGCTTACAAAAAAATCTTATTAGAAAAAATGGAGGAAAACTATGATTAGTTATTTAAATAAAAAGCCAAACGTTAAAGCGTCATCAAAAATCTTTGAAGGCGCAAAAGTTATCGGAGATGTAACTATCGGTGAATATGTTGGTGTATGGTATAACAGTGTCTTACGCGGCGATATGGCGCCAATTACCATTGGTGATTATACCAATATTCAAGATGGTACGATCATACATACCGATCAATCTTCTCCAACCGTCATCGGTTCACATGTTACCATTGGCCATCAAGCAATCATTCATGCCGCAACGGTTCATGATCATGCCCTTATTGGTATGGGGGCAATTATCTTAGATAAAGCTGTCATTGGTGCTTATGCCTTAGTTGGCGCGGGGACAGTTGTACCTCCAGGAAAAACGGTTCCAGAAAAAACGCTTGTAATGGGTAATCCTATGAAAATTATCCGTACTTTAAAAGATGAAGAAATTAGCGCAATAAAAGCAAATAAAGACCACTATGTAAAACTATTAAAAGATTACTCTAACTAGTTTGAAGTGCATAGTTTTTGCAAAAAACATTCTTTTTGACTATAATAATTTCAAACGTGGATTAAGGAAGAATATCCGCAAATAAAGGATTAATGCAAGTTGTTCCTCCTAGAACTCATGCATTCCCTCAAATCCTTTTATTTCATTTAAAAAAGTCTCAATTGAGACTTTTTTTTATAACGCATCTGTAAAATTCAACAAATCAAAATAAAGGGTTTCTAAATAATCGACATAAGGACATTCAATCGTTTTAACTCGTCGTTTATACGATTTCACTTCAAAAAAGATATGTAAGGTATCGAGTGTTTGAGAAACATAGATTTGTTTAAAGGGTACTTGT
>JBKHEA010000018.1:0-29499 GCA_046541015.1 Candidatus Izemoplasmataceae bacterium
TATTCTTCTAATGGATAAGTATAGATGAATTCTTTTAAATCATGCATCGCACTGCGTACGATTGTACGTGCGAAAAGATCCTCATCATTGTTTTCTACAATCGATGACGTTCTTTCAGCAACATCAGCTGTATAAGCACTTGTTGTAGTAATCGCAAAGCTTAAGACGAAAATTATTACAATCGCAATACTAAGCACACTACCTTTTTCATTTTTTATCATATATTCACCTTCTAAAAGAATAATGTTGAAACATATTCTTTGGGTTCTAAACTATTTCCATTTTCTAAAGTATAGCGCACAATGAGTCTAATGTCTAGATATGCGTTTTGACATGATGATACTAAGTTGGTTAATCCGTAATCATCTTGCATGGTTTCTTCTTGATAAAGTTTAATACACGTTTGGGTATCACTAAATGCTTTTAAGCGGATATAACTGCCTTCATCTAATGTGATATTAGGGCCATTTAATGGTCTTGTAGGACTATTTATAAACTGGCTGACATACGCATCTTTTTGAGCTAAGAATAATGCGATTTGATCATCAACTGGATCAGCAAAATCACTAGTATCAACTTCAAATAATAAATCGAAATAAATCGCATTTCGGTCAACATCTAAAAACAAAATATAGACTTTAAAAACATCCCTTGAAAGACTTAACGTTGTCGTACTCCCACTATCAATGAATGTCGGTTCAAACTCTGTAGTGATTAAAAATACATCTTGGGTAGTGTTTGATTCATCTAGTGGGTATTCTAAGATGGATTTATACCCTAAACGCTGGAAACGATAGGTTAAATAATCATTTAAATCAAAGACTTCATCATCTAAGCGATTGGTGTAATCAACCACATTTTTAGTAATTAATGTTGTTGATAGTAGTGAAAATAATAATGCAATGAGTAAACTACTTATAGAAATGGTTACTAATAATTCAAATAAAGTAACCCCTTTTTGATTTTTAATCATTCTTCTTCAACCTCCACTTCAGGAGATAAAAGACCACTACGCGTTACATTTTGACTTGCGTCATCTCCGTATTGTACCCAAGTTACAATCCTTAAGATACTTAACGATTCCCCTTCAATAACATCAAGCATTGTATCTCTTACTTCAAGTGGAATACGCCCATCTGAATAGGCTTGATTAACACTTGCTTGATAACTTGATATATCCTCAACGCGGTAAGGAAAGACTACGACCATAAATTCTTCACTGCTAAAGGAGCGATTGATGCTTTGAATATCAAAAATCTGATCACAAACACCTTGATTATTTGTATAAATATTAAACGAGTTTCTTGGTTGAACTGAGGCAGTTCTTAATAAGTCACAGCCATTATCAGCGTTAAAAATAATGAATGGTTCTGAACTTGTTTCAAGGACAATTTCTATATCTTGATAATACATATCTTGAAAACCTTGTAAGGCTGAAGTTGTAACGGTTGTTGCAACACTTTTATTAATTAAGCGAACATTGGTATCAAAATTACTAGAAAGTGAAAAAATCAGTGGTACTATCACTGAAGTAGAAATAAGAATTACCGCAAGCAGTTCAATTAAAGAGAACCCTTTTTGATTTTTCACATCGTTCACCCCCATGTATATGGTTTATTTTATTATACCATATTGATTAAGAGAACCTAGTGAATTATGGTTGTTTTAAGGCAAAATATTATGTTTTTTTACAAAAAGTCAAGAAAATGCTTAAAAAAGACGTAATTTTTTCAGTTCTTTTTGGAAAAACGCTTGTATCTATTGTATAATAAGGTAAATATTAATAAATGTGGTGATAAAATGGCTTCTCAGTTTAGAAACAGTAATTTAGGGTATTACCTTTATTCGGCTGTTGTTATTTTAATTGGTGCTGCAAGTATATTTGTTTTTTGGTTTATGATTGCTGGGTTTAATTTAGGCCGCTATCCAGAAAACACGTTTATCGGCAGCGTTTATATTGGGGGATTAACAGAAGATGAGGCAGAAGAAAAGTTAAGAAACCGCATTGAAGACTGGCTTAATGATGAGCGTGTTGTCTTTGAAGTGAATTATCAAGGCTATGAATACGAACTTGATCGTGAACTCTTGTTTTACGATATTAGCCGTAGTATGAACAATATAGAACCAGGACAAACGAATGTATTATTCGTTTCTTTTGATGATTCAGTTCGTTCTCAAATACTTTTTGAACTTGAACAACAAGCCTTTATGTCAGGCTTACAAGATCAGTTTGATTTAGAAACACTTTTAGATGATTTTATAAGTGATGGCGCGCGTATGCGAACCTTTTCAAGTAAAAATTTAAATCGTTATATTTTAATTGAAGATAACTTATACGATATCATCTATGAAACCAATGTTGAAACACCTAGTTCTGTAAGTGCTTCAACATTAAATGATAAATTATTAACGCTATACCCTAGTGGAGAACTCACAATCGATTCAAGGTCAAGTTTTAGTGTACTTGAAGCTTTTGATGAAACATTCACCAATGATGAGTTAAGTTTTTTAAGTACCGTCCTTATTGATGTTGTGAGTCATTCACATATGACCCTATTTGAATACAACTATTTACCACAAGTGCCTAATGAGTTTACGATTGATAATTATCCATATTTTGGTAGAAATGTTTTAGTTCATCGTTCACAAGGGTTAGATTTTAGTTTTGAAAACAATGCATTAGAATCATTTACTATTGAGTTTGAACAATCAGGTGATTTTATCACTGCAAGACTCATTGGTGCGCCGTTATTAAATGAAATAACGGTTGATAGAAATTATACTTATATTGATTATCCTACACAAACTACACAAAACCCTAGCCTAACCCAACCAGGTGTACGCGGCGTGATTGTTGAAGTGACGCGTACGATGCATAATTTAGAGGGCGAAATTATTAGCCAAGAAACCATTATTACTGAGTATTATGCCCCAATCGCAGAAATTATTTTAGCATAAAGGGATGTGAAAATATGGCAAAAAGTGTACCTAAACGTTTAGGGGATGTGTTAATCCGCGAGGGCGTTGTCAATGAAGAAGAGATTAATGAGGCCTTAAGACGAAGAGAAAAAGGCGAAAAAATTGGGGAAGCCTTAATTCGTTTTGGCTATTGTACAGATTCACAAATTGTGGATGCACTAAGTGACTCTTTAGGGATTAAAAGGGTTAACTTAGGGCTTATTTATGTCGATGATGCTGTATTAAAATTACTAGATGAAGATTTTGTCTCAAAATCTAAAATCATGCCGATTAATATTAGTGGTCGCCGTATTGTTATAGCGACAAATGACCCACTAGATTTTCCTACCTTAGAAAACGTTCGTTTAAAAACAGGAATGAACGTTGAAACGGTCATTGCCACTAAAAATGATATTGATACAGCGATTGCACGCTATTATGGGTTCTCTAAAACATTAAAATCACTTGGAATTCAGGTTGAAAGTGAGAAAAAATCAACTGAAAAATTCTATGATGAAATGGTTAAAGAACCTGAACAAGATGCAACAGAAAGTCCAATCATTCAGCTTGTAAATCAAATTCTACTGACTGCAGTAAAAAGTGAAGCAAGTGATATTCATATAGACCCAACCGATATCGAATTTAAAATCCGATATCGTATTGATGGGGTTTTAAGTACAGAGCGTTCACTTCCTAAAGTGATTTTACCAAAACTTGTAAGCCGTGTTAAAGTAATGTCCCATATGGATATTACTGATAATAGAACGCCTCAAGATGGTCGTATTAAAACCGTTATTGAAGGGCGTCCGATTGACTTACGTATTTCAACCCTCCCTACCGTACGCGGTGAAAAAGTGGTTATGAGGGTATTAGACTTATCCCGAGATTCACAAGGGATTGAACGACTTGGATTAAGTGATAAAGACCGAGCGACCTTTATGCGCATGATTTCAAGACCTAATGGGATTGTCCTTGTTAGTGGGCCAACTGGTAGTGGTAAAACGACCTCACTATATGCATGTTTAGATCAGCTTAATCATCCTGATGTCAATATTATCACCGTTGAAGACCCAGTAGAAATTGAACTTGAAGGAATTAACCAAGTCAATATTAATCCTGATATTGATTTTACCTTTGCAAGTGCCTTAAGGTCTATATTACGTCAAGACCCTAACATTATCATGATTGGGGAGATTCGTGACGTTGAAACCGCACAAATTGCTGTAAAAGCTGCCCTTACTGGACACTTAGTTTTATCAACCATCCATACCAATAGTGCTGTAAAAACCATTGGTCGTTTAGTTGATATGGGAATTGATCCATTCTTAGTGGCTTCATCAATGAGTGGGATTGTTGCTCAGCGTTTAGTAAGACGTGTTTGTAATATTTGTGCAAAGGCAGAAGAACCAACTGAAAACGAAAAAGAAATTTTTGCACGTCATGGCTACAAAGATATTAAACGTGTGCGTCGTGCTGTTGGGTGTTCAAGTTGTAATAATAAAGGGTATAAAGGCCGTGTTGCTGTATTTGAAATGCTTGATGTTAATGAAACGATTATTCGTATGATTAGTAATCATGAAAAAGAATATGATATTTTAACTCAAGCCAAAAAAGATGGGACAAAAGTTTTAGTTGAAGCGGGCCTTGAAAAAGTTAAAGAAGGTATTACAACGGTTGAAGAGATCTTAAAACTCGGACTCGATTAGGAGGGTTTTAATGAAGATTAATGATTATCGCTATAAAGCGAAACGCATGAAAGATGGTAAAATTGTCAAAGGGATGGCTGAAGGGCCATCTAAAGCAGTCGTTGATCAGTTTTTATTTGAAAACGGCATGCGTGCGATTGAGATTGAACCCTATAAAAGTTTACTTGCACAATTAAACCGTATTACCCTTGGTAAAGTGATTAAGGATAAAGATTTAATCTTTTACCTTAAACAATTATCCAGTTTACTAAGAAGTGGGGTTAAACTTAACGAAGCCTGTGAGATTTTAGCCACCCAACAAACCAATAAGAATATTAGACGTATTCTTTATGGACTATATTATGAGGTAAATGGTGGTCAACTTTTTAGTGAAGCGTTAAAAGAGTATCCTAAAGATTTCCCAAAACTATTAGTTGCGATGATTGCAGTTGGGGAAAAAACCGGCGATTTAGAAGAAGTTTTAACTGAAGTTGCTGATTATTATGAGAAGCAGTTTAGACTTCGAGCGAGCATCAAAGGTACTATGATGATGCCAGCAATTTATATGATTGTAGCCATTGGTGTTGCAACTTTCCTTATGGTTGGGGTACTTCCTCAGTTTGAAGGGATGTATGATTCACTAGGTGGAGAACTACCAGGCGTAACCGTTCTTTTCATGAATATTGGTAAATTTTTACGCGCTAATATCTTATATTTACTCGCTGGACTGATAATATTTATTATACTCATAAAACAAATTTATAAACGTAGTTATAATTTTCAATACGCAATGAGTGTATTAGCAATCAAAGCCCCAATATTTGGTTCACTAACTATATTGAGTAATTTATCACGTATTGCATCAACCTTAGCTCAATTAATGAAAAACCATGTGCCACTCCAAGATTCTCTTAAAACAACCTATGATACTCTTGATAATAAGGTCTACAGAAAACTATTAGTAGAAGCACAAAAAAATGTTAATGGTGGAGACCTTATGAGTGCAGCATTTGAACACCACTACGCAAGTGAAGTGGTATTTGTGCGTATGATGAGTGTTGGTGAAAGAACCGGTGATTTAGGAAAAATGATGTTAGGACTTGCGCAGTTTTATGATGAAGATAGTGACATTAAAGTAGAACGTCTTAAAAAAGCGCTTGAACCATTATTACTCATATTTATCTACATCATGATTGTCATCATGATTTTAGCCGTCATGTTACCATCACTATCGTTATCTGAACAATTAGGTTAAAAAACTTATAAATAACCTTATAAACTAACCTTATTAACATAATATTTACGATAATTTGTTGACTAACTAGTGGTCAATATGGTATATTTAAACCAACTTAAGGTCTATTTGAGGGGACAATGGTAGACTTTACATAAAAAAATAGGAGGAATAAGGAAAATGATTAAAAATAACAAAGGGGTTACCTTAGTAGAATTACTAATCGTAATCGTAATTTTAGGAATTATCGCAGCTGTATCAATTCCTGCGGTAGGGAACATTGTTGAGAATTCGCAAAAAGATGCAGTAATATCAGAGGCAGCCTCTATTAGAAGCGCTATTAATACATGTCTTGCATCTGGAGATTGTACAACTGATAGTTTTATCACCGATGAAACTACCGCAATGGCTGAATATACTAGTTCTGACAACGAGTTTGTTTATGACCCGTCTACACAAGTAATTGGTGTTATCGTTGGAGAGTATTATTTTATTGGTAATCCATCTTCAGCAAGTCGTGACAATGTAGTTGAGGTAGAAGCTATTACTGATGTTATAGTTGCTACAGGTACTGATCCTATAGTATATACCTTCTCACCTGAATTAGACTCTACTAGTGAACTCGACGCTAATATAACACCTGTATCATAAAGACTATGAAAAGCAATATCCCCGGATATTGCTTTTTTAATAAATGACACATTTTGAGCGTGATCAAATGATTTTAACACTTGTTGTCTTATATGGTTTAATCTTTACATCTTTCTTTATTTTACTTGGAACTAGAATTCCTAAGAAAGAAAGCATTACTGGAAGAAGTCATTGTGATAAGTGCAATAAAACTATCCCATGGTATGGACTTACACCAGTACTTGGATGGTTTTTTGTCCGTGGTAAGTGTCCTTCATGTGGTGCTAAAGTAAGCATTAAATATCCAGTTTATGAACTTTTTGGTGGGTTGTTATTTGGACTTAGCTATTACATCTTACAAGATAACCTAATAGAATTTATGGTTACTAGTATATTTTTTTCACTAATGATCATTGTTAGTGTTAGTGATATAGAATATCATATCGTACCAGATGTCGTCTTAATTATCTTTGCACCAATCATATTTATTTTACGAATGATCTATCCTTTAGATACATGGTTTGATGCGCTGTTAGGAGGCGTTTTAGCTTTTAGCTTTTTATATTTAATTGCTTATTATGGCAAGAAAAAGTATGGTCAAGATGCTCTTGGTGGTGGCGATATTAAACTCTATTTTATTATCGGTTTATTTTTAGGGGCACAATTAGTATTTATGAGTTTGTTTTTTGCGGCATTACTTGGTATAATATTAGGAAGAAGTGTACTTAAGAAGATGAATCCTATTCCATTTGTACCATTTATATTTGGCGGGGTTATCATTACTTATTTTATTGGACAAGATTTACTTACTTGGTACAGTTCACTTTTCATTGGATAGGAAAGGGTTGGTTGTATGGCTAGAAGTGTACTCAATGTGTTTTTTACTGATAAAGAAGTATCGTTCATTGAAAAACCAGACGGCTACAACATGAAAAAACTGAAATATAGTTCTGTAGAACTAGAAACAGGTATTATTGAAAACGGGGTTATTTACCGTGAAGAGCGTCTTTTAAAGATATTAAAAGACACTTTTAAAATGTTTAAAATTAAAGCCCGTCGTGTAAATTTGGTAGTTCATGAAGAATTATTTACATTTAGAAAGATTGAAGTACCAATCATTTATAAACCAAATGAAATTGGCGAATATATTCGCCAACAAATGGAAAAAATGATTATGGTTCCATTTAAAGACATGAAAATGGATTATGTCATCCATCGTAAAAACGAAGATCATTATGAAGTTATCATGTTTTATGCCCCACAAAATGAACTTAAAACCTATGTACAACTATTTTACAATATGAATATGCAAGTTGTAAGAACGGACATTCCACCACTTAGTTTGCACAGGTTATATTATTACCGTAAAAATGAAGATAGTGAGTTATCTTTTGAAAAAGATGTCATGTTTATGGCTGTATTTGATCATACCTATTCACTATATATATTTGATGAAGAAATCCCATTATTTTCTTTAGTTCAAAATATTACGGCTAAAACCTTAACCGATAATAAGTATTTAGAGCTTTTAGATAGTGAAATTGGTAAGATTGCCAATTATTATAAGTACAATTTAAACGCAGGAGAGCGTGAGATTCAAAATATTGTTGTCTTTAATATGTCTAGTAGATATACGAATGAATATTTAGATGAATATTTTGAAGATGATGACAATGTACATATTTTCGATATGAAAAAGGCAAGTAAAATTGTTGATACGTTAATTGATCGTGAGTGTTATATACCGCTTGCAGCTAGTTTAGTAACCCAAAGGGGGTTATTTTAATGGCTAATAGGAAGTTTCAATCTAAAGGGCAACAAACCACCAATGAGTTTATCTTGGTTGATTTATTGCCTGATGTAAGAAGACCAAGACAATTTAATGTTAATATTTTACTGATTGTCTTATTCGCGGTTATCTTAAGTTGGATCTTTATTTATTTCCCATTATCTAACCGTCAGGAAACCTTAAATAACGTGTTAGAAGAAAATAACGACTTACAGTATGAATTATTGCTAGTTAATGAGGAGTTAACAGGTTATAACATTCAAATGAATCGTGTTAATTTTTTAGATACCGTAAATACTGTAAGCATGCATCAAATAAATTATCAAACCTATTATGATGAACTAGAAGCGCTAGTTAATAATTATGGTGGCGATGTCTGGTTTGTCCGTTATAGTGCTGTAAATTCACGTTTTGAACTCATGGTTGAACTTAATACGCAAATAGAGTTTAGAAGTTTAAACTGGGACTATGGGGACTTAACTTATGTTGATGAATCAAGTTATACAGCCTTACAACAAACTTCAAGCTTTACTTACACCGCTATTTTTACAATCGAGGTGAATATCGATGCTGAATAAACGAACTAGTGATATTATCTTTGTAGCATTAATGGTTGTAACGGTTGCGGTTGTATTCTTTGTGAGAGTTACTTTATTAAGCCAAGTTGACACTCGTATTGAAAATACTGAACGCAACAATCAACAGTTAACTTCGCAAATTATTGCGATTGAACGTATCGTTGAAGATAATCGTAATCAAGAAATTCCAAGTATGGTTGAACTTCACCAAGAAATTCCTTTCAATCATGATTTGGAAAAACTTCAACTTTATATTTTTGCCCAACTTGAACTTGCAGGCATTCCAAATAATCAAACGACGGATAGAAATGTTGTAATTAGTACGAGTCCAACAACCTATCCTGAAGATAGTCCTTTACGCGTTTTAACGGAAGAAGTTGATTTATATACGATTTTGATTACATTTAAAACGAATGATGTTGATCAAATTCAAGTGTTCTTAGAGCGTGTATTTGATAGTGAGCAACTCTTTATCATACAAAGTGTTGAATATGATTTAAGAGAAGGTGAAGAAATATCCGTAAGTATTGCGCTTGCTGCTGCATACACAAAAAGTGATGAAGTGACTGAAGATACTGATGATAATTAAAAAATGCAGATTATGAATCTGCATTTTCTTTTTGATAATTTTCAATTTCATTGATGAGTGCGTTAAATAAATCTTCTTGTTTAACCTTATGTTTGATTTTACCTTTTACAAAGATTAAGCCTTCATTTTTACCCCCAGCAATACCAATGTCTGCTTCCTTAGCTTCACCTGGACCATTGACTGCGCACCCCATAACCGCAACGGTTATGGGTAAGGTTTTATCTTTTAAATAGGCTTCAACTTGATCTAGTATTGCTTTCATATCATAACTTAAACGCCCGCATGTAGGGCAACTAATGATTTTTGGTGCTTTATATAAATGATAACTTGCAAGTAATGTTTTACAGGCTTTGATTTCTTCTAAACGATCACTCGTTAAACTAATGCGAATCGTATCACCAATCCCATGATATAGTAATGTTCCTAACCCTGCACTACTTTGAATGAGCCCTTGATAAAGAGGACCTGCTTCAGTAATGCCAATGTGTAAAGGGTAAATAAAAGTTTTAGCCGCTAACATATAAGCATCAACGGTTAAGGTAACATCACTTGCTTTTAAACTGATGATGATATCAGTAAAATCTAAATCTTCTAATATTTTGACATGGCGTTTTGCGCTTTCAACCATTGCTGTTGCGCTTTTTCCATAAGTTTTAAGTAAATCTTTTTCTAAACTACCCGCGTTAACCCCAATTCTAATTGGAATCTTTTTGGCTTTACAAGCTTCAACCACTTTTTTTACATTTTCAATTGAACCAATATTACCTGGATTAATACGAATTTTATCAATCCCATTTTTTATGGCTTCTAAAGCCAAACGGTAATCAAAATGGATATCTGCAACGAGTAAAGCGTTAGTGTTTTTTCTAATTTCTTTTAACGCAATTGCGTCATTCATATCAAGTATAGCTAAACGGATTAAATCTGCCCCATGCGTTGCATAGGTATTAATCTCATGTAATACCGCTTGAGTATTTTCAGTCTTATTTAAGGTCATGGTTTGAATGACAACCTTATTTTGACCGCCAATTTGTAAATCTTTGACAAAGACTTTTTTTGTGAATTCTCTTTTAATCATACTATCACCACCGTTATTATACAAAACAATGATTAAAATTACTATGTATGTCTTGATTTTTTTAATAAATAAGTGTAATATAATTAAGAGTTTATGAGGAGGAAAGTCTATGAGAGTACAGTTTGTGTTAAAATGTACAGAATGTAACAATGAAAATTACAATCTGACTAAAAATAAAAAAACGCATCCAAGTAGAATGGAAGTACAAAAGTACTGCCCAAAATGTAATAAAAAAACTTTGCATCGAGAAAAAAAATAAAACTTCTACTAAGAAGTTTTTTTTGGATAGGAGCTAACTATGGAACGTTATATCTATGGTATTGATGTAGGGGGAACAACGATTAAAATCGGCTTATTTTCGCTAAAAGGAACCCTTATGAAAAAATGGGCTATTGATACTGATTTAAGAGATTCTGGAAAAAATATTTTAAAAGATATTGCCGAAGCGATAAAAAATGAATCGATTTCAATGGATGAGATTGAAGGGTTTGGCTTTGGAGTTCCAGGACCTGTTAAAGATGATATTGTCATTGAAGCGGTAAATTTAGGATGGGTGAACCTAGATTTAAAACGTGAGTTTTTACGTTATTTTGATCAACCACTTACCATCAAAGTCTATAATGACGCAAACATCGCTGCCCTTGGGGAACAAGCCTTTGGGGCGGGTAAAAATGTTGATAATATGGTCCTATTTACTTTAGGAACAGGTGTTGGTGGTGGTGTGATTGAACAAGGTAAAATCATCGAAGGAGCCCACGGGGCTGGCGGTGAGATTGGTCATATGTATATTGGAGATTATGATTTACGTTGCGGTTGTGGAAATTTAGGTTGTTTAGAGACCTTAGCTAGCGCAACAGGGGTTAAAAAACTTGCGAGTTATTTTATTGAAACTACCCACTTAAACACAAAACTGCGCACTGAAACTTCTTTTAGCGCAAAATACGTTTTTGAGTTGGCTAAAAATGGCGATGAGCTTGCATTAAAAGTTGTTGATGAAGTTGCAAATGCTCTGGCAAAAGCTTGTCAAATTATTAGTGTGATTACCAATCCTGATTGTTTTGTTTTTGGCGGTGGCGTGAGCTTAGCGGGTGAATTTTTACTGCATAAAATTGAACAAAAGTTTAAAGCGATTGCCTTTAACCCAGTAAAAGATAAAACAGCCTTTTATCTTGCAGAATTAGGTAATGATGCTGGAATATACGGATGTTATCAGGCGGTGAGAACTAATGATTAAAGCAATTATTAATGATTTCGCAGAAAACTGTTATATCCTTTATGAAAATCATGAAGCCTATATTATTGACCCTGGGTCTAATTATTGTGATATGAAAGCTTTCTTAGAAAAAGAAGATTTAACGTTAAAAGCGGTCTTATTAACGCATGGTCATTATGATCATATTGGGGGCTTAAATGATTTGCTTGATGATTTTGATGCCCCAATTTATGTTCATGCCCTTGAACGTGATTTTCTTTTTGATCCTAACTTAAATTTATCAACCTATATGGCAGACCGTTTTAAAGTATCAAGTAAACATAAAGTCCATACATTTGATGAACAAGATACTTTCCTTTTAAACAATGAACCAATCAAAGTTGTTCATACACCGGGTCATACAAGAGGTAGTGTAAGTTTTTCTTATAAAAACTATTTATTTACTGGAGACTGTTTATTTAGAGAAACCATAGGTCGAACTGATTTACCTACAGGGAATGAAGAAACACTAATCAATACCGTTACAGACTTAACTAAAACCTTTGATATGAATACTTTAGTGTATCCAGGGCATGGTCATTTTACAACCATTGCCCATGAATCAACCTTTAATCCTTATATCAAATCCGCTAAATAGCGGATTTTTTTATTTTTTAGCACTCTAGACTTGACAGTGCTATTTTAATCGTTTATAATACCATTAGCAATCGAATATTGTGAGTGCTAAAGAGGTGATTCAATGCTTACAGATCGTCAAAAAATCGTTTTAAAGTTAATTGTCGAAGAGTTTGTTAAAACCGCTGAGCCTGTTGGTTCTAGAACCTTATCCAAACAACTAGACTTTAGTCCAGCAACCATTCGTAATGAAATGGCAGACTTAGAAGAACTCGGATTTTTAGAAAAAACCCACTCTTCAAGTGGTCGTGTCCCTAGTGAACTAGGGTATCATTATTATGTAGAAGAACTCTTGCGCGATGACGACGATTTTGATTTAGACTTAACCCTCATTGATGATTTGTTCAGCAATGAAGATTTAGCACGTGATGAAGCGATAAAGCAAGCGATGAACTTACTATCACAACTAACGAATTATACAACCATTGCTTTAGGGCCAAACGCACGAAATAGTCGGGTTAAAAAAATCGAATTAGTCCCTATATATGATCAATCATGTGTATTACTTGTGATTACGAATTTAGGACATGTTGAAAGTAAACAAATTACGTTACCAAAAAACACCTCAACCGATGAACTCACACGTATTATTGAGATATTTAATGAAATACTTTATGATGTTCCGATTGGTCAAGTGAGTGAAAAAATTCATTATGAAATCAATCATAAACACATTAAAGATTTACTTGCCTACAATCAAAAAATCATTGAAGCCTTCTTAGATGCATTTACCCGCTTTACCCAAAGTAAATACTATCTTTCAGGTCAATCGAATATGTTATACCAACCCGAATTTAGTGATGTAGAGCGCGTTAGAGAACTGATGAACTTCTTTGAAAAAAATGATATCTTAAAACTTATAGAGCATAGTGATCAAAAAGGTTTAACCGTACGTATAGGACGAGAAAATCAAATTACTGCGATGAAAAACTGTAGTGTTGTCATGGTGCCTTATGAAGTAAGAGAAGGCGAAAAAGGAACCATTGCGGTTGTTGGACCAACGCGTATGGAATATCAAAAAGTAATCCCATTACTCAAATATCTTGCAGCACACATGTCAAAGCTTTATAAGAAGTAGGAGGAAAACATGACTAAGAAGAAAAAAGAAACTGATATTCTTGAAGAAGAAAAAGAAACATTCAATCAAGAAGAAAGGTTAAATGAAGCTAGTGGTAATATTGAAGATGATTTAAAAGATAGTGAAAACGCTCAAGAAGATGAAAAAAGTGAAATTGATTCATTAAAAGAAGAAGTTCAATCATTAAAAGATCAACTCTTAAGAAATCAAGCTGAACTTCAAAACTTTAAACGCCGTATGAATGAAGAGCGTATTAAAGACCGTATCTTTGCGAATGTTGAACTCATAAAAAAACTCATCACCCCACTAGATAATTTAGAACTTGGCCTATTAAATGAAACCGAAGATGGAAAAATCAAACCTTACGCAAAAGGATTTGAAATGATCAGAAGAGATTTAATGAGTGCTTTAGAAGAAGAGGGCTTAAAAATTATTGATGCAACCGATGAACCCTTTAACCCAAACCTTCACCAAGCCGTCGCAACTGAAAAACGCGACGATTTAGAACCAAATACGATTGTCGAAGTCTATCAAAAAGGCTATCAATTTAAAGAACGACTCATCAGACCAGCCATGGTCAAAGTCAGTGAAAAGTAAAGGAGAGAAAAATTATGGCAAAAATTATAGGAATTGATTTAGGAACTACAAACTCTTGTGTCGCTGTTATGGAAGGTGGCGAAGCAAAAGTTATCGCAAACCCAGAAGGTGGGCGTACAACACCAAGTGTTGTTGCATTCAAAGATGGTGAAATTCAAGTAGGTGAAGTCGCAAAGCGCCAAATGGTGACAAACCCAGAAACCGTATCATCCATTAAAAGAAAAATGGGGACTACCGAAAAAGTAAAAGCTAACGGTAAAACGTACACCCCTCAAGAAATCTCTGCGATGATCTTACAAAACTTAAAAGCAACCGCAGAAAGCTATTTAGGTGAAACTGTAACCGAAGCGGTTATTACCGTTCCAGCTTATTTTAATGACGCAGAACGTCAAGCAACAAAAGATGCAGGTAAAATTGCAGGATTAGAAGTCAAACGTATTATCAATGAACCAACCGCTGCAGCGCTTGCATATGGTATTGATAAAACCGATAAAAACCAAACCATTTTAGTCTATGACTTAGGTGGAGGTACCTTTGATGTTAGTATTTTAGAACTCGCAGAAGGAACCTTTGAAGTTATTTCAACTGCCGGTGATAACCGTTTAGGTGGCGATGACTTTGATGAACGCATTATTGATTATCTAGTTAGTGAATTCAAAAAAGAAAATGGTGTCGACCTTAAAAATGACCGCATGGCATTACAACGTGTTAAAGATGCTGCTGAAAAAGCGAAAAAAGACCTTTCAGGGGTTTCAAAAACTACAATCTCATTACCTTATATCACTGTAGGGTCTAGTGGACCACTTCACTTAGACTTAACCTTAACTCGTGCTAAATTTAACGAATTAACTAGTGATTTAGTTGAAAAAACCATGGGACCAGTTCGTCGCGCATTAAAAGATGCATCGATGACTAAAAATGATATTCACCAAGTCTTACTTGTTGGTGGGTCTACACGTATTCCAGCTGTTCAAGATGCTATTAAAAATGAATTAGGAAAAGAACCAAATAAAGGTGTAAATCCTGATGAAGTTGTCGCAATGGGTGCAGCCATCCAAGCGGGTGTCTTAGCGGGTGATGTTAAAGATGTCTTATTACTAGATGTTACACCACTTTCACTAGGTATTGAAACCTTAGGTGGCGTATTCACAAAACTCATTGAACGTAACACTACCATTCCTACCTCTAAATCTCAAGTATTCTCAACTGCCGCAGATAACCAACCTGCCGTAGATATTCATGTCTTACAAGGTGAACGTCCAATGGCTAACCAAAATAAAACCTTAGGTCGTTTCCAATTAACAGATATTCCACCAGCACCAAGAGGTGTCCCTCAAATTGAAGTTGCCTTTGATATTGATGCTAACGGAATCGTTAATGTAAGTGCTAAAGACTTAGGTACTGGTAAATCACAAAAAATTACCATTAAAAATAACGAAGGCTTAACTGAAGAAGATATCGAGCGTATGGTTAAAGAAGCTGAAGATAACGCAGAAAAAGATAAAGCGTTAAAAGAAGAAGCAGAACTTAAAAACGAAGCGGATCAAATGATCTTTGCGACAAATAAAGCGCTTAAAGACTTAAAAGATGTATCAGACGATGAGAAAAAAGAAGCTGAAGATCAAATTGCTAAACTTCAAAAAGCGCTTGATGATAATGATTTAGATGCCGTTAAGAAAGAAAAAGAAGCGCTTGAACAAATCGCTCAAAAATTAAGTGCTAAAGTTTATGAAGAAGCACAAAAAGCTCAAGCTAGCCAAGATTCAAATGTAAATGGCAAAGGCTCAAGTGATCAAGAAGATAATAATGATGATGATGTCATCGACGCAGAATACGAAGAAGTAAACTAATTAAAAAAAGTGTTTGAAGCAGCTTGCTGCTTCAAGTCCTTTTTAAAAGAGGTGAATTATGAGCAAAAGAGATTACTATGAAGTCCTAGGTATTGAAAAAAATGCGTCGGCTCAAGACATCAAAAATGCATACCGCAAACTAGCACGTAAATACCATCCCGATGTAAATAAAGAAGCGGATGCTGAAAGTAAATTCAAAGAAGTCCAAGAAGCTTATGAAGTCTTAAGTGATCAAGGCAAGCGTGCCCAATATGATCGTTTTGGTCATCAAGCTAGCCAAGCTGGTTTTGGTGGCGGAGAGGGCTTTGGCGGTGGCTTTGACTTTGATATTAATGATATCTTTTCATCGTTCTTTGGCGGCGGTGGACGCAATCAACGCGCTAATGCTAATGCACCAAGAAAAGGTCAAGATATCCATAAACGCATGAAAGTAACCTTTGATGAAGCCGTCCATGGTGGTAAGAAAAATATTCGCACGATGGTTTATGAAGAATGTTCAAGTTGTCATGGAAGTGGTGCTTATTCTAAAAATGATATTCACACATGTTCTAAATGTGGTGGCTCAGGTTCAGTCATTATGGAACAACAAACCTTATTTGGCCGTACAAGAACCCAAACAACCTGTCCACAGTGTAACGGTACAGGAAAAACCGTGACTAAAAAGTGTGATACTTGTGGTGGTGAAGGCGTTGTTGGCAAAGAAAAAACTGTCAGTGTTAATATCCCAGAAGGGGTAGACAACAACAACCAACTTCGCATGCCTGGTTTTGGTCATAAAGGGATTAATGGCGGACCAGCTGGTGACTTATACATTGTCTTTGAAGTCGAAGATGATGGCTTATATGAACGTCATGGCGATGACTTAGTCATTGAAATTCCTATTACTTTCGCGCAAGCTGCTTTAGGCGATGAAATTATTGTTCCAACACCTTATGGAGATGTTAAATTAAAAATCCCTGCGGGCACACAATCGCATAAAACGTTCCGCTTAAAAGGTAAAGGGATGCCAAACTTAAGAAGTAAACGTAAAGGTGATGAACATGTCATTATTAAAGTCATCACCCCAACCAAACTAAACAAAAAACAAACCCAGCTTTTTGAACAACTCTCTAAAACAGACCTCACTAATGATGAAAGCATTTGGGATAAAATTAAGTCACGTTTAAGTAAATGAATAAAAGGGATTGCTTAGGCAATCCTTTTTCCGTGTTTTATTGACAATTTAACCCTTTTCATATACACTTAAATCTAGAAGAAAGTGAGTGAAACTATGAAAAAACTAATCCTTTTAGCCCTTCTTTTTACCCTTTCACTGAGCCTTAGTGCTTGTGGTGATAAAGACCTTAGAGATACCATTAAAAAATTAAATGATTCTGATAACTATTCCTTAGTCACAGAAACCCAACTGAACCAACAAAAATTTAACGCTGTTGCGCTTAGAGAAGGGGATCGTTTAGGCTATTCAAGTGATTTTGAAGAATTTATCATGGAACGTGATCAAGATCGTTTCTTTATTTATACACCCATTACTCAATCATCATGGAACAAACGAGAAATTGATGAAGATGATTTTTTCTTAAATACTAATTTTATTGTCCCAACAGACCACCTCAAAGCGCGTTGGTTTACGTATGAAGATGGGGCTTATTTCTTAGATGAATCCCATTATGATGATTATTTAGACCACGAGTTTTTCCACGATTTTGATATAGATGAACTCTATGAAATGGCCATTGAAATAGGTGATGATGGCATTTATTACTTCATCCAGTTTAAACAAGGTAATGATGTGATCAATATTAGTGCTATTTTTTATGATTACGATCAAACAGCCGTTTCTATGCCTAACGTTACATAAGATACTTTAACCGGTATCTTTTTCTTCTTAAAAGAAAGGATGAGTTAGATGCAACGCTATTTTATTGAAAATGAAATCAATCAAGAGTTATTTGACATCACTGATTCCAATCAATGTCATCATATTGTACATGTCATGCGCATGAAAAAAGGCGATAAGATTATCGTATGCGATCAAGGTTCGCACTGTTATCAAGTAGAAATTATTGATTTAAATAAAACAAAGGTTACGTGTAAAAAACTGCTTGCACTACCGCTTGTGAAAAAACCCTATCATGTAACCTTAGCGCAATCTTTAATTCGTAAAGATCATTTTGAACTCGTCTTTCAAAAAGCTACCGAACTTGGTGCCGATACGATTATTCCTATTGAAACGAAGCGTACGATTATTAAAACTAACGATAAAACCATTGAACAAAAAATTAAACGTTGGGAAAGTATTATTACTGAAGCTAGCGAACAATCTCACCGAAGCAACAAACCTAAAATCAAAACCTTACTCCCGTTAACATCCATCGACTTTAAACCGTTTGATCATATATTTGTTGCTTATGAACAAGAAAAAACCTTAAGTTTTAAAACCGCATTAAAAAGTGTTAAACCTAGTGCCCACCTATTAGTGATTATTGGCCCTGAAGGGGGATTTACTGAAGATGAGATTGCCTTTTTAAATGCCCAAGGCGTAACGAGTGTCTCCTTAGGTCCACGTATTTTACGTAGTGAGACCGCGGCGATTTATGCTTTAAGTGCCATAAGTTTAATGCTAGAAATGAGTGATTAGATGAAAGTAGCCTTTTATACCTTAGGCTGTAAAGTAAATACCTATGAAACAGAAGCCTTACAAAAGATTTTTGAAGACGATGGCTTTAGTATTGTTGATTATAAAGACTATAGTGATGTATATGTCATCAACACCTGCACTGTAACCAATCAAAGCGATGTAAAAAGTCGTAAAAGCATAAGACAAGCCGTGAAGAGAAATCCTGATGCAGTTGTTGCTGTTATGGGGTGTTATAGCCAAATAGACCCTGAAACGGTTGCTAATCTTGAAGGCGTTGATATCATCATGGGTACATCTAAACGTGAAAAACTTCTTGAGTATGTTAAACAATTTTTACGTGAGCGTAAACAAATCAATAGCGTTAAAGATATTGCACGCTATAAAACCTTTGATGAACTAAATGTCACAAGCTTTAAAGAAAACACACGAGCCTTTATAAAAATCCAAGATGGCTGCAATCAGTACTGTAGTTATTGTATTATCCCTTTTGCAAGAGGTCCAATTAGAAGTCGTGATAAAGATGATATCATTAGTGAAGCAAAAACCTTGATTGAAAAAGGCTATAAAGAGATTGTTTTAACAGGAATTCATACTGGTGGCTATGGGCATGATTTAAAAACGGTAACGTTTTATGATTTATTAAATGAACTAAGTCATCTTGAGGGGTTAAAACGTTTAAGAATATCTTCAATTGAAATCAATCAGTTAACGGAAGAGATTTTAGACTTAATTACGCACAATCAAGTCTTCGCAAGACATTTACATATCCCGATTCAAAGTGGGTCTGATAGTATACTTGCTAAGATGCGTAGACGTTATACTTTAGCTGAATATTTTTCAAAAATTGAAGCGATTAGAAAAAGGATGCCCGATATCGCAATTACAACCGATATCATCGTTGGCTATCCTGAAGAGACCGATCAAGATTTTCAAACCATCAAAACAACATTAAAAGCTTTAAAGTTTTCTGAACTCCATGTTTTTCCTTATTCAAAACGCAGCGGAACGAAAGCCGCTAGGGTAAAAGATCAAGTTCATGGAACGATTAAATCCATGCGTGTTAATGAACTAATCAAGTTAAATGAACACTTAGCCCTCTCTTACATAGAAACGGTTAAAGATAAACCATTAGAAGTTTTATTTGAACGCTGTCATGATGGGGTTTGTTATGGGCATACCTCAAATTACTTAAGCGTGCAAGTAAAAACGAGTGAAAATTTGATAAACACCATGCATCATGTTATAATTAAACGTGTAGGATATCCAGAATCAATCGCACAATTACTGCCAAATGGTGCGATAAACTAAAAAAACTGCACTTTAATAAAACATTTAATGAAATAACTTTACAACCGCCATATTATTTGGTATTATAATAACGGTAAATTTCAGAGTGGAAGGAGGGAAACCTCATGGCAAAAACAGTAGTTAGAGATAACGAAACGTTAGAAGACGCGTTAAGAAGATTTAAACGCGATGTTTCACGTTCAGGTACCCTTGCAGAAGCTCGTAAAAGAGAATATTATGTCAAGCCAAGTGTTTCTAAAAAAATTAAACAAAGACAGAATAAAACAAAAAAATAACAACTATTCAAGCGGTGAAAAAACTTCACCGTTTGTTTTTTTCATGCAAGATTTTTACACTAAGTATGATATAATATACATAGTTTAAAAAGGGAGATTGATTGCTTGAAATTTCATCAACTGAAAACATCTTTTAAAACCATTCATACCTTTAGTGAGGTGATCGGCGTTAACGATCGCCATTTAAGCGTTTTACATAATTTTTATAACGTAACAATCTTTACTAAAGGAGAGGCCATTTACGTCGATACAACCAATCCGCAAATCATTCAAAAACTTGAAGCGGTATTTGAAACGTTAATTACCTTATCAGATAAGCAAATAACCATCACAGAACGTGATGTTATCTATGTTGCTAAACTCTTAGAAGAATCAACAAAAGATACCATCTTAGACCATTACTTAAACCGCTCATTAATCACAAAAACGCTAACAGGCAAACCCATTTTTCCTAAAACCATCAACCAACAAAAATATATCGAAGCCATTGAACAAAACGATTTAGTATTTGGTGTTGGTCCAGCTGGTACAGGAAAAACCTATGTAGCGGTTGTGCATGCCATTAGCAAACTTAAAAATGGGGCGATAAAAAAACTCATTTTGACAAGACCTGCAGTAGAAGCTGGTGAAAAATTAGGCTTTTTACCAGGCGACTTAAAAGAAAAAATTGATCCTTATTTAAGACCTTTGTATGATGCGCTATATGAAGTTTTAGGCAATAAACAAACCGATGAACTAATTGAAAAAGGTGTTATTGAAATTGCCCCGCTTGCTTACATGCGCGGACGTACTTTAGAAAATGCTTACGTTATCTTAGATGAAGCGCAAAATACAACTAAAGGTCAAATGAAGCTTTTTTTAACCCGTTTAGGATTTAATTCAAAAATGGTTGTAACAGGTGATATTACTCAAATTGATTTACCTAATGACACTTTAAGTGGATTAATTCATGCCACCCAACTATTAAAAGAAGTCCCAGGTATAAAAGTCATAAGATTTGAACGTGTAGATGTTGTTAGACATCCACTCGTACAAAAAATATTGGAGCGATACGATGATCAATATCATTAATGAAGCCAATACAGAAAACTATGAGAAAGTCATTAGAAAAGCGTTAAAAAAAGCGTATAAATTAACGAAAACCAAAAGTAAAAAAATCATTAACATTATTATTGTTACGAATGAAAAAATACAATCACTAAATAAAACCTTTAGAGATAAAGACAAACCTACTGATGTTTTAACCTTTCCTAGTGAATATGCTGATGAACTAGGGGATGTTTTTATCGCGATTAATATCGCATTATCTCAAGCACACGAGTATCATCATTCACTTGAAAGAGAACTAGGATTTTTAGCAGTGCATGGCTTTTTACATGCGATAGGTTATGACCATGAAACTGAAGAAGAAGCAAATACCATGTTTGCCTTACAAGAAAAGATTTTAGATCAAGTTAAACTAACAAGATAGGAGAATACTATGAAAGAATTATTTAAAGCCGCTCAAGATAGTTTACCTCATGCGTATGTAAAATATTCTCATTTTAAAGTTGGCGCAGCCTTAAAATTAAAAGATGGAAGTATTATTACCGGTGTGAATATAGAAAATGCTTCCTATGGACTAACCAATTGTGCTGAGCGTACTGCGCTTTTTACAGCTTATGCTAAAGGCTATAAAAAAGAAGACATTGAAGCAATATTAATTACAACTGAACAAGATCATATTGTAAGTCCCTGTGGTGCTTGTAGACAAGTCATGCGTGAACTCATGCCACTAGATGCGCCTGTTTATTTAAGCGATAAATTTGGAAACACTAAAACCTTAACCAATCAAGAACTCTTACCCCTTGGGTTTACTGAGGATGATATGTAATGCATAAATCCGGATTTGTAACCATTGTTGGCAAACCCAACGTAGGCAAAAGTACGTTTTTAAATCATATGCTTAAACAAAAAATTGCGATAACTTCAAGCAAACCACAAACAACACGTCATGCCATTCGTGGTATTTATAATGATATAGATAGCCAAATTATCTTTATTGATACTCCAGGGATTCATCATCCTAAACATGCCCTTGGCCAAGTCATGCGCGAACAAGCCTTAAATACCTTAAACGCCGTTGATTTAATCATTTTGATGGTTAGCGCAGTAGAAAAAACCGATGACTTAGATTTAGAAATTATTAACCAACTTACCCACACAAAAACACCCGTATTACTCGTCGTTAATAAGATTGATTTAGCTAAAGATATGAAACGACTTAAAGAAAAAATTGAGCATTATAAAACCCTATTTCCTTTCAAAGCGGTGCTTGCGATTAGTGCCCTTGAAGGACAATATACAGATAAACTCATTGTTGATATCAAAAGCTTTTTAGAAGAAGGTCCAAAATACTATCCAGAAGATCAAGTTACCGATCATCCTGAAAAGTTTTTAATTAGTGAACTTATAAGAGAAAAAGTGTTAATGTATACCCAAGAAGAAGTTCCCCATAGTGTCATGGTTTTAATTGAATACATGGAAGCCGATGAAACCCTGGATCATGTCTTAAATATTCACGCTTCAATCATCGTTGAACGCGATAGTCAAAAAGGCATTATTATCGGTAAAGGTGGCCATATGATTAAACGAATAGGTACCGCTGCTAGAAAAGATATCCTTGCCCTTTTAGGGGTAAAAATCTTTTTAGATTTACACTGTAAAGTGGTTAAAGATTGGCGCAATAAAGCTTTATACTTAAAAAACTTTGGATTTAAGGATGAGCTCTAATGGATAAAACCCTTGAAGCATTAATCATCAAAACCCTTGACTATCAAGAACACAGTCAACTCGTCTATTTTTATACAAAAAGCGGCATGCAAAGTGCTTTAGCGCGCGGTGTAAAAAAAATGAATAATGCTTTAAGACCTTATATTCAAGTAGGAAACTATTTACAAATTACACTTTCTTTAGGTAAACTACCGACAATTAAAACCGCAGAAAAAATCGATCATTATCCAAGTATTAAAACTGATTTAATTAAAACGACAGTTTTAAGTAGTCTATTAGAAACCGTATCTTTATGTGTATCTAAGGAAGATGATCACCCTAAACTGTTTAACTTTTTAATTAAATGTTTTAACGCCTTAAAAAAGACGAACGATGCGCTTGAACTAAGTTTACTTTTCGACCTAAAAATGTTATATTTTCTAGGATATGGCTTAAACTTTAATCAGTGTCATGTTTGTGCATCAAAAGATGATTTATATTTAGATACATTTACTGGTATGGTGAGTTGTAAAATGCATTTAGATAACCCTCACGTCGCTTTAAATCAAGATACTTTTATGCCTTTAAAATACTTACTTTATGCAGATGTAACAACGTATGAATCCTTAGCGTTACCGCAAGAAGCATCCTTACGTTTAATGAAAATCATTGATCAACTTTTTGTTGATCACTTAGGATTAAAAAGAAAAAGTAAAACATTATTATATACATTACTCTAAGAGGTGAACCCATGAAAATAACAATGGAACAACTAGTAAATTACGCAAAAACTTTTGGCTTTGTCTTTCAAGGTAGTGAGATCTATGGTGGTCTTGCGAATACTTGGGATTATGGCCCACTTGGAGTTAGCTTAAAAAACAACCTTAAAAATGCCTGGTGGCAACGATTCATTCAAGAAGACATACATAATGTCGGACTTGATTCAGGAATTCTAATGAATCCATCTGTTTGGAAAGCAAGTGGCCATGTTGATGGGTTTAACGATCCTTTAACCGACTGTAAAGCCTGTAAAACACGTCATCGTGCCGATCATTTAGTTGAAGCGCATGATGAAAATGTCAATGCGGATGCTTTAAGTACCGAAGAACTTGAAGCCTACTTAAGTGAACACAAAATTAAATGTCCTAACTGTGGGGCAATGGCATTTACCCCAATTAGACAATTTAATTTAATGTTTAAAACCAGTCAAGGGGTTTTAGATGATTCTTCGCAAGTCATTTACTTGCGTCCTGAGACTGCGCAAGGGATATTTTTAAACTTTAAAAACGTTCAACGTAGTTTAAGAAAAAAAATACCTTTTGGAATTGGCCAAATAGGTAAAAGTTTTAGAAATGAAATTACCCCAGGAAATTTCATTTTTAGAACCCGTGAATTTGAACAAATGGAATTAGAGTTTTTCTGTAAACCAGGAGAAGAAATGACATGGTTTACGTATTATAAAGATGCATGTAAAAACTTCTTACTAGATTTAAATATTCGTGAAGAAAACTTAATCTTAAGAGACCATGATCCTTCTCAATTATCACACTACTCTAATGCTACAACCGATATTGAGTACCGTTTTCCTTGGGGTTATGATGAACTGTGGGGTATTGCCTCAAGAACTGACTATGATTTAAAGCAACATCAAACAGCTTCTGGGGTTAGTTTAGAATATTTAGACCCAGAAACCAATGAAAAATATTTACCCTACGTTATTGAACCTTCATTAGGTGTTGAGCGTTTGTTTTTAGCTGTTTTACATGAAGCCTATCATGAAGAAACGCTCGAAGATGGAGAAACGCGCATCAACTTACGCTTACATCCAGCGCTAGCCCCTTTTAAAGTTGCGGTTTTACCACTTATAAAAAAATATCATCAAGAAAAAGCCTTAGCACTTTATAAAACCCTATCATCTTTTACAGATGCTGTCTATGATGATACCGGAAAAATAGGGAAACGCTATCGCCGTCAAGATGCGATTGGAACCCCGTTTGCAATTACAATTGATGATGAATCTTTAAGGGATAACACCTATACGTTAAGAGACCGTGATACGATGGAACAAATCCGCTTAACAGAAGAAGAACTTATTGCTACCATTTTAAAAAAATCTAGATTTTAGGTGATAATGTGCCCAACATCAACGATTCCATAGTTGACGAAATATTGTATAAAACCAATATCGTTGACTTAATAAGTGAAGTGACACCACTAGAAAAAAAGGGGAAAAATCATTTTGGTTTATGCCCTTTTCATCATGAAAAAACCCCTTCATTTTCCGTTGATGAAGAAAAAGGACTCTATCACTGCTTTTCTTGTAAGGCAAGTGGTAATGCGATTACTTTTGTTAAAGAAACCAAAAATATTAGTAGCCAACAAGCAATAGAATATTTAGCAAGTCGCTTAAATATTGATTATGCCCCTAAACAATCCTCTAATCCTTTAAGAAAATATTATGAAATCAATCAAGAAGCCAATCAGTTCTTTAAAATAGTATTAAACCATACAAGTCTTGGAAAAGAGGCACTAGCTTATTTAAAGGCTCGGGGTTTAAAAAAAGAAACGATTGAAACGTTTGATATTGGGCTTGCACCTAATCAAAAGGATGCGCTTTATCAAGCCTTAATTCAAAAATCATTTCTCAGTAGTGACTGTATGGATTTAGGACTTATCAAAGAAGATCAAACGGTTTATGATATGTTTAGAAACCGTATTATGTTTCCACTTCATAATGAAGAAGGTGACGTGGTTGGCTTTTCTGGTAGAATCTATCAAGATGACACTAGTATGGCAAAATACATGAATAGTCCTCAAAGCGTCATCTTTGAAAAAAGTGACGTATTATATAACTTAAACCGTATCAAACCGTTTGTAAAAGAAAAAAACCGCATTGTTATTTTTGAAGGGTTTATGGATGTCATTAGTGCTTATCAAGCTGGGATTAAAGAAGGCGTTGCCGTAATGGGGACTGCGCTTACGGATAAACACATTCAAAAACTTAAAAAATATACCAACACAATCATCTTATGTTTTGATGGTGACCAAGCTGGTATTGATGCAACCCATAAGTTTATCCGTGATTTAAAACGCGCTAAATTTGAAGTTAAAGTTGCTATGCTAGAAGAAAAACTAGACCCCGATGATACCATTAAAACCTATGGGAATGCGCACTTTGTAAAACTCATTGATGAAGCACTTGATGCAACGAACTACTTATATGAATCATATAAGCAACATGTTTCAAAAAATCAAATTACCGAAATTGAACAATTTAAAAAACGCATTTTTGAAATGATTAAGGATGAATCAAGTGTAGTTACTGACTATTATTTACGCAAATTAAGTAAGGATTTCTCAATTTCACAAGAAATTTTACAACAAGATTTTTCTAGCATTAAAAAAACGTATACACCGACTTATAAAAAACTACCAAAAGTAGATATTACGGATAAATTTATTAAAGCTGAACGTGGGTTAATCTATTATTTCTTTAAAGACCGCTACTATGAACGTCGTTTTAGAAGCGAGTTTAAAGATATCATGTTTAACGACAAACATGCTCGTGATATTCAGCTTGAAATATTTGAATACTATCGTTTAAATAAAGAAAGCTTATGCATTGTCCCAGCACTTTTTATGCACTATTTAAGTGAAGATAAACAAGCTTACTTTAAACGTTATATTGAACAAAAAAATTACCCTCATGATGAACAAGAATTTGAAGATTACTTAAAAGTTATGCGCGAACAAAACCGTCGCAGTGAAATAACCATTCTAAAACAAAAACTTAAAGCGGCGATGACTACCGAAGAAAAAATACATTTTAGAAAAGAAATTGATGCCATTATTAAGGAGGCAAACCATGGAAAAAGAAAAAATTATTCAGGAACTCATTGAAATTAGTAAAGTCAAAGGGTATGTTGCTGTTAAAGAGGTAAAACGTTATGTTGACGAAAACAGCGACGATTTTGATGAAGTCATCACAGAACTCGAAAAAAACAATGTTGATGTGGTAAGCGAGGAGGAAATGATTTCATACAAAATTCCAAAACTAACCTTAGATGAAGATGATGACGATGACTTAGATTTAGAAGAAGATGATGATATTGATTCAGATTTAGTCTTAGATTTAGATTTTGCTAAAGACATTGAAGAAGAATTACTACACGATAAGTCATTTGAGTCACAAACATCGATTAAAGTCGATGATCCTGTGCGCATGTATTTAAAAGAAATTGGCCGTGTTGAACTCCTTGACCCTGATTATGAATTACAACTTGCACAAGATATTTACCATGCAGAAATTGCCAAAGAACAATATGAAAGCATGCAAGAAAATAATGATGAAATTACTCAAGATTATAAACTTGAAGTTGAACAACTCTTATATAAAGGTGAACTGGCCAAAAACAAATTAGTAGAGGCAAACTTACGTTTAGTAGTCTCTATTGCGAAACGTTATGTTGGTCGTGGGATGCAGTTTTTAGATTTAATTCAAGAAGGAAACATGGGATTAATTAAAGCTGTGGGTAAATTTGATCACACTAAAGGCTTTAAATTTTCTACCTATGCAACCTGGTGGATTCGTCAAGCAATTACCCGTGCAATTGCCGATCAAGCGCGTACGATTCGTATCCCTGTTCACATGGTAGAAACCATCAATAAACTCGTAAGAACCCAGCGTCAACTTATCCAAGAATTAAAACGTGAACCCCAACCCGAAGAAGTCGCAGAACGTATGGGCATAAGCGTTGAAAAGGTTCAAATCATTCAAAAAGTTGCTCAAGAACCAATTTCACTTGAAAGTCCTGTTGGGGAAGAAGAAGATTCAAGTTTAGGTGATTTTATCGCTGATCAAGATACTTTAACTCCCCTTGAATTTACATCTAAAGAAATGTTAAAACGTGAACTTGATGCGGTCTTAGAAACACTAACTGATCGTGAAGAAAAAGTATTACGTATGCGTTTTGGATTACTTGATGGTCGCACAAGAACACTTGAAGAAGTCGGACGCGAGTTTGGCGTAACGCGTGAGAGAATTCGTCAGATTGAAGCAAAAGCTTTACGTAAATTGCGTCATCCTTCACGCAGTAAAAAACTTAAAGATTTTATGGGTGGAAGATAATGCTTAACCATCGTTTAAGCACGTGTTTACCTTATTTAAAGGGGTGTACCGTGCTTTACGATATTGGTACAGATCATGCCTATTTTCCTATTTATGCGATAAAAGAAGGCTTAATAAAAAAAGCGTATGCGATTGACAATAAAATTGGACCGCTTTCACTTGCAAAAGATAATATTGAAAAGCATGGCTTAAGCGATAAGATTTACCCAATCTTAGCCAGTGGTATTGATGCTATGAAGCCTGAGGTTGACATTATCATGATGGCTGGCCTTGGGGGAAACTTAATATATGATATCTTTAAAAGCGCTAATTTACCCTATGTAAAACGGTTAATCTTACAACCAAATAACAATGCCTCAAGCGTAAGAAGGCTGATTAAAAATAATTATGTTATTACCGATGAACAAATCATCATAGAAAATGGAACCATCTATACCATCATAATCTTAGAACCCGGACATAAAGATTATACAGAAAAAGAAATCCTTTTTGGCCCGGTACTATTAAAAACAAAACCCGCACTTTATAAACAACAACTAGAAAATGAACTTTCTCACATTAATTCAATCATTAAACAAGTTCCTAAAGGAAAACTTAATCCTAATTTACTTAAAGAAGCGTTGCTTATTAAGGAGGTATTAGATGAATGGTCAACTAATTAAACGCTTTTTCGATGATAAATACCCCATTGATTTAGCGTATGAATGGGATAATGTTGGATTACAAGTAGGCACATTAAATAAAGAAATTAAAAGTATCTTAATCAGCTTAGACCTTACAAAAGAAGTCTTAGATGAAGCGATTAAACTAAAGGTTAATCTCATTATCACCCATCATCCTTTAGTCTTTAAACCCCTTTATAACATTCTCACAGATTCTTATAAAGGTAGACTCATAGAAACCTTAATCAAACATGATATTGCCTTATACGTCAGTCACACAAACTATGACTTAGGTCATTCAGGTATGAATCAAGTTTTAGCCGATTTACTAGACTTAAAAAATCAGCGTCCTTTAGAAATGGTTACACCAAGCAATGGAATAGGTAAAATTGGTGAAATTAAACCCCTTCCAATGAATGAAGCGATTACTTATATTAAAGAAAAACTTAATATGAAAAATGCTAGACTCATTAGTAAAAATGCTAATAAAAAGGTAAAAACTATTGCTATTAGTGGTGGCAGTGGCAGTTCACATATGTTTGCAGCTAAAAAAGAGGGCGCAGATTTATATGTAACGGGTGATATTAGTTATCACAATGCTCATGATATGTTACAAATGGGACTTAATGCCTTAGATATTGGTCACTACGCTGAAAAAAACTTTAAAAAAGCTTTAAAACAAGAACTTATTGATGCTGAAATAGATTGTCCAATTTATGAATCATCAATAGACTTAGATCCATTTAAATACGTATAAAAAAAGTGTCGCTTAAGCGACACTTT
>JBKHEA010000019.1:0-28012 GCA_046541015.1 Candidatus Izemoplasmataceae bacterium
AACCATCTTTAACTGGTGTTGGTAAATTTCCTAAAGTTGTCCCTACTTCTTGGGTAATCGCTGGATGATTTGTGCCACCATTTGAATTAAATGAAATGGTTGCTTCATCAGGGTTATTTTGAACAGCTTCCCATTTAGCATAAAGAGTGGTGTTGGTACTTGGCATTGTACTTTGTGTAAATGCGTTTGTTAAATTACTGTTTGTATACCACCCTTGGAAAGTGTAACCATCTTTAACTGGTGTTGGTAAATTTCCTAAAGTTGTCCCTACTTCTTGGGTAATCGCTGGATGATTTGTGCCACCATTTGAATTAAATGAAATGGTTGCTTCATCGGGGTTATTTTGAACAGCTTCCCATTTAGCATAAAGTGTTGTTTCCTCTTCAATCGCCGTACTAAAATCAAACACGGTGTCAAAACTAGAATCACTATACCATCCCTCGAAAGTATGATTAGCTTTAATGGGATCTGATGGTGCTATTATAGTTGAACCCTTTTGCACGTCTATGGATTCAATTATAGAACCACCATCAACATTAAAACTAACCGTGACGGTTAATCCGTCATCATCTTGAGTTACTTCTTCACATCCACTTACTATGAAACTGAAAAACACTGTAAAAATAATCAAATAAAATGTTTTCATTATCTTCCCCTTAATATTCAACTTACTTTAAGTATAGCATCAAATCATTTTTATAACAAATCGAGTTTACATCAGAAATAGATTCTCATTTTATCCTAATACTTTTAAAGGCTTTTTTTTAAAAATAGTAACTTATACTTAATTGATCGTTATCATCAAAATCCAATTGAAGACTTCTAGAACATACCCATGATACTAACTGATGATTATCAAGATTGTTTGTAAGTTAACGCAACAACTAAAACAGACTTTAGGTATTTACTATGTTTTCAACTATAATCATTATATTTTTAGATGTTGATGATAAAGTTTTCTTTGAACTCAATCTATGTATAGAAATAAAAATCAAAAAAAACACTTTTTAATAAGTGTTTTTACTTTAATAAAGATTCAAGCTTTTTCCCTTTATAGCGTTCATCAATTAACTTATCAAGTATTCTAATTTTTTTCATCGTTTCATCTTCGATGGTTTCTATTTTAACGCCACAAATGTTGCCTTTTATTTCACTGGCTAAAGGGTTAAATGCTTTGGCATTATTTATAAATGTCTCTACGTCTATATCGTTATTTAAAGTATCATTTAGACTTTCTTGGTCGTACCCTAAAAGCCATTCAATTATGCTTTGGACATCCCTTTCAGGATACCCCTTTTTTTCTAGTTTTTTAACATAAAGTAAATAGATCTTTGAAAACGGCATTGAATAGAGCTTTGGTTTGTCCATAAACCCTCCAAAATTCATTATTTTTCTTTAATTGGCTTGAACTAATGATATAATAAGTATACCATACAATTTGAGGTGAAAAGATGAAACTAGAAAAAGAAGCGCTTATAAAAATTCTTCTAATCGTTTCGATTATAACAATTTTTATTATAGGCTTTACACAATTTAAAACCTTAACGGGTGATTTTTTAGAAAACTTTTATAACGCTATAAAAAGTGTTGTGATTCCATTTTCCATTGCGTTTTTACTTAGCTTTATTATTGGACCTCTTGCTAAGTTAATTGAAAGAAAATTGAAGTTCAAAGAAAGCATTAGTATCATTACAGCTATTATTATAGGCTTACTACTGATTGTTGGGTTACTTAGCATTACAGTAAGTTTTATTATTGTTCAAATCGGATCAATGATTGTAAGTATAGCTGATCAAATTGATGAAGGTGTTTTACAAAATATTTTAGATCAAGCAGTTAGTATAGTGAGTGAATATTTTGATACAGGGACACTCAATGATTATTTAAGCAATCTAGAGGATTCAGATTTTAATTATCAAGATCTCTTTGATTTAGCCATTGGTGTATTCCTCTTTATTTTTAACATCACAACAAGTGTGATTCACTTTGTCTTTACTGTAGTTTTAACCCCAGTGTTTATGTATTATTTAATTAAAGACCGTAACCAAGTCTTCTCAAGTTTAGGCAAATTATTCCCTAAAAAATCTCAAAAACATTTAAAGATTTTAGCTAAAGAAAGCGACAATGTCATTAGAGGTTATTTCTTAGGTCATGGTCAGGTTATGATTTTTATTGCGGTGTTCTTTATGATTACTTATAGTATTTTAAGTTTCTTTATCCCTAATTTTAGTGTCGTCTATGCGATTTTATTTGCGCTGGTGATGGGCATGTTTAGTATAATCCCTTATTTAGGGGTATGGATTAGTATGTCGATGCCAATCACACTCTTTTTAACTCTTTATTTAGAAAACGGCAGTGATGATTATATTTATCTTGTGGGTATTGTGATGATTTTACTACTTAATGTTTTAGAAGAAATGATTGAAAGTAGTTTAGTCCAACCTAAAATTTTCTCTAAACAAGTCCACATTCATCCGCTTGCGGTATTAAGTAGTTTTATCTTCTTTGGTGGGATGTTTGGACTCGTTGGTGTCATTTTAGCAGTCCCATTAGCGGGGATTATCAAAAGTGCTTACGCTTACTTAAAGGAGCTTAAATAACATGAAACCATGGCTTAAATATACGCTTATGTTAGTAGCGATCGCACTGATTTATGGTACGATTACTGGTACATACATTATGGTTGTTAGTTTTTTAAAAGTCTTTTCTGGTGAGATTACTGGTGGGGAAAGTCCTTTAGAACTTGCGCAAATATTAGGTAATCATTTAGTCATTAGTTTAATTCTTGCGCAAGTGATTACAACTTATCTAATTTATATCCTTGTAAAAAAAGAAGGGTTTGCCTCTAGTTTATATATTAAACCACTCTCAGTAAAACATAGTATTTTAGCCGTTCTTTTAGGCATTGCAGCCTTGCAACTTTCTACCCTAATTATCACAGGGTTATCTATTTTATTTCCTAATCAAGTAGCCCTTTATATAGAAAACGCAGAAGGGTTAACTAGCGCAAATATCATTTTAGTAGTGATTAGTATTGGTTTATTCGCACCTATTTTTGAAGAACTTTTCTTAAGAGGATTATTCTTTAGATATTTTGATACCTTGTTAAGTCCTAAATGGCTAATCTTTCTAAGTGCGCTTGCCTTTGCAATCTTTCACGCTAATTTTATTCAAGGCGCATTTGCCTTTACTGCTGGATTAGTCATGGCTTATGCTTTTTACTTAACAAAAAATATCCTTGTCCCAATTCTTATTCATCTAGGTCATAATTTATTTAGTGTTTTCCTTAGTTTAGATTTTGCGGTCGATATTCAAAGTCGCTACCCTTTAATGAATACACTTATCTTAGTTTTAGGCATCCTATTTATTCCAATTTTACTACTTTACTTTAAACAAGAAACAAAAAAAATAATGATCTCACCATAGCGTGAGATCATTTTTTTATAATAACCGCTTCAAACGGTCTTAATTGGTTTTCTTTAACGTCTTGATAGTTTGAAAGTAGCGTTTTTCCTTGAGTTAAAGATTGGTTTAGATTATAGTTAATGGTTTTATTTTGATGGTTTAATATGATAATCAAAGTTTTTCCGTTATACGAGCGTTCATAATGATAGACATTTTTTTTAGAAGGTATTTTTTTAAATGCGCCGTAAATAAGGCTCGGTTCTTGTTTTCTTAAAGCGATTAAGGCTTTATAGTAATTCAGTAAACTATTCTGATTTTTTAAGGCATCTTTAATATTAAGGGTTTTAAAGTTTGAATTTAAATTAATCCATGGGGTGTGCGTTGAAAAGCCAGCGTTTGGCGTACTATCCCACTGAACGGGGGTTCTTGCGTTATCCCGACTCATTTTATGGATTTTTTTCATCATTCGCTTATGGGTAAATTTAAAGGTTTTTCTCCCTAAAATATAAACGTTTTTAGTTTCTACATCACGGTAATCATCTAGCGAATCAAAACGAACATTTGTCATACCGAGTTCTTGACCTTGATAAATAAAAGGAATGCCTTTTAAGGTGAAAATTAAAGTAGCTAATAAACTACCTGATTCAAAGTGATAGTGTTCATCGCCAAAGCGACTAATACTTCTTGGTTGATCATGATTTTCTAAGTAAATGGCGTTTAAGCCTTGTGAACCTATTGCCTCTTGCCAATCATATAAGACCTTTTTTAGTTTATAGGCTTTAAATTTTTTGATAAACCATTTATAAAAATTATCAACGCCCATATGATCAAAATGAAAGACCATATCTAATTCTTTTCGTTTAGGGGCAATGTAATTTAAGGCATCGTCTTTTGATACAAACACACATTCACCAATGGTAACCATGTCATAGTGGCTAAAAAGGTCTTCGTGTAGCCTACGTAAAATGCGATGACTTTTAGGATGCGATAAATAGTGTTCAATGCCTTTTAAGGCAATTCTCATGCGACCGTTTTTAAACTGACTATCTTTACCGATTAAGTTGATAACATCCATTCTAAACCCATCAACACCTAAATCTAAGTAATATTTAATCATCGTTTTAATCGTTTGATACACGGTTTCATTATCCCAGTTTAAATCAGGTTGGTCTTGACTAAATATATGTAAATAATATTCATCGGTCTCTTTAGTCTTACTCCAAGCAGATCCAGTAAAGAAGGCTGTCCAGTTATTAGGGGGTTTACGTCCATTTTTCAACCCTTTTTTCCATAGGTAAAAATCACGTTTTGGATTATCTAAACTTTGTTTACTTTCTAAAAACCAAGGATGTTCACTAGATGTATGATTAATAACTAAATCCATAATCAGTAATATATTAGCCTCATGAAGTTTTTCGATTAACGTTTTTAAATCATCCAATGAACCAAACATTGGATGCACTTTATAATAATCACTTATATCATACCCATTATCTTTCATTGGTGAAAGATAAATGGGGCTTAACCAAACTGCATTAATACCTAAATTTACTAAATAGGGGATTTTTTCAATAATCCCTTGAATATCTCCGATGCCATCGCCGCTTGCATCATAAAAACTTTTCGGATAAATTTGATAAAAAATTAAAGCTTCTTTATCCATTTAACCCCTCCTTGCGGGCATTGATTTCTAAAACGCATGCTCGTTGAGCATCTTCGGTAAAATTATATTTAAGCATTGGAAAAATGCTAAGTAAACAACCAATCCCTGGGAAGATGGTTACAAAGAGAAAAATCATGTTAAGGGTACTTGCATTGGCATCGGTTGGAAGCATATTTTCTACATAGCCACTTAAGCTAAGCATAACGCCCAACATAAAACTCGTTAATGCCCCCGTTACTTTGAAAAAGAACGTTTGTCCAGCAAAACAAATCCCTTCAGCACGCTTGCCGGTTTTATGTTCTAAATAATCAATACTATCTGCGATCATACTCGTTTGTAAGACATTAAAAAATCCCATTGATAGTGATGTGATAAATAACATAACCACAAATAAAATAAAAACATCATACCCAATAAAATACATGATAAAATAAGTGATTGCGCCAAATAAACTTGTGGCAATGAAAACATTTTTCTTTCCAAATTTAGCGGTTAAAAAGGGTGTCATAAACATTGCGACAATCATTGAAAGGATAAGTACAGCGCCTAATATAGAAAATAATTCTAAGTTTAATAAATTGTATTCTGCAAAATATGGCCCAGCAACTTGAGCACTAAAACGCGTAAACCCTAATAAACTGGCAATCATGATAATGATTAAAGGTTTATTCATTTTTAAAAGCTTGATATTATCTTTTAAAGTGATTTTATCAGCATCAATACTTGATCTTTCTTTGGTATTAAAAAACGCTAAGAAAAATAAGATGCCACCTACCATACTTATGATGACTGAAGTAAGTAAATACCCTTGTGCGCGGTCATTTTTACCAAATGCTTCAATGATTAAAGGTGCACCAATAATCACAAGACCAGTCCCAATCATCGTCATAATCCTTGTGAATGAAATCAGTTTTGTACGCGCAAGTGAATCAGGACTCATCGCTGCGCTTAACCCCCAGTAAGGTACATCACCTAAGGTATAAACCATCCCCCATAATATGTAAGTAACATACATATAAATAATCTTTATTGTAAGGCTTGCGTCAAATGCGGTAAAGATTAATACCGAAAGTATCATAATTGGTAATGGAGCAATCAGTAAATAAGGTCTTAATTTCCCAAATCGCGTTTTCGTGTTATCAACGATTGTTCCCATTAAAATATCATTAAACGCATCCCATGTTTTTGCGATCATAAACATAAGCCCTGCAATCCAAGATGGAATCCCAAAAACACTCGTATAAAATAGGAGTAAAAATGACATTTGATAAGCGTAAATCATGTTTTGTCCAAACCCTGCAAATGCGTATGACCAAGATTCTTTTCTCGTTATGGTTTCCATCTATACCCTCTTAAAAATAAATTTATGTATGGCTTTAAAATAATGTTTATTCATCCATTCAACCATCGCACTTGCCATGTGAAGTTTAAAAGCGCCTTCACTCATAAATACTAAACTCCTTAAAGGCATCATTTCAAACATTTCTAAAAACATGCGTTGACTGGATGCATCATTAGGCAATCGCTTTTTTAACATACTAAACGCTTTATCGTAAAGTTTTTTACCATACTTATTGACTTTAATTTCGCTAAGTGGGGTATTTAATGTAAATTCGCATGGTTTAATCGGTTTAATCGAACGGTCTAAAATGATTCTAAAGCTTTCATGGGTAAATCTACCACGTTCGATTTTAAGATGTTTGTAACAACATTCACGCAAGTCACGTTCTGGTAATTTAGTGACGGCATATTTACTGGTGAGTTTTAAAGTGTCTTTTAAGCGAATATCTTGGCTTGAAGCGCCAATATAAATCGTGTAATCTAATTCTTCTATTTCAAATCGGTAAGTATCACGGTTAAAATAGGCAAAGTCTTGTCGGTTTAATTTAAAGGTGACACTTTTTTCTTCATTGGCTAATAGGTGGACTTTCTTAAAGCCTCTTAAACGTTTCACTTCTTTATAGATTGTTTCTTTACTACCAATATAAAGTTGAACCACTTCTTTTCCTGCCATATCACCAGTATTTCTAACCTTGAGTGATACACTAATTTCATCACAGTCTGTACATGCATGATGCGATAAAGTTAAATCAGAATAACTAAATGTTGTATAGCTTAACCCAAATCCAAACGGGAAAAGCACGGCTTTTTCCATGCGTTCATAAAATCTATAACCAACAAAAATACTTTCTTGATAAAAACTCATATAAGGATCAATCCCATAAAAACCTACTGGGACATCTTTAAGTGAAATTGGGAAGGTTTCTGCGAGTTTTCCACTTGGATTGGTTAGTCCGTATAAGATTCTTGCGATGCTTAACCCTCCTGCTTGACCAGGTAAATAAGCATTTAACAAAGCATTAATTTGGCCTAAAAAAGGCATCACAACCGGGCTACCTGTAAAAAGCACGCTAATGATAGGTAATTTATACTGACTTATTAACTCAATGACATCAACTTGATTTTTAGGTATATGTAAATGAATTCTATCAAAGCCTTCAGACTCAAAAATTTCAGGGAGTCCTATGGTTAGTAATACTTTATCATAGTTATTGATGGTTTCTAAAATGACATTTTTCCCGTCTTCTTCAATGGTTTCACCATCCAGACTATATAAAGGACAATAAGTATAGTTAATATCCATTTTATCTAAAGCGTCTAAAATATTGGTCACTTTAGTTGGATTAATTTTAGAACTGCCTGCCCCTTGAAAACGCATCGATTCTGCGAAAGGACCAATCACTAATATTTTTTCTTCTAATTTTAAAGGTAATGCCCCATCATTTTTAAGTAAAACCATGCTTTCTTCAGCTGCACGCATCGCAAGTTGATCTTGCGATTCTAAATCGACTTCACTAAGCGGTTCTTTTTTCTTATCGATGAGATTAAGTAAATTATTAACCGCTTGATCAAGCGCTTTTTCGACGCGTTTATCTTTTTTTGCGGCTTTATAGATTAACTGATCATTAATCCCATGACTAGATGGCATCTCTAAATCAAGGGTCGCTTTTAAGCCTAAAACACGATCATTTACTGCGCCCCAATCTGATAAAATCAGGCCATTAAAACCATAATCTTTTCTTAAAATATCATGTAATAATTTCTTATGTTCACTCGTATAGATTCCGTTTAATTTATTATATGAAGTCATCACAGCATAGGGTTTTGATTCGGTCACGGCAATGCGAAAACCTTCTAAATATATTTCATGAAGGGCACGTTCATCAATAATCGAATCATTCACCATGCGGTAATATTCTTGATTGTTTGCGACAAAGTGCTTTAAACAAGCGCCTACCCCCATCGATTGAATCCCTAAAACCATGTTTTTAGCTAATTTTCCACTTAAATAAGGGTCTTCACTAAAATACTCAAAATTACGACCACAAAGGGGATGTCTTTTAATATTCATGCCAGGTCCTAATACAAGTTGAACATCTAAAAACCTTGCGTGTTCACCAATGGCTTCCCCAACTTGAGCTAATAAACTTTCATCAAAACTACTTGCGAGTGTTACAGCTGGTGGAAAGCATACTGCAGGAACACTTTCATTCATCCCCATACCCACTTGATTGATTTCTTTTCGTAATCCATGTGGCCCATCACACATGAAAATACTATCAATGTTTTTTTCTTTGATGGCTTTTGTTTCCCATAAGTTTTTTCCTGAACAAAGCGATGCTTTTTCTTTTAACGTTAGTGTTTTTATACGTTCATCCATATTAAAACCTCCCTTTAGGTTTATTATAGAAGATAAAGAGTTGATTAGAAAGAAAATAAAGTGTTTTAATCAAAAATTCATAATCTTTATAAATAAAAAATGGTTGACTCGTCAACCATTAATTTGATAGGGCATTATTTTTTTACTTATAATATAATGAAAAATCTTTAAAATTTTAAAGTTCTTATAAATGAAAGGTAATCTAACTCATTCTTTAATATGAACTTTCTTAACGGTTAAAGCATTTAGTGACGGTCCGACTTTAACCAAATAGTCATGGTCTTCAGCGGTAAAAATCATATCGATATTATAGTATCTAAAATCATTTAAAGTTAAAGAAAAGGTAACTTGTTTGGTTTCATTAGCTTTAAAAGATACTCTTTTAAAAGCTTTTAACTCATTAACAGGACGGCTCACTGAAAAACTCAACGCTTCAATATAGACTTGTATAATTTCATCAGCTTCATAAGGACTATCGTTAGTCACATCAACCGATACCCTTAAGGTTTCATTTTGTGTTAGGCTTTCTTTATCAAGCTTAACATTTTCATAGATAAACTTAGCATAGCTTAAGCCATGACCAAATGAGTACAAAGGTGCATTAGGCGCATCGATATAACGGGTGTTATAGCGATACTTAGGACGTGATGGATCAAAGGGTCTTCCTGTATTTAAATGATTATAATAAACAGGGATTTGACCTTCATGATAAGGAAACGACATCGTAATTTTTCCTGAAGGTATTGAGCTTCCTGTTAGTAAGTTATAGATGGCTTGACCTGAATAATGACTGCCTTGATAAGCATATAAAATCGCATCAGCTTCTTTATCGAGTGAACTTAAAATGAGTGGTCTACCCGCAAAAATCACGACGACAACTGGGATGTTTTTTTCTTTTAAGGCATCAAATAAAGCCATTTGAGAATCATCTAAATAAAGATTTGTCTTTGAATTGCCTTCGCCTGCATGATGGGCATTTTCACCAAGAACTAAAACAATTTTATCAATCCCTTCAAATGAAGTCTCATAGATTGAATCATCGCTAAATACTTTAAATGGTTGCGTACCTTTCTTAAAGGCATCAAGGACACTTACTGTGTCTTTTATCTCACAAAGCGCTGCCCATTCTCCGATAATGTCTTTTGAATCTAAAAAGGGTCCAATAAGCGCAACTTTTTCAGATTTTTTAAGGGGTAATGCTTGATCGTTTTTTAATAATACCATGGATTTTTCTGCGGCTTCAAGCGACTTTTTACGGACAGCTTCGGTTTGCATATAGGCGGATTCATCATCGTAAAAATAGCTATACGGGTTATCAAAGAGCCCCAAATCATATTTTAAAGTTAACATGCGCATCACTGCAAGATTAATGGCTTCTTCTTTAATTTTACCTTCTAAAACTAACGCGCCTAAATGATCTTTAAAACTTTTTGAAACCATTTCATGTTCAAGCCCTGCATCAAAACATTTAAAGGCAACTTCTTTTAAGTCTTTCGCAATTTTATGTTGAATAATCTCTTCCGTTGAGGTGTAATCAGAAATAAGCACCCCATCAAAACTTAGTTCATCACGTAAGACATCTTTAAGTAAAAACTTGTTCGCCGTCGCAGGCACGTCAAAAAGCACATTAAAACTACTCATTACCATGCTAACATTAGCGTTGATTGCGGCTTCAAAAGGAGGTAAAACCATTTGATAAAAGGTTCGTTTAGATATATCAACGGAGTTATATTCTCTACCTGCTTCACTAAAGCCATACCCCGCAAAGTGTTTAACACACGCCGCTACGGTGTTTGGACTTGTTAAATCGTTTTGTTGATAGCCTTCAACATAAGCTTTTGCGAGCATGCTTGATAAGTAAGGATCTTCGCCATTACTTTCCATCACGCGTCCCCATCTTGGATCTCTAACTAAATCAACCATAGGTGAAAACGTTAAATGAAGTCCCGCATGACTCGTTTCATAGGCGATCATTTCACTGACTTCTTTTATAAGGGCTGGATCAAAGGTATTAGACAATGCTAAATTAATAGGAAAGGCAGTCTTATACCCATGGATGACGTCAAAACAAAAAAGTAAAGGAATCTTTAAACGTGATGATTTTGCGGCATCTTGAAGTGCGCGTAAGGTTTTTGAATCATGCACACTTAAAACTGAACCAACCTTACCTTCTTTAATATCTTTGATGGTATCACTTGAATCAAACGCATGACCCGTTACAACATTAGAAAAATAGGGCGCTTGATAAAGCTGTCCTATTTTTTCTTCTAAGGTCATGGATTCAAGGAGTTTATCTAAAAATTCTTGTTTATCCATAATGCCTCCTATTGAAATACTTTAATATCTTTGATGGTAAATGTTTGTGGGAAACTCTTATAATCAACGTTGCCCCCTAAACTACCACCAATCGCTAAATTCATAATGATATAAAAGGGTGCGTCAAATGGCCATCCTTCATGGCTTGTATCTTTACCATTTTCACCTTTTTGATAACGGTGGATGACTTTTTCATTCAGTAAATACGTAATGCTTGTTTCATCCCACTTTAAAGAAAAGGTTTGAAAATCATCGGCAACATCTTCTTTAGTTAACGTGTAATAATATTGTTCCTTCAAACGGTGGTTATATGCCTCAGTATGGATACAGTAATAAAGTAACCCTAAATCGTTACCAGTATGTTCCATAATATCAATTTCACCGCTTTTTGGCCATCTACCATAGCGGTTTTCTTCACTCATCATCCAAAGTGCTGGCCATGTTCCTTTCCCTTTGGGTAATTTTGCGATAATATCAATACGGCCATATTGAAAATAGAACTTGCCTTTTGTATTTAGACGTGCACTATAAACGATATCGTTTTCTAAAGTTGCACGTATATTTAATCCTTCTTCATTAAAGAATAAATTATCTGGGTGATTTCGGTAACGTTGAACTTCATTATTGGCCCATTTATCGCCAACTTCAACATTAAAATCACTTAAATCTTGATGGTTTTCAAAGTCATAATGTTTGATTAATTTCATGGTGTACTCCTTAAATTAATTTAATACACGCGTTGATTCACCCGTAATTAAATACGTATCAACCGTGATGGTTTCTCCTAAATGCACCGCTTCAGGGTGATCAATAATTTGCATCACTTTACGTGCTGCGATTTCGCCCATCTTACGGGCATCTTGACGAATGGTTGATAAACGTGGGGTAATGAGTTGTCCTAAATCAATGCCATCAAACCCAATAATTGAAAAATCATCAGGAACTTTTAACCCTGCTTCTTTAACAGCTTGAATTGCCCCAATGGCTAGTAAATCTGAGGCACAAAAAATCGCAGAAGGTTGATCTTTAAACGCTAAGATTTTTTTCATGGCACGATAGCCATCTTCCTTAGAGAAAAACTCTCCACTAATTAAATAGTCTTCATTGATTTCTAAATTATTTTTACGCATCGCATCTTCAAACGCCTTTTTACGCGTTCCCCCAATATAAGAGGTTCTATCTCCAAAGATGTGGGCAATCTTTTTATGCCCTAAATTCTTTAAATAAGTAACCCCTTGATTCATTGCTTCTTCGTTATTAGAAGTAATCGTAATCGCACTATCTACAAAATAATCAATGATGACTAAAGGCACATTTGATTCATAAAGTTCATTCATTTCTTCGCTGTTAAAATCTTCACATAATACCAAAATACCATCCACTTGTTTACGTTTTGAATGTTGAAGGTAAGACCCATCTTCTTTTCCCATTGATTTAGCTAAAAACATGATGTCATACCCTCTACTTTCAACCACACTTTTAAAGCTTTCTAATATCTTAGAAAATAAGGGATGTTGTAACCCTTGATTGGTAACTTCTTCAAAAATGATACCAATTGTATGCGAACGGTGCGTTTTTAAACTGCGTGCTGAAAAGTTGGGCACATAGCCCATCTCTTCACACACTTTTAAGATTTCTTCACGCGTATTTAAACTAATATCTTTGTAATTATTTAGCGCTTTTGAAACGGTTGCGACGCTAAATCCTGATTTTTTTGAAATATCCTTTATGGTAACCAATACTATCCCACCTTAATAAATTCAATATAATTTAAATTAAAGCCACCTTGTGTGATGTCTAATCTGAATGTAATAATGCCTTCGTCAAGTTCAAATGGTTCACTTGTTACTGTCGTCCAATTTTGCCAGTCACCTGTTGCTTCAAAGCTAGTCACTGCAAGGGGGAATCGTGTTCTTCCCATTAAGGTAATTTCGCCACTATTTTCCTCACTAGCTACGCGGTAATTGATTACATATTCTCCTGCCTCAGTAACATTTAAAATATATTCTAAATAATCCCCTGTATCAATCCATCCAACATTCTGACCGCCACCTGTATCGCTGGTGTCTTCTAGTTGAACACCATCCATCGCATCATAATCTTCGGCTTCAATTTTCGCAGGAATTTCTCGAACATCATTTGTGGTTAAATTAATTAAACGTTTTTCGCTTTTATTGCCGGCAAAATCTTCGGCTTCAACTGCGATTTGATACGTTGTAGCGGGATCTAAGTCTTCGATTAAAAAGGCATTTAGTGACGTATCACCAATGAGTTCATCTTCTATATAAATATTATACTGTTTAACATAGACATCATCGTCTGCGTGGTCCCATTTGATTTTGATTTTATTGTGGGTCTCATAAGCGGCTAATAAACGCTCTACTTGAGAAGGGGCTTCTTCATCTAACCCTGCATAATCTTTTTGAAACACACGGACATAATCGACTTGCATTTCTGTTGGGAAGGCAGAGTCATCAACGCCCATAACGCCACCCCAGTTACCGCCAATTGCGACATTTAAAATAAGATGGAAACGTTCATCAAACGGCCAAGCATCACTGTTTTCAATAAAAGTATTTAAATCAGCATTATACCCAAAAACCGCAAAACGTTCGCCATCAACAAAAAGTTCAATTTTACCAGGTTCCCAGATCATTTCATAAACATGAAATGCACTATCTGCAGAAGGTAATGTTTTTGAATAGCCAATTTGCGTATTGAGTCCATGATTATAAGCCCCAGTGTGAATGGTCCCATGAATGGTATCAGGATCATAACCAACGTGTTCCATTATATCAATTTCACCACTAAATGGCCATCCTCCATATACCCAATCGGTTGGTAACATCCATAAAGCACTCCATGTTCCTCTACCTTCTGGCATTTTAGCACGCACTTGAATGCGGCCATATTGCCAATCGCCTTTATATTTAGTTACTAAACGTGCACTGGTATAATCACTACCCATATAATCTTCTTTAATCGCACGAATGGTTAATAAGCCATCTTCAACAAAAGCATTTTCTAAACGTGCATCGGTGTAGTATTGCAATTCATTATTTCCCCACCCAGTACCACCTACATCATAAGAAAACTTATCAGGATTAGGTAACCCATCTTCATCAAACTCTTCACACCAAACCGGTTGCCAATCATCAATATTATCTAAATACGTACATGATTCAGGCACTAAACCGCGTTCATCATACGGGGTTGGATCTGGGTCTGGATCTGGGTCAGGTGTGGTATTATCACACGCTGAAACTAGTCCTAAAAGTACTAATATCGTTAAAAAACTGAATATTTTTTTCATAAAATCTACTCTCCTGTAATCCCTGTCTTGTCAATACTCTCAACAAAATATCGTTGGGTAAAGAAATATAAAATCAGTAATGGCAATAATACCAAGATATTGCCTGCAAGTTTCGCTGCCTGCATGAGTTCTCTAGCGCGTGAACCTTCAGGATAAAGACTGGTAAAATTGTTAATAAACGCTTCAACCCTTAAAGGCAGGGTAAGCATATCACTACCTCTTAAGAATAAACCGCTTAAATAAGTTTCATTATAATACCATACAAAACTAAATAAGAAAACGATAATAATCGCTGGTACTGCAAGCGGTAATGCAATACGGGTAAAGATTTTTAAAGGGCCAGCCCCATCAAGCTGCGCACTTTCTTCTAAACTTTTTGGGATCATTCTAAAGAATGAATAAAAAATTAAAATAAAGATTGCGCCATTAAAGCCTTGTCCTAAAATCGCAGGATAAATAAACGCTCTCATAGACCCAAGCAAATCATACTGTGCATACATTCTAAATGTAGGCATCATGGTAATTTGTGGCGGAATGATAAACGTCATAATCATTAAAACCATAAGGATTTTTTTCAGTGGAAACTCATATTTCGCAAACCCATACCCAATAAAAGCACTTGAGAATGTTGCGCTTAAAGCTGGCAGTATAGCCAAAATTACCGCATCTCTAAAAGCTCTTGGATAATCAATAGCTTCCCAAACTAGTTGGTAATTTTCCCAGTTTAAGGTTGATGGAATCCAGTTAATACTTACATCTATTATATCACTCATCGTCATAAAACTATTGGTTAACATGTATAAAACTGGATAAAGATAAATATACCCTAAACTAATAAGTAACGCATAAATGCCAACTTTAAATACTAGTCCATCGGTAAAGCGCATCCCCATGAATAAACGTTTCACTTGGATTTTGACATGTTCAAAATCCTTATTTTTAATGCCTTTATAGCTTTCTTTAAGCATATTCACTAATCTCATTAGCGCACCTTCTTCCTACGGATTGTAATGAGTCCAATAAAGATTAATATAATCAGTGCCATCGCTAAAAAGTAAATCCAGGATAAAGTTGCGCTATAGCCATAACCTGTTGTTAATGCTGGGGTAGATTCCCCAAGCATGACATTTCTAATATAGACAATGACTTCATTTAAACTAAAGACACTCATACTTACAACAGTATAAATTATACTAACAGTAATTAAAGGCATAATAGAAGGTAAGGTTATTTTCCAAAAGCCTTCCCAAGGACTAGCCCCATCAATCATCGCAGCTTCATAAATCCCTTTATCAATTTTTTGTAAGCCTGCAAGTAAAATCAAAATTTGAATCCCCGCAAACCATAAAACCAATAAAATTTCATTAAATAACGCTTGAACAGGGTTGGCTAAAAACGCACCAATATTATCGATAATTGTATCAATAAACTGATAATCTTCAATCGTTGGCAAGGTGGTTGCCCCTTGAGCCATGAGTTCTGCAATAACAGGCCCAGAGGTAATAATAACAGGTAAAAAGAATATCGTGCGCCATGCCCCTTTCCCTTTAACATCTTGATTGATTAACATCGCAATAATAAGCGCAAAGACAATCGTTACAGGTACATTTAATAATAGTCTTAAAGCATAATTAATTAAAATCTCTACAAAGTATGGATCTTGTAAGAATGCTGCACGGTAATTACCAATCCCAACAAAATCTAAATCAATGCCTGACCCTGCTAGACGAACTTTGAAAAAGCTTAAGTATAAACTGTTAAAGACAGGATATAAGGCAAATATTAAGTAGCCGATAATCCAAATTAAGATAAACATGTAGCCAATACTTGATTCTCTTGTTTTATTTGATATGCGCATTTTATATTTGTTAAACCATAAAATGTAAGAATGTTCAACATAGATAACACTATTATGCACTAACTTACTTATCGCTTTTTTAGGATATTTAAGCACGTAGCGATCTAAAAAGGCCATCATTTTCTCATAATAATCATAAAGACGCTGTTTAACTTTTTCCATCTAACTTGCCTCCTTTATGATATAGCCTTGAGGATTCACCCATAAATTATCCCCTAAATAATAACTATTAGCAGTGTAATTGACAATAATAGTTACACCATTATCATAGCTTACTTGACTAATCCCCGCATTAATCACTGTCCTTGAAACCACTTTAGCACCTTGAACATGTTGTAAGGCTTCATTAATAAATCGGTATTCTGATGCAATAGTATCTTCCCACATTGAAAATGTTGTTGCATATAAATATTCAATATCGGTATTATTTAAGTTGTTTGAACGTTCATGAGACAAAATATAGGCAGGATTAATATTAAAATCAATAAGCATAAGTAATTGATTGGTCCCTAAACTATTAAAGTTTAAAAAGTTACTATACATCGAAACATGGCCACTAAGGACAGTTGGTAGTAATGGGACTAAATCATCAAAATAATTCAGCTGAGAATTATAAATTGGCGTATGATAATATTCATCAATATAAGGAAAGGCATAAGCATTCGGACTGTAATAAGCCCCGTGCCCTTCATAAAGTGCTAAAATATCTAAATAATGATTTAAAGCATCTTCTCTTACATAAACTGCATCATCATAATAACTAAATAAAGTATTCCCTAACCCTTCATGTAGCGTTTGAACGCCTAAATCATGAATGGCATTAAAATCTTCTTGGGCAAAACGTTTTGAAATATGTGGGTACAAGATTGCGTTGGTTTCATGAACACAAAAGCCACACTCATACTGTAATTTAAAACGGTTTACACCGCGGGCAACATGCGTGCGCATGTTGATGCGGTTATTTGAATCAGTCGTTGATAGATAGTTATTAACAAGCATCACATTATCTTTACCAATAAAATCAAATAAACGTTCAAAATCTTCCTTTCGTCCTACTTGATTTTCAAAGTCAATTTCACTTGGTAAATACCCACTATACCCAGAATCATTCCATCCTAGTAAGCTTACCCTCATACGCTGAATATTACGATCATTTAAGCGGTTAATCATCGTTTCAACTTGATCTGTTTCACTCATTAAAACCAAACTATTTCCAATAAATCGCTCTTTTGAATCGGCCAGTAAGAACTGTAGATGCACAGGAATATCTTGGTTAACTGGCATTTGACGTTCTAAAATACCTTCTTGTACTAATTGTGCTTGATACCTTAAAGCAAGCCCTGTGTAGGTTGCTTCTTCATCGCTTAAAAAGTCATAACGTACATGGATATCACTATTGCTAGCTTCACTAACCCTTAAAGCGCCGCCACTACCATCAGTAGTAAATGACTGACGATAGACTTGTTTAAAATCATATTTCGCAAAGATTAAATTATAAGGAATATTACTTGCCCCATTAGGGTAAGCAATTAAACGTGCACTCGCATCACCTTTTATGATGCGTCCTAAAAACGCATGATGCGTATGCCCGTGGACTGCCCCAAAAATAGGCATATTTAAATTATAACTACTTAAGGATTGTCGGGTGGATTCTACTCCCATATTATCCCCGTAAAAACGCTCATTATAAGGCGATACAGCACGGTTTTCATTATCTTCATAACGAATGAGTGCCCCGACCCCATCAGGAATAATCATATACCCATTAATATCATCTAAATATGTAGCACCTAAGGCTGGAAAGATCATAAGACTTGATAACTGAATATTAGGCGCATTTTCTTCAAGAATACTTTCAAACGGTACACGCGCTTCAATCCCTTCACTCGTTAACGTGATTTCAAGCGCGAAATGAATATTAATTTCTGTTAAACCAAATTCAATCATTTGTTCAAGCGTATAGCGCCCATCTAAATAAGCATCATAAAGTCTTGAACAGTTTCTTGTAGCACAAAAGCCTCCGACAAATATATCATAACGTAACGTGTTGTCATTAACAGTCATATCGATTGTATGTTCGGTTGATGATAACCCAACATTTTCTCTAACGGAATAGTTTTGAGAGGCGTTGATATATTCAAAGCCAATAAAACTTTCTAATAATTCACTAAACGTTCCAGCTTGGGCATCTTCAATGGTTGAAGACCATACATAGTTAGTATTTTTATTTAATACTTTAATATTATAGGTTTCTTCTTCAACATAAAGCGCAAACTGATCGTTTTCTAAAGTTAAAATATCGGTATCATATAGCTCTATATAATGCTCAAAATCGACACTTTCATTACTTAATGGTTGGGCATATCGCGAAGAATTTAAAGCAATGTCTTCAACATAATTTTGCGTGGATTCAACCCCTGTATCTTGGATATTATTGATTGCGATGGCCGTCGTTGGGATACTTATAAATAGTAGTCCAATCGCAAAACGTTTAAGTATTAAATACACGATAATACACCTCCAAGAAAATGTCTCTAATTAAAATGACAAGTTCGTTTAATAAAATATAAACAATGAAGAATCCTAGCAACATCATCGCCATGGTAAAAGCAGATATAAAGATGGACTGGAGAGTCTCTTTAATGGTATAAAAATGGGTTTCTTTAACCATAAAGAAGAAATAAAGGACAGTAACCATAACACTGAGTGTTGTTAATAATTCAATGATGAATGATTCATTATAAGTAAGGCCATTAGATATAATCGCAATCACCGGCAGTGATAAGAAATAAGGCGCTAAACTAAAAATTGTTGTAATATAAACATCTTTTAAACGTCCTTCTCCTTCTCGAATGGTCCCAATTAAGAAATTACAAAACACAAATAAGAAAATCGGTAAGAAGATTTTGATTAGTTCTTCAACAAGGTTTATACGATCAAGTTGACGATCATTAAACAAGAAGTTTAAGTTGTAAATATAGTATAAGTAAAACCCAAAGAATACTAGAAGTAATAAAGTTGCGCTTAACGCTTTAACACGGTTTTTCCGTTTAATAAAATAACTTGCGTCTGCTGGATTTTTTAAATAGGTAAACACATAAAGCATTTCATCAATTAAACCGACTTTGTCTCTTAGTTTTTGAATCGCATTTTTTATAGGACGTTTTACATAAATCATAAAATTTAATCTTAAATTGACTACAAAGGCAATCAGCAAGATGAAAAACCCTGTAACCCCATAAGCTGCGTTATTAATTAAATAAGCATTTCTAACTTCCCAAAAGGCATCGCTATAGCCTTCTTTATCATAGGCAATATAAAACGATTCTAATGCGTCTTCATAATCACCTAAGCTAAAATAAGCATTCCCTAATCCTTTATGGGCTAAATCAAAGAAGTCATTCATCTTTAAGACTTCTTCCCATGGTTCTTCTGATGCAACATAGTCCCCTTCTTGATAGGTTTCTAACGCTTCATGGACTCGGTTAGTAAATTCTGTAGGGGTATAGATTTTAATCTCTTCACTCGCTCGGTCTAAAGCATAAATAGTATAGTTACTATCAACCGCAATCGCACTTGGTGTGTTAAATAAGCCCATCACTTGATTGCTGATGTCTTGGCCACCAAACGCAAAGAGTAAATTACCTTCACGGTCATATTCATAAATCATCCCACCACGGTCCATCACGTAAATATTACCAATTGGACCAACAAATAAATCTACTAAATTTGCGGTGTTATACATCGCAGGTAGTAAGTTTCCACCACTAATGTTTAAGCGCTTAACCCCGAAGCCTTCAACCCCTAAACTAACCGTATGAATTAAGCCACGATCATCAATTGCGACATTACTAATTTCTGGAGGTGAAAGGTTAAATAAACTCTCACGTTGTTCATCGGTAAAAAACGTATACTGTAAAACCGTTCTTAAGGTTGGGGTAATTGTATTGGTTCCAAAATACCCTAAGAAATCGCCATTACGGGCAAACTGTGCTAACCCTTTTGTTCCCAAGTTTAAAACATAGACATTACCACGTAAATCTGACACGATTTTTCTAGGTTGGAAATCTTCATCCCCAAAAAGTGGAGAATCGGGTTTGGTGTAGGTTTGTAAAATCGTACCAGACATATCTAATCTAAAGGCACTTTGTGCCCCACGATCAGCAACATAAATTTCATTTTCATTGCTTAAAAATACACCCGTTGGTTCAACCAAAAAGCCTTCACCTATCGTGTAAGATTCTTGTGTCTTTAAATCATAGACGATAATTTTTGCGCCAGCATCGCCAATAGATGATATGACCATGACATCATCTTGATTGATGTAAAGGTCCGTAGCTTCTTCAATTAACACTTCATCTAGCGCAAGTTCATGCGCAATAGGAACATACGCTGTTTGTGTTCTTACAAGACGGTTTCTACTTAATGTATAGGTTTGATATCTAACCCCTGTATCTGCGTTTACATCTGTGCCAAAAACTAAAAATACAAGGAAGATTGCGACGATAATTTTTAAAGTTTTCATTATTTTAATCCTGAATGCGCCATGGTATTCATGACTTTACTTTGTAAGAATATGAAGATTACTATGTTTGGCACAAACATAATTAAACTTGCGGCAGCCTGCATACCTTGACCAGCTACAGGATTCCCTACTAAACTTGTAAGGGTAGAAAAATAAAACGATAATGTCTTCATGCTTTCATCGTTAATATATAAATTGGGTCCAACGACATCATTCCAAATTAACTGAAAACTCAGTATACCAACCGTTGCAACAGCTGGCATAATAATCGGGAAAACAATGCGTAAAAATATCTGCATCTCACTAGCCCCATCAATCTTTGCACTTTCAATGACTTCATTTGGGGTTTGATCAATAAACTGTTTCACTAAAAATAACCCCACCGGTAAAGCAATCAACGGTAAGACTAAAACTAAATAAGTATCAATTAGTCCTGCGCGGGCAATTGTTAAATAACGTGGAATTGTAACCGCGATAGGGACAAACATTAATGCGAGTGTATTAATTTCAAATAACAATTTTTTTCCTTTAAATTTTAATTTACTTAACCCATAAGCAGCAAGTGACGTAACTAATATACTTAAGAAAACGCCAATAACCGTTACATAAATACTATTAAATAAATAACGGCTAAAAGGAATCCCAGAATCAGACGCGGCATCAATGAGATTTCTAAAATTATTTAATGATGGGACACGCACAAAAAATCTTGGTGGATAAGCATATAGCTCATTGGTTGGTTTAAATGCGTGAGAAACAATAAATAAAATTGGTAAAGCCACAAATAACGCCATAGGGATTAAGAATAAATAGAATTTAACCTGACTTTTATGGAAACGCTTTGGATTAATTTTCATACCACTAAAACTAGCCATTTTTTCCCTCCTAATCCTTCTCGCCTAGTAAACTAAACGTTACTTTACTAATCGAATATATAAGTATTAATAAGACCACACTAATGGCCGATGCATACCCCATTAAATAACGGATAAATCCAAAGTCTTCAATATGGTTAACCATTAGCTGACCTGCATATTGTGGGGTTGGATTGGCTCCAGATAACTGAACCCCGATTGCGCCAATTTGAAAGGTTCCTACAACCGCCATAACCGCACCAAATAACATTTGCGGTTTCATAGAAGGAATGGTGATGTAAAAAATCTCTTGCCAGCGATTTCGCATGCCATCAACATAGGCCGCTTCATATAGGGTTTGATCAATATTTAAAATCCCCGCTAACATCGCTAAAAAGCCAACACCCATACTTCCCCAAAGTGAGACAATCATCATGATGTTCATTAAATATTCAGGGGAGGTTAAAAACTGAATCGGTTCTTGGATTAATCCTAAATTAAGTAACCAAGCATTAAGATACCCAAACGTATTTCCTGAAAACATAACAGTCCATACAACCCCCATCGCAACCCCTGCAGTCATTGAAGGACTGTATAAAACAATCGCTAAAATCGTACGTGGTTTATGAGGGATTTGTGCAAGCATCCATGCTAGGAAAAAACTCATCATATAACCAACTGGCCCAACAATAAAAGCAAAACGGATAGTATTAGGTAAAACATACTGCATAAAGACTTCATCACGTGTAATGAGTTCAATATAATTTCGTAACCCTACAACATCAGGGGTTTCAATCGTATTAAAATATGTAAAACTAAGTCCAATCGCTATAATGACTGGAATCACAATAAATACAACAAACATTACAACATAGGGCATGATAAACCATGCGGGATTATTCATTCGTCTAATCATTGTCATGCTCCTTTAACCATTGATCGATATTATAAATCGTAGGCACAGTATAAGGTTTTATTACTTCATTATTGCTAACATAGCCAAATTCTTCCATACGGTATAATATTTCTCTATTGGCAATTTTTACTGCATTATCTAAAGTTACCCGAGGATTCGCATCCTCAAAGACAATGCGGTTCCAAGCGTTTGATAATTCACGCTCAACCATATAAGCCCCAGGAATACGACTAGCTTCCATCGCATATTCCCATTGCGTTAAGATAACATCAATATGTTCTTGCGGGAGTGGTAACTGCGCAAAGGCTTCTAAATTTGCAGTATTCCATAAAAATTCAGTCCCATAAGTCGTTTGTAATCGAATCGCAAAATCCACTTGAACTTCTGTTGACATCCACCACTGCAAGAAATCCCATGATGCATCTGGTTTATCAGTACTTGCCATAATCATACTAGATTGAGCCCCACTTGCAGCATAGCGGACTACTTCGCCACTATCTAACTTCACACCAGGATGGGGTGCAATTTCCCATTTACCTGCAATCTCAGGTGCTGCAATCGTAAGCTGTAAATAAGTTGCTAAATCGCCAATCCCAATTGGCAACTGACCATTTCTAAATTGATTATAAAAAGATGGCACTTCTTTTGGTACATTGTAGATTGTAAATAATTCAGTCATCATTTCAATGCCTTCAATATTGGCTTCGCTATTAATCGTTGTTGCCATACCATCTTCTGTGTAAAGTTCGCCACCATACTGATAAATAAAAGGAATGGTAACCACAAACGGTTTAAAGCCTCTAAACTGTGAAATAGGTTCAAAATAATTTAAACCATAACGTTGCATTTCAGGTAATATTTCAATGACTTCTTCCCATGTATCTGGTACTGGGATATCAAGAGAATCTAAAATATCAGTACGGTAAAATGTTACCCAGAAGTTTTGCGTTAATGGCATTCCATAAACACCATCCTCAAATACATAAGGAATCATAACACCTTTTGAAAAGTTTGAAACGACTTCTTCATACCCATCAAATTGACGTAAATCTAAACTAGCCCCACGAATCGCAAACTCATAAGGAATCCAGTGATTAACCCCTAAGGCAATATCAGGTGCCATATCTGCTGAATTGGCTAAAATAAGTTTGTTTTCATCAGGCATTACACTTAATTTTACTGGAATACCTGTTTCAGCTGTAAAGTTTGCATCAATAATTTGTTGCATGATTTCTACATATTGTCTTGGATAATTTACCCATATTTCTATGGTTTCTTCGTCAACTTCATCTACAGCATAATCACTGGTTGTAAAGGATAAGAAAAATCGTCTCACCCCTTCATACATGCGGGTAAATACGTTAGCACGTGCAGGGGGTAACTTATCACTACCTGTTAGGGTAATAGCTTCTAAATCTAGGCCATTTTCTAAAAATACTTGGGCAGTTGCACCTAGAAGTTGCGCAGTAGAAGCATCGCCATCTGCAAGTAACATCATGTTATTAGGTATATCATCAATATCATCTTTTAAACGATTGAGTTGATCAATTGCTACAATGATATTGGTTAGTTCGCCTGGTTCTTTATGAAAACTATAATCTCTTAAAACGGCTTCAGTTTCTTCTAATGAGCTAATCCAACGATCTAAACGTGCTTCTATATCGGGAATATAATCTTCTAAATCCCAGTTTCTATAGCGGTCTACAGTATTACCGGTTAATTTTTTAATTTCTAAACTTAAATCTGTAATTTCACTCATTATCGTTGTGACATTATGATAAGCAACTCGGTATGGGTCTAAAACAACACGCATACTAATTGTGTTTGTCCCTTCTTCTAAATAAAACATATAAGGATCAATGCCATCATTTAACAACATGCTGTCATAAGTAGTTGTATAGTGAAAAGGCACCATACGCATTTCATCAAATGGTACTTCACCATTTATTTGAATTTCTCTAAATACTGGCATTTGTTGTAAATAATTTTGTCGGTATTTAAAGCCTAAATGGTAAAACCCTGATTCACTGACCGTTACTTCATAAGTAATCGTATTATTACCATGTCTAAAACTATAACCATCAATGGCATTAAGTCTTTGATAACGCGTATCATAATTCGTTGCTGAAGGGTCGCGTTCACTAGTTAAACGTGTAGAAGGACTGCTTTTCGAGATGAATGATTCTGCGCCAATGGTTAGGGTTTCATTGACTTTCAAATCATGACTATTATGAAGTTGTAAATAGTCTTCATAACTAAGGGGTTCTTTTGGACTTTCAACCGTTAAATCACTAACGACAAAAGACCCACGAACATGAATGAGCTCAATCGTATTTAATCCACTTCTTAAGTTAAACAATAGTGGATCGCTATTTAATCCTGTAGTATCAAATAAATAAGTCATTTTTAATGAAGGATTTTTAATAGAATTTGGTAAGATTTCATTACCATATCGGTCAAGTGGAAATTCATCTGTAGAAAAAACCCAATCAGTATATAAATCGATACTTTGTGCTTCTTCATATTGAAATTCTCCATTAATTTTTACCGCAATACGATGGTTTAAAATGCTTTCTCCAATATCCATTTGGTTTAAAGCAATTTGGTAAGCACCAGCTTCTGGTGCAGTTAAGTTAAGGCTTATGGTTGTATCGTTTTCAAATAAAACGACACGTTCATCTAACCCATATGTATCGCCATCAATCGCAGATGCACTCATGGCATCAGCATCTAAAACAATCTTTTGATTGCTTGAAAGGTTCCAATCTGCAATGACATTTTGATAAAGCGCATCATTGGTCGCAATCGAATTTAACGATTCATAATCAATGGATACATTTTCTTTTAACTGTGTGTTAATTGAAAAATAGACAAATCCCAATATCATAATAAGGGTTAAAATTATCCACTTAGGTTTTAAAAGTCCTTTTAATTTATTCATGTTATCACCTCGAAAAACATTAAAGCTTGATTGTTGTTAATCAAGCTTTAATGAGTATTATTCTATTTCGTTTAAAGCTTCTTCGACTAATTCATTTATTTTTTCTTCCCATTCAGCCGCAAATACCTCTGGCGTTATGAGACCGTCTCCTATACGGGTGAAGTAATCATTATCATCATTACTTACCCACTCCCAGAATGCTTTATAGCCTGGTAACCATTTATCAACATCCGGTTTTGAATATTCAAAGAGCTCAACATTTTCTCTAACACCTTCAACATAATCTAAGAAATCACTTGCTTGTTCCCAAATTTCAGGATAATCAGCAACTGGGAAACGATCTAAATATAAATCGCCTCTATCTTCCATTACATCTAAACGTACTTCCCAACCACGACGACCAAAGGTCATCCATTTTGCAAGTAAATACGCTTCTTCAGGGTGTTCTGTTTGACTTGATACAACCGCATAATCCAAAATCGTTGGTGGGAATTGTCCAGCTTCTCCACCTGGATATGGCCAGAATCCAACTTCGAATCCATATTCATCATACATTGTATCAACCATCCATAAGTTCCAAGACCCATCGATACTCATCGCTGTATACCCTGCAAGCCATGGCCAAACATCACCAATCATCGCAAGTTCTTCTTCGGTATGTTGCGCCACAACGCCTTGAGCCCATAAGTCTAACTTAGCATTATAAGCATCAATCCACATTGGAGTATTAAAATGGAATTGTTCTCCATCAAACGTTTGATATCCAACATCTGCGTTATCTTGTGTTGGCCAAATAGCTTCAAAATCTAAATCCCCAAACCATGGATCAATTGCGTATACCGCATCGGCTTGTCCAGCTTCGCGAATATCAATGGCTAAATCAACAAACTCATCATAGGTCCAGTCTTTATCAGGAATTGGAATATTATATTCATCGAGTAAGGTTAAGTTAATATAGATACCTTTAATAAATTGAAATGATGGTACTGCATAACGTTTTCCATTATAAACCGCAGTATCTGCAATATTAGGATACACTAAATCAGTTTCTTCATCTGCATCCCAGTACTCAGTAATGTCTAAGATCATCCCATTAGATAACCCAGTAGGGACATTATCAATCGCAAAGACGTCTGGTAAGACGTTTGCAGCTTGAGCATTGAGTAAGTTTGCAGTAAATTCTCCACCTGCACCTGTAATATCTTTACGAAGCTCTACGGTAATATTTGGATATTCTTCCATAAATGCATCAATTAAAATTTGGTTGAGTTCTTGATCGCCCCAATCGGCATAACTAAGTGTGATATTTTTAGTTGGAGTAGTTCCACCATTATCATCGCCATTACCATTTGGGTCTGGATCTGGGTCTAAAGTTTCTTCACCACACGCAACGATCGCAAAACTCATTAAAAAAACGAGTAGTAAACTAAGAAATTTTTTCACTATATTCTTCCTTTCTTTATAAATGATTATAGCATATTGCCTGTTTAGGACTTAACGAATTAAGTCCTAAACTAGACAACATAATTAAATATTTAATCTTGGTTCAGAGCATGTTAAATAATTTATCTAGTTAAACGAGCTTGAAATTTAACTGGTTACGCCATACTCCCAAGGACTAAGCACTAAATCACCTGTTGCTGCTTCTGTTTGTATGAATACGATAATTAGATTTAATCCTTCTCTTTGTGCTACGGTTAAATCTGATAAGTCAATTTCAAGGGTTTGTTCTGAACCATTCCCTGTGATGCCTAATTCTTTTGCAACACCTTCACCTTCAATTTTGAATAGATACTCATGCCCATCTTCACCAGTAAAAGTAAAGACGATTGACTCTTTTGATCCATCAAAATCAACGACTGGTAATTGTGCGTTCACATCCCACCATGATGGTGCTGGAATATTTTCATAACTGATTGTTACTTCAGTTTCTGTTTCTACAACAGTGAGTCCATAACCAGTCCATACTTCTTCTGGTTCAGCTGGTTCTTCAGCATCTGCACCATACTCCCAAGGACTAATGACTAATTCGCCTGTTGCTGCTTCTGTTTGTACGAATACAATAATTAGACTTAATGCTTCTCTTTCTGCAGTGGTTAAATCGGATAAATCAATTTCAAGGGTTTGTTCTAAACCATTCCCTGTGATGCCTAATTCTTTTGCAACACCGCCACCTTCGATTTTGAATAAATACTCATGACCATCTTCACCAGTAAAAGTAAAGATAATCGATCCTTTTGTTCCATCAAAATCAACGACTGGTAATTGTGCATTTAAGTCCCACCATGCTGGTGCTGGAATATCTTCATAACTGATTGTTACTTCTGTATCAGTTTCTTCAACATCGTACCCATAACCAGTCCATGCAATGATTGGTTCAACTGGTTCTCCTGGTTCACTTGGTGGAACAATTTGTTTTTCAAAGGTTCCGTTTAGTACAAGACCTGCATCAGTATAAGTTTCACCATCTTCACCTAGTACTTCGATTAATACATTGTCT
>JBKHEA010000020.1:0-26554 GCA_046541015.1 Candidatus Izemoplasmataceae bacterium
TTAATTGTAAGTTCTAAATGTTTAACCGTTAAAAAACCTAATTCAACGTTCAACAAATACATATTAGTAACATCAATACCTTGTTCATCTAAAATGGTAATCCCTATAGTATTGTTAATGGACCCTGGATTAGTAATGGTTGCATTCATGACGGTTTCAATGTGGTGACCTTCAAGTAAAGCGCCACTTTGGATAGTCCATGTTTCTTCACTTAATGGATTACCATCATAGTATTTTTCTGCGCTATTTGTTTTAATTGAAATTTCAATTGGTCTAACGATTAATTTACCTAGTTCCTTGTTAATTTGATAGACATGGGTAACATCATTATCAAACTCATCTAAAATGGTAATCCCTATCGTATTGTCAACATATCCTGGATTGGTTATAGAAGTATTCATGACAGCTACTATATGATGACCATCAAATAAGCTACCACTTTGGATAGACCATTCTTCGTTACTTAACGGGGTACCATCATAATCTTTCTCTGCTTCTCCTGTTTTAATGTGTAATGCTTGTGGTTGCACAGTTAATATACCAATATCATAATTAATGTGGTAAATATTTGTAACATCATTGCCAAGTTCATCAACAATGGTTATGCCTATTAAGTTTTCAGTTGACCCAGGTAAAGTGATTTCTGAAAACATAACTGCTTCGATAGTATGCGTTGGTCCAATAACGCCATCTATGATATGCCACTCATGATGACTTAAAGGAGTGCCATCATAAAGCTTTTCTGCGCTTTCTGTGGCGATCGTTATATAGTTAGGATTGACAGTTAACATGCCAAGTTCTAGTGAAATATCATAATACGATGTAACATCTTGATTATCTTCATCAAATATCGTGATTCTGATTGTATTTTCAACACTTCCTGGATTAGTGATTTCTGCAGGCATTACCATATCAATCGTATGATTACTTAACAATGCACCGCTTTGTAGCTCCCACTCAGGATGACTTAAAGGCAATCCATCGTAAAGTTTTTCTTTACTAGCAGTTTCAATATGGATATGCCTTGGAAAAACAATTAGTGTTCCATATTCATAGGTTATATCATAAAAACTTGTAACATTTTGATTGTTAGAATCGATGATGGTTAATCCAATATTATTATCAATAGACCCAGGGTTAGTAATGCTAGAATTCATTGATGCTTCTAGTTGATGATCAGGTAAAACTGTCCCGCTTAAAATAATCCAATCTTTATCTACCAATGGTTCCCCATTATAGACTTTATCTTCTGAACTTGTTTCAACTACAAGTTGCCTCGGGTGGACTGTTAAAGAGCCAATCTCATAAGTAATAAGGTAATAATCAGTGACATCTTCATTAGATTCATCTAAAATAGTAACTTCAATAGCATTATCAATAGACCCTGGTGTGGTGATGGTTGATGTCATTAGGGTTTGTATTTCATGATCTTGAAAAAGAGTCCCAGTTAAAACATGTTCAGGTAGCGATAACGCAACCCCATCATATTCTTTTTCCATGCTTTTTGTTTCAATAGTAAGTTCAATAGGTCGAACCACTAAATCTCCTAAATCATAGGTAATATCATAATTATCAGTAATAATATTGTTGTTTTCATCAGTAATCGTAACGCCAATTTCATTGGCGATTGAACCCGGTTTTGTAATGCTTGATGTCATGGTTACTGAAAGAGCGTGATTCTCTTCTAATTTACCACTTTTAATGGACCATTCTTCGTTACTGAGTGGTGAACCATCATAAAGTTTTTCTGCCCCTTCAGTAACAATTTCTAGTTCATATTTTTTAATATCTGAAGACGTAATATCAAACACACTAAAAGTGATATAGGATATGACAAATAAGACCGTTACGATTAAATAACTTCCAGTTAAGATTAGTTTTTTCTTACCCATAAGAATCACTTCCTTTAGCGTTTAACTTACGCGTTAATTTCAATGGTTTGAATATATTCAATGCATTGACTCATTTCGTTTTCACCAAATAAGGTTTCAATGAATGTTATTAATGATGGGGCTGAATTTTTTACATAAACCATGTTTTTCGTTTCTAGTTTTCTTAATACTTTCTTTGACATAATATCATCTAAGGCTGATAACTCACTGCCCCCACATGCAATAATCACTGGGACATAATCTTTTATTTGTTGCATAATACGGTTTCCAAAGGTTATTTGAAACTGTTTGATTAAATATTTATCAAATTCTTTTAATCGTCTTAAGTTTCTACTTGATAAGGCATACTGTTTTTTTGCCTTTTCTACTAACACGGTAAACTGACTCATCGATACACTGCGACCTTGCATGACTTTAGGAATAAATGGTTGGGCTTTTTTATCTAAGTTAATAACCATCGCTCGGTCATACACTTTATCTGAAATAGAAAACGTTGAATCATCATTATTCGCAGTGCCTATAAACCACATATTACTTGGTAATATTAGTTTCCCATCCTTTAATAAGGCTGGGTCTGTATCCCATACATCTGCGATGACATCTAAATGTCTTTTATTATGATCTGGGAGTTCTAATAAACTTAAAAACTCTGCGAAATAATATTCAACTCGGGCAATATTCATTTCATCTAAGACGGTAATATACATTTGATCGTTATGATTGGCTTCATAGAGTTTTTTAAGTAACGTTGTTTCATTAAACTTTTTTGTGAACTCATTATAATAGCCTATTAAATCGGTACGCTCTTTCCACATCGGTTGGATTGGGACAACGGTCGTTGGATTTTTTAAGTAATCTCCAAATGCGTAGGCGAGTGATGTTTTCCCTGTCCCTGACATCCCTTGTAATATCATGATATGGCTTACCGCTAATCCTCCAATAAACCTTCTTATATCTTTAATATCGTAATATAGGCCTAAACTATACGCTGCGAATTCTCTAAACTCATCGCAAATACGCTGTAAGTTTATATCATCTTCAAAGGTATAATGATTTTCTTCTTGTACCTTAGCATCTACTTGTCTTAACATGAAAAATCTTGATTTTTCTTCTACTATTTCTTCTTCATTTTCTATAGGTTCAATCATGTCATTACTTGCTTGTAAAAGACTACTATTATTTGGACTACTCACAAGTGATTTTTGAGCTAAAAGTGAACGCAATAACCGAATCATTCCATATATAATGAGTAACGCTGAAACCATAATGAATACTTTTTCAGGGGTTGTAATGATAATAGAATTATCGATTATTTTTGGTTGTTGGTTTAAAGCTATGATTAAAAAGGTGCCATTTAGTAAGGCAATAATCATTAATACGATTAACTTTTTAATCATCGGTTTATTCATAGCACACTCTCAACTTAAATTTTATCTATAAGGTTATTAGTTATCTTTAGATATGGAATTATCTTCAGATTTAAAGGTTTCTTCTTTTACTTTCTCACGGATTTGATTTTTCGCTTTTTTCCATTGTTCCTTAAAGAGTTTTTTATAAGCAATCATTTCTAGTTCAAGTTGTTTAAATCGGTCTTTTGATGTGAAATCTTCTTGATCTGAAAGTAAGCCTTGTTGTTGTTTTAGTGCAATATATTGCGCGTGTTCAAAACGTTTTTCTTCATCTAGGCGTTTAACTTTACGTTTTAATGAAGTGACATTACTTTCAAAATCTTCAACTATTTTTTTATGGGTTTCTTGAGTTTTTTCAAACTGTATTCTTTCATCACTGAGTGTTTGATTTATTTCATTGATGGTTTGATCTAAGACATGAATCTTAGTTTGATAATCGTGATGAATGGATTGTATTTGAGTTTCATAATCTTTGTGTAATTGATCAATTTGAAGGTTATGTTCATTGGTTAAATCTTGAATGTTTTTTTGATGCGATGCTTTAAGACTTATGATTGCGTCTTCGTGTTCACGCTTTAATTTAAGAATTGATGCTTCATGGGTTTTGTTCATGGTATCAATATAACTTAAATGTTCTTCGACTAACGAATTGATTTCTTGTTTATGAATCGCTTCAGCGTAAGTCATATCATCAAAATATTTTTGATTTAAGCGATCAATTTCTTCTTTTATATAAATGATTTCTAAGTTTAAATCTTCTATTTCTTTGTTTAATGATATCTCTTTTTCTTGAAGGGCTTTAATCTGTTCTTCTAACTCGATGTTTAATGCTTTTATGGTGGCTAGTTCCATGGTATCTTTTTCTAATTGCGCATTTCTTTTTTCAAGTTTTAAAATATATTCTGTAGGGTCTTCATTCATTTCGATCATGCGTTTTTTTAAACGTTTAAGTTCTTCTTTAGCTTTTTTATTTTCAATTGCTTTTAACGATTCCTCATAGGCTTCATAATTTGATTTTAAGGTTTCTCCTAAATCATTGCCTTCAACATAGGCAATGATAGAGGTGAGTTCAATCGTTTCAGCAATTTCATCAGCCATCATATGGGAAAAAGGATTAAAGGTTTTTTTGTTTTCTGTGATGGTATACCCATCTTTTGAGTAAGCTGTTACAAAATCATATAATTTTAGGGCTGCCCTAAAATTAGGATTCATTCTTAATACATTGGTCTTAATGACAGGCGGTTTGATGAGCGGCGCTTTACTAACTTCTTTCATTAAAGGCATCCCTAGTAAAGCCATAACAATAGCGTAAATATTTTCTACTCGGTCTACTAAAGGAATTTGTCTATAGGCTAGTGTTAATAAGGGATCATTTTTATATATATCACTATAGTTTAACTGATATGTTAAATGGCGTTGATTTTCATCAATCACTTTATTTAAAGTCATGTGCGACTGATAAATCGTCGTTTTATCTTTGATTTTATCTAAACGCATTTGAATAAAGTCTTTTAAATAACATAAAAGCATGTATAAAAATCTATTTTCATAGACTAAGTAATCATTAAGTTTTTCTACGACATAGAGTTTTTCTGGGATTAAATCAGCTTGTTTATCCTTTGGTTCACGGGTGATATAATCACTGTGACGTGATAAATGTTCTATAGACGTTCTGGAAACTTTTTTAACTTTTTCAATGGGGATAACTTCACCTTCGGTACGGATAAATTGACGGTCTTCTCTTATAGCTTTCTCGATGTAAATTAACCCTTCTTCAATATTTTCAATCCAATCTTTTTCAATAACGCAATCATATTTAATAGACGTTAAAATATCCTCATCTTGATTAGCATGAGCGATAGTTTGACGTAATTTTTCACTGGTAGTATCTTCTTTCGTATGATTTCTAAAAGCTTTAAAGGCGCGGTAATATAAATCTAAAATGCTCACAAAATCACCTTCTATAGTTTACGCGTTAATTTCAATGGTTTGAATATATTCAATGCATTGACTCATTTCGTTTTCACCAAATAAGGTTTCAATGAATGTTATTAATGATGGGGCTGAATTTTTTACATAAACCATGTTTTTCGTTTCTAGTTTTCTTAATACTTTCTTTGACATAATATCATCTAAGGCTGATAACTCACTGCCCCCACATGCAATAATCACTGGGACATAATCTTTTATTTGTTGCATAATACGGTTTCCAAAGGTTATTTGAAACTGTTTGATTAAATATTTATCAAATTCTTTTAATCGTCTTAAGTTTCTACTTGATAAGGCATACTGTTTTTTTGCCTTTTCTACTAACACGGTAAACTGACTCATCGATACACTGCGACCTTGCATGACTTTAGGAATAAATGGTTGGGCTTTTTTATCTAAGTTAATAACCATCGCTCGGTCATACACTTTATCTGAAATAGAAAACGTTGAATCATCATTATTCGCAGTGCCTATAAACCACATATTACTTGGTAATATTAGTTTCCCATCCTTTAATAAGGCTGGGTCTGTATCCCATACATCTGCGATGACATCTAAATGTCTTTTATTATGATCTGGGAGTTCTAATAAACTTAAAAACTCTGCGAAATAATATTCAACTCGGGCAATATTCATTTCATCTAAGACGGTAATATACATTTGATCGTTATGATTGGCTTCATAGAGTTTTTTAAGTAACGTTGTTTCATTAAACTTTTTTGTGAACTCATTATAATAGCCTATTAAATCGGTACGCTCTTTCCACATCGGTTGGATTGGGACAACGGTCGTTGGATTTTTTAAGTAATCTCCAAATGCGTAGGCGAGTGATGTTTTCCCTGTCCCTGACATCCCTTGTAATATCATGATATGGCTTACCGCTAATCCTCCAATAAACCTTCTTATATCTTTAATATCGTAATATAGGCCTAAACTATACGCTGCGAATTCTCTAAACTCATCGCAAATACGCTGTAAGTTTATATCATCTTCAAAGGTATAATGATTTTCTTCTTGTACCTTAGCATCTACTTGTCTTAACATGAAAAATCTTGATTTTTCTTCTACTATTTCTTCTTCATTTTCTATAGGTTCATCCATCGCGCTAATTAAATCTTCGTTAGGTAACGTTTTTTTACTTACTTCAGAAGAAATCATAACGAGTATAATCGCAATGATTAAAATTAATAAAACAACGATATAAACAAAAACCGCGGCTTTACTTGTAAAAACCACCCAAATAAAATCAATCATTGAATCAACGATGCCATTCATGACATAACTGGTTTTAAAAAGATTAAATAGTCTATCCATAATCGATCTCCTTTATGAGGTTTTCATGGTTTCTTTAACGGTTTTTAAAAATATTTTTGATTGATTTAAATATTCTAAGTCAAACCACTGATCGAGCATTAATAAAAATTCTTCGATATTTATTAATGCATCATTGCTTGGGTGATTAAAAACTAAAGGTAATATTTTACTAGCTAGCATCTTGTCTATAATGGCTTTATAATCACCGTTTAACATTAAAAATGTTGATGAAAACCTTTCTAACTGACGAAAAAGCCGGTTATCAATAAAAAAGCCGACTAAAGGTTTTGTATAGATTTCTAATGCATCAAATTGTTTCCAATCTTCTTCTAAAATATAATGTGATTCACAAGCGTCTGTTAAAAAATTAGTAAAGCCTTCAAAAGAAAGTTTCAAAGGATTTTGGGTAACTTTTGATTTTGGTTTTAAGGGTTGTGCTTTAACGGGTAAAGTCATGGTTTGTTCTAATAATAAACGAGACATACTAGTAACATCATACTTTTTAGGTATAATAAAAAACCATAGATTACTTGGTATTAAACTTTCTTGATCTTTTGCACGTTCTTTTTGAGAAAGTCCTATGTTATAAGAAAGCTCTACTAATGCATCAATATAGGCTTTTGGACGCTTTAAATCAACTTGATTTAAAGTATAAAAGTAAAGCGTATTTTTATGATTATGTGCCGCTTGAATTAAGTCATCTAATTGATAACCAATAGACAATAAGTCTTCTAAAGTATTACTATCATGATTAACTTCATCCATCGTGTGTTTTGCGCCGATAAAATCTGAAAATAGTTCGACATACCTTAAAGAAATTTCTTTATTATCATTATCTAAAATAATTAACCTAGACCCTGCGATACTTGCAAACATTTCTCTTGTCATGTTTTTTTCTACACTGAGTCCACTATCAATCATATATTGGGTTAATTTGTCTACATAATGATTCATTTGGATTGGTTTGTCATAGACGGCGTCTACTTCAACAATTTCTTTTGGCCGTAATATCTCAACAACTTCAATAGGTTCATAATCTTCTTCACTATCTTCTATAAGTACTTCGTCTTCAGGTTTATTCATATAAATTTCTTCGTTTGTGGCTTTGGCAAAGGGTAAGTCATTTACAACCGTTTGCATCAAGCCATCATAGTTTACAGGTTTAATTACTTTTTTAGTATGAATGATTTTATAAACGATGAAGTAAGCATTAAAACCTGAGGCAATAATGATTATGAATAGTAGTTCAATAAAAACAGTGAATATAAATAGCCAGTATATTAAAACCATGTTAATAAACACAAACAAAACATTTAATATTAAAGGATATCTACTAAATGTTTTGCTAGAATTGTTTTTCATAACATTTCCCTCTTTCATGTCTATAATTAATAATGCCCCTAGAATTACTTGTTCAGTAATGTAGAGGCATAAATCTATTACTATTTGAAATATTTAAAACATTATCCCCCACATAAGTACCTATTTTTCATTATACCCTAAAATGATTATCAATTAAATATTTTTCATAAAATAATCATTAATTCTATTATGTACTCTTTATATGGGATTTTATCGCTTCAATATGTTTTAATTTCGTTTCTTCATCTGCGTGGGATTTACTTAAAAGTTTAATCAAAATGTCTTCAATCACTTCTTGTGAAAGGTTATCTAAACTAGTACGCTCTATGTGTTTAATTCTTTTTAAGGTATCCTTAAACTGGTTGACATAATTAGTGTTTGAGATATTGATTTTACTTAATTTACTTCTGTTAGAAAAGACAATCATTGGAATCATACTAGATTTTTCAACAGTTAAATAGTTTTCTAAAGCTTTTATATGCGCATAGTTTTGTTTGAGTGGATTATAAAACTTGTTTTTAACCCATTTGTTTAAGACTTGTGTCCAGTAAGTATCCTTTTCAGAACCATAAATATAGCCAGCGTAGTTTTTTACTTCAAATACATAAATCCCTTTTTTGGAAACTGCGACTAAATCAACTTCGGTAAACATAGTGTTTGTGTGATCTAAATAAAGATTCGCAAGAACATTAGGTTTTCCAAATACTTTAATGAGTTTACGGTAAAACGTAAACTCACCATATACCCCTTTATCAAGCATGGTTTTAATCAATCCAATATTAGATTTACTTTTATAACTTGATGTATAAAAGGTGATTACGTCGTAAATAAAAACGCTCATTCGGATTACTATTTTTAAAATGATTTCACTGATTAATAAAATAAATGTCATAAAAGCTTCTAAGTTATTTTGTTTTTTATATTTCTTAGCCATGATTATTCCTTCTTTCTTAATAGTTAAACTTTATTATATTATTACTTTCCCATAAAAAAAGACTATTTTAAGGATTATGGATTAATTTTAGTTCTACTGGAAACTTTTTGTATATTTTCCTTTGTTAATTTAAACTAACTAGGTAAAGCAATTGGTATTATTAAAAAAGCAACACACAAACGTGTGTTACTTTTTTGATTTAGATTACTTATATCTTTTTTTTATGCGTTCGATATCACTCGTGCGTTCAATCCATTCTTCACTAAAACCGCAAGCCTCACAAACAAAGCGTGTTACTAATACTGGTTTTATTGCGGTTTGACCGACTATAATGATATTGCCAGCTCCAAACCCAGTATGTTTACCTGGGATTCTAATAATCTCTTTTGATGCACATTTAGGACAAGTGTTTGTATTTTTCATTCAGAAACTCCTTTCTTTTGCCAGTAGTAGATTGCAATTTGGGTGCGATCTCTAAGGTTTAATTTATCTAATATAATGCTTATAACATTTCTAACCGTCCCTTCACTAATAAATAATCTTTGCGCGATTTCTTTATTAGAGTAGCCTTGGGCAATCAGTTCTAAACAACTGTTTTCTCTATCTGTCAGAACTTCATCAGTAGTCGTTTTAGTTAAACTATCTAGCACTTCTAAACTGAGTACGGCTTGACCTTGATAAACGTTGTTAATGGTTTTTATTTGAACGCTTACTTCATCACTTTTTAACATATAACCACTCGCGCCAGCGTGCAAGGCTTGGTGGATATGTTTAAAGTCTTTAAAGGTTGTAAGCATAATTATTTTTACCTTAGGGTAATTTTTTTTAATATGCATCGTTGCTTCAATGCCATCCATTTTAGGCATACGAATATCCATTAAGATAATATCTGGTTGGTGTCTTTTTAAAAAGTTAATCGCGTTTAACCCATTAGTGGCTGTACCAATGATGGTAAAGCTTTTTTCTTTAGACAATAAAACATTTAAACTATCTAAAATCATTTGGTCATCATCGACAAGTAATATTTTCATTAAAATCCCTCCCTTTCAATGGTTAGGGGCAAAATGCAATGAAGAGTAAAATAGTAATCTTTTTGAATGGTTAAATGTCCATTTAAGGATTCAACTTTTTTACGCATAAAAATTAAGCCTGAACCTTGTTTATGATTTGATGGGTTGATGCCATCGTTTTTAACAGTAAGTTTAACAATAGGACTTTTTACCGTTAAAACAACTTCAATGGTTTTAGGCGTTGCATGTTTGATAACGTTAGTTAAAGCTTCTTTTAAAACACTTGTTAGCATGTAATAATGGATTTCACTTAATTGTAATAAGTTTCCTTCATGCGTAAAGCTAACTTTTGGATTCGTGACGTTATCGATTAACGCTTTTAACCGTTCAAAACCAAAGTGTTCTTCTGGACGGGTTTGTTCAACGGTTTCTTTTAACGAAGTCACCGCATTTTTAATGCGTGTTTTTAAAGCAATAAAACGTTCATCCGTTTGAGCACTTTCATGGACGGTTTCATACGCTCTTAAAGCTAATAAACTTGCGGTTAATTCATGCCCTAAATCATCATGAAGTTTATGAGCGATGCGGTTACGTTCTGATAAAATACTAATGCGTGATAGTTCATTTTGAGAATCCATAAGCGCTTCTTTTTCTTGTTCTAGGGTGTATTGTTTTTGTCTTAAAAGATCGATGGTTTTTGTGTAGTGTTGTTCACTTATTGCTATATAAGATAAAATGACTGGTGTAGTTAAATTATAAATAAACAAACTAATAAGCGCTAAATCAAAGGTTTTTAAAAGTAAAGCAATTGGTAACAAGATAACAAGTGCATAAAATTTTCTTTCATATAAGTATAAAGCTAGAATGGGTAGGGCAAGTAAAATAAGTTCGACTTGATAAAAACTAAAGCCTAAAATGATTAATAAATCAACCCATAAATAGTCAATCGTTTTCCCTAACCTTAAACGTAGACTTAATAAAATAACACTCGCTAACCAAAGGAAAAAAACCGCAGGTTCCTGCGGTCTTAAATAGCTAAGAATTAATCCATAAGCAAGCGTTACATACATTAAAAATAAACCGTTTTGATTAAGGAATCGTTTCATTAGTCAAATCTCCTAATAGACCCTATTGTTACAAATATTATAGCAAACCCTAACATAATTAACAAGGCAAAGAAGATGTTTAACGTTTCATTTAAAGTAATTTGTTCAATCGCATAAGCATACCAGTAAGTCGGCAAAATAATACTATAGCGTTTAATACTTTCTGGCATAAACATCAGTGGGTACGTTAATCCACCAAGTAAAGCCATAAGATTTGCGGCAATAGAAAAAATCGCAACACTTGTGGCATAGGTTTTAAAAAAGGTATGCCAAAACAAACTAAAGCTAATTGCTACAATCCCTAAAAATATAAGTGCTAAGTAACTTTGTAAATAGTAATCTATACTGCCACCCCAGCGTATAAACCCTAATATACTAAACAAACTAATCTGCGTTATAATCACTAAAAAGTATGCGCTTAAATGGCCAATCAAATACCCTTGGTGGCTAATCGGTGATGCCGCAATTCTTTTAATCGTTTTAAATTGTCTATCTTCAATGAGTTGTTTAGAAAGTAAAAACGCACTAAAAAGTAACACAAGACCAAAAATACCATACCCGATAATTGGAAAATTTAACCCTTCTGCTTGAGGGATAAATAGCACTGCAAGTGGAAAAAAAGTTATAAGTAAAACGGTGAAACGCTGTTTTGAAATTCTTAGTAAACTTAACTTAAACACTTCTTTCATCGTAACACCTTCTGACTAAGCTTATAAGTAAGGAGAAGTAATATAAGAATTGATCCTATAAGTAAACTCAAGCCTTTGAAAATCACATCAAGTTCTCCATCAATAAACCCATACGCAGTATACCTAACCCATGCAAGTGGAGAAGAAAATTTTTCTAAGAAAATCACCAAATTACTTCTTGAAAAAGAGACAAAAAATCCTCCAATCATCATCGCAATGATAATATAAACTGTAATAATCGCTTGAGCAATGCTTGCTTTATTCACTAAAAATATAATCAAACTCGCAAGAAGTTGTGAAAATATAACACCTAATAATAAGACAAATAAAAGCCCAATTAAATTTGGAATACTTATTGCATAAAATACAATTAAATAAAGAATAAGCACAAGTGATTGTAAATAACTCACCAAGATATTGGCAATTAAATTAGAAAATACAAATTTAATAGGATTAACTGGACTAACGAGTAAACGCGCTTTAAAGGGCTTATAAAAATCATATTCTAACCCTTCAAAAGTATACGCTGAACCAAATCCTTGAAACATAATGATATAAATTAGACCAATATATAAAATCATCGCATCCATTTCAGAAGGATCAACTTGTTCACGGTTTAAGGCAATCATAATTGTCATTAAAGCAAGCGGTAACCCTATTAAGATAATATGGCCAATTTTATCGTTTAAAACTCTTAAGGCATAAAATCTAATCATGCATACCACCATCTCGTAATGTTTTCCCCGTTAACATTAAGAAGACATCTTCTAAGTTCGCTTCTTCGTTTTTTACATTGAGAATCGTTTCATTTGATACAAGCGCTAAAAGCTTATCAAGAATGCTTATCCCCGCTTCAATAATTATTTGATAACTTCCATCCTTTAACGTTGCTTCTTTTACATCAGGGATTTTTTTAATTGCTTCAAGGGTTTTAGGATGTGGATCTTTTACGGTAATTTCTGTCACTTGATCGCCTTTCATTTTTTCAATCAGTTCTTTAACCGTTCCACTTGCGATGATATGACCTTGATCGATTATATAAACACGATCACTAATCGCTTGGACTTCTTCTATATAATGTGAGGTATAAATAATTGAAGTCAAAGTATCTTTAGCCAGTGTTTTAACAAACTCTAAAATATAGTTTCTACTTTGTGGGTCTATTCCTACGGTTGGTTCATCCATAATAATCAGTTCAGGTTTATGTAATAAGGCACATCCTATATTAAGACGTCGCTTCATCCCGCCTGAATAATTTTTAGGACTATCTTTTAAGCGTTCACTTAGTCCAATTAATTTAGCTACTTCATGAATGCGTGCTTCTAATAGTTCCCCTTTTAATCCATATAAAGACCCAAAGAATCTTAAATTTTCATACGCGCTAAGTTCTTCATAAACGGTTACTTCTTGGGTTACTAATCCAAGACGTTTTTTTAAAGCGCGGTTTTTTGTGCTTTGTTTTTCACCAAAGACACTTAACGCACCTTCATCTAAATCTAATAGCCCTACAATCGCATTGATCGCTGTTGTTTTACCTGCACCATTTGGTCCAAGTAACCCAACAACCTCACCTTTATTTACTTCTAAATTCAAATAATCAAGCGCAAGGATACTAGAGTTATAGCGTTTTATCGCATCGTTCATTTTTACAATCATGTTTACCACCTCAGCTATATTGTATGAAAAACAAACCCTTTTAGATAGTGACAAATGTCATGAAATACTTAAATAATAATGTAACATTTTTCAAAACATTTAAGAAAAATCAAGTCATTTTTGATAATGTAAACGCCTTCAGGAAACACTTTCATAAATCAAATGATTTATTATACCCTCCTTACACGCCTTGATGAAGGGCTAAATTAAGGTTTTTAAGATAGACCCTTATTTTCTTAACAAATACTTTTATTTATGGTAGGGTTGTCTTAGGAGTTGATTTTATGAAAAAATTTAATGCAATTTTAAAGAAATTATTTATCTTAACTATCGTTGGACTTGGAATCTTTTCTTTAGCCGCTTGTAACCAAGAAGAAGAAATTATTTTTGGTACAGGTGATTGGGAAAGTAATGAGTTTCACGATGAAGTAGCGAAATATATTATTGAAGAAGGGTATGGAATCAACGCAAGAAGTATTTCTGCAGATACCTCTATTTTAATTACTTCGCTGAAAAGTAAAGACATTGATGTCGCAATGGAAATTTGGAGCGACAACATCACAAGCTATCAAGATGATCTTGATAACAACGAGTATGTACGCTTATCGACAAATTTTGATGATAATGCTCAAGGATTATACATTCCAAAATATCTTCAAGAGGAATATCCAGATTTAAAAAGCATTCAAGACTTACCCGATTATGCCCATTTATTCCCACATCCTGAAGGTGGCGATAAAGGGATTATTTATGGTGGTCCACAAGGTTGGAGTGCAACCTTGTTCTTAGAAGATAAAATGGAAGCTTATGGATTAGATGAACATTTTGAATTTAGAAGTATTGATTCAAATGCGATTCTTAGCGCAACCATCGCAGATGCTTTTAATAATGAAGAACCCTGGGTTGGCTATAACTGGGAACCTACTTGGGTCATGGGAATTTATGACTTAGTTTTACTTGAAGATACCCCATATTCAGAAAGTGATTTCCAAGAAGGTAAAGGCGCATTCCCTAGTGTTAATGTCGATGTTGTTGTAACCAATGATTTTGAAACACGTTACCCTGAAATCGCAACGTTTTTATCAAACTATGAAACAACCTCTGATTTAACCAGTGAAGCGCTTGGTTATATGCAAAATAATGAAGCGACTGCCAAAGAAACTGCTATATGGTTCTTAAAGAATAATGAAGAACTTTGGTCTACTTGGGTTACTTCAGAAGCTAAAGAAAACATTTTAAACGCTTTAGAAAATGAATAAACTAAAACGTAGCTTCGGCTACGTTTTCAATATGGAAGAAAGGTGATTTTATGTTCGATTATCCTGAACAATATGTTTACGAAATTAGTGGTGTAATAGACATCATTATTGGTTGGATTTTAGATACCTTTGGTGGAGTTTTTGATGTGATATCAATGGTTATCTTAAATCTATTTTTTATGTTCGATTTTCTCTTAGGCATGATTCCTTGGTGGGGATATTTATTGATTGTCTTTTTACTAGGTTTTAAACTGTATAATGTATTTGTTGGCCTTACGTTATCCATGTTACTTTTAGCCATAGCCATGTTTGGCTTATGGGATCCAATGATTTATACGCTTGTAATTATTTTCATTAGTGTGTTAACAAGTTTACTTATTGGTACCCCAATTGGAATTTTAATGGCAAAATCACAGTTAACAGAAAAAATTTTAAAACCTTTATTAGACGGCATGCAAACGATGCCTAGTTTTGTTTACTTAATCCCTGCGGTAATGTTGTTTGGATTAGGCCGTGTTCCTGCGGTTTTTGCAACTACAATTTATGCGCTGCCACCACTTATTAGATTAACCTACTTAGGCATTGTTAATGTTAATAAAGAAGTCGTTGAAGCAGGAAAGAGCTTTGGTTCTACCCCAGCTCAAATGTTATTTAAAATTGAAATTCCCCAAGCTTTATCGACCATTATGACTGGAATCAATCAAACCACAATGATGGCAATGGCGATGGTAGTCATCGCTTCAATGATTGGTGCTGAAGGGATTGGCGATGAAGTTTTAATAGCGATTCGTCGCTTAGAAGTAGGTAGAGGTTTTCAAGCAGGTATTGCGATTGTCTTTTTAGCAATTATCTTAGACCGCATCTTACAAGGTGCAGCGGCTAAATTTAACAAAGTGGAGGGATTAGATGAGTAAGCATATAAAAGTTGAAAATTTAAGTGTCATCTTTGGTAAGGATGCCCAAGTAAATTTAGCTAAATCCATGATTGATTCAGATTTAACGGTTAAAGAAATTATGGAAAAAACAAAAGTTACCTTAGCTAATAGAAATGTTAATTTTGAAATTAACCCAGATGAACTTTTTGTAATCGTCGGATTAAGTGGAAGTGGGAAAAGTACCTTTATTAGAACGTTAAACGGACTAAATAAACCAACTAAAGGTTCAATTTATATTGATGGTGAAAAACTCAATAACATGAGTAAAGAACGTCTTAGACAGTACCGTCGTAAAGAAGTATCCATGGTGTTTCAACACTTCGGACTTTTAAGTCACCGAAGTGTGATTGAAAATGTTGAATACCCTTTAGAAATTCAAAAAATACCAAAAAAAGAACGTTTCGCTAAAGCAATGGAAGCGATTAAACAAGTAGGCTTAGAAGGATGGCATAACCATATGCCAAGCCAACTAAGTGGTGGGATGAAGCAACGTGTTGGGTTAGCGCGTGCCTTGGTTAATAATCCTGAACTTTTACTCATGGATGAACCTTATAGCGCGCTTGACCCTTTAATTAGACGCGAGATGCAAAATGAGTTATTAAATTTAGATGATTCTTATGACCGTACCATTGTCTTTATTACCCATGACATGAATGAAGCCTTCAGATTAGGTGATCGCATTGCCTTAATGAAAGATGCTGAAGTCGTACAAATTGGAACACCTAAAGATTTCTTTGAAAATCCGGCGAATGATTATGTTCGTGATTTTATCGCAGATGTCGATAAAACGCGTATTTTAAAAGTCCGTAGTGTTATGCGTAAACCTAATTATGTAGCCCATCCTGATGATGACCCAACAACCGTATTAAGCGCTTTAGAAAAAGACGGTCACAAGTTCTGTTATGTGACTGATGAAAATCGTAAGTTTTTAGGCTTTATAACAAGCGAACAACTTACGCACTCAAAAGGGAAAACTATTGAACGCTTAATAAAAAAAGACGATACCGTAATTAGCCGTAATGCTTATTTAAAAGATGTTTGGAAAAAATTATCTGATGCAGAATTTGAAGTAGCCGTCATTGATGGTAAAGGCCGTTTACGCGGGGTTGTCTCAAATGATGATATTATTAAAGTACTTGCAGAATAATAAAAAAAGATTGCTAGGCAATCTTTTTTTTAGTTAGTTAAGGCATTTAGATAAAACGCTTTAATCGCTTGCATCAAGGTTTCATCTAATTCTTGAACAAGTTCTCTATCAACACTTTGATAAAAGGCACTCTTAATTTCAGTTGGTATTTGGCCATTATAGGTGTCATAGATGGTTTTATAGTCTTGATTAATTGATTCAATATAAGTAATGGCAGCATCTGATTTTAAGAGATGGTTATGATTATTTTTGCCTGTTTCTTCAATAATTAGATAGTCAAATAAACTAATATTGATCTCATCGATTCTAGCAATCGCTGCACTACCCGTTATATCAACCATTTCATCGTGACTTCCGTGAATTAAAAAGGTTGGAACATCGTGGGTATTGATGGCATCAATCCCATCTAGACTTGCATACTTATTAAATCTATATCGTTGATAGATATTTAAATAAGGGCTTTGAACATAAGCATAGATGCCTAAAGTGCTTTTTACTTGTTCGTTAATCATATCAAAGGCATTTGATGGGGCACTAACACTTACAATGGCTGAAACGTCTTCACTTAAATGTGGACTATTAAGCGCGGCATAACCACCCCAACTATGCCCAAATAATAAAAGATCTAATTCACTTACTGCATCCATACTCTTAATTTCATCAAGGGCATAATCAAGATCGATAAGAATTTGGGGAAATCCCATCGTTGAATCGCCTTCACTATCATATGAACCCGTCGCATCAAACATAAAAACACTAAAACCTTCATCAAAAAACCATTTCATGTGTGCTAAATAACTATCGGCACCACCACCTAGTCCATGAACAATAACAATTAATGCATGGGCATTTTCTTGATGATATAAATAGCCTTTTAAGGCATTATCTCCTGATTTAAACGTTAAGGTTTCTCTTGGATAACTAGAAACATCACTTACCCTTAAATAGGCGTGCGTATCATCTTCTGGGCGATTATGTCGTGAAAAATTTCCACTATAAACTCTGTGCGTTACAAACAGTGATACCACGTTAAATAATAAAAACACACCAATAAAAATAATCACTATTTTCTTCATCTAAGTTACCTCTTTAAAAGTGATTCCTTCTTGCGTTAAAATTTTAGGGATAGCATGTTCAAAGGCTTCTTTTGCACCCCAGTCAAACTTAAAAATCATGCCTTGGCCTCCACCTGAACCTACAGCTTCAATGCGGGTAGAAAATTCATCGATTGCAACCATGACAATCGATAGTGAAGCACGTGAACTGTTTCTAAAAAAGAACTTTTCAACCACAATAAAAACTGTGTCTTCTAGAACCTTTGAATTATTGATAATATTATAGCTATCATAGTAACTTGTGATAATATTCCTTAGGGTTTGTAAATCTTTATTAACTACTAGTTTCATGTTATCCTCCTTAAATGCTCACCTTATTATATCAAAAGCTATGCCCCTATAAAAGAACTAAAACCATTTTATACCTTTCAACTAGCAGTCTTTAAATAATGTTTCGCAATAATTGGCATGTGAACATAATCATCTGCGGTTAAATCAATTAAAAAATCCCCTTGTTCGTTTGAATGTACTTTTGACACTAAAATCTTCTTTTGACTATGAATTGGCTCACTAGAATCATAGACGATTAAGTAATGCATTGTTTTGACTTTAAGCAAATCTAGCTGATAATACCCTACTTGATCTAACATACGGTTAACTGGTATAAATATATTCACCTCCTTTTCTTCAACTTGCATCATGCCTGTTTCATCGTAAAATAAAAGCCATTTAATGATTGTATTTTTCATGATTTTCCTTTCTACCATAAAAAAACGCCATCGTCTGATGGCGTAAAAATACTATTTTACCCCATCATTCAAGCTTTAGCACCTTACCTAGGCAGGTTGCTGAAGGGTCATTGAGCTTGTCTCTCACCTTCTCTTTATGGTAGTTATATTATACATGATTGATGCAATTTTTTAAAGACTTTTTTGGCTTCCTTCATAAAGACTTTTATATAAACCATCTTCTTTTTGAATTAATGTATCATGTCTCCCATGTTCAACAATCATACCCTGATCAACAACTAAAATGTAATCAGCATGTTCAATCGTGCTTAAACGATGAGCAATGACAATGCTTGTTGATGAAGTCATTAAGGTGTTTAAAGCGTTTTGAACTAATTTTTCTGATTCATTATCAAGCGCACTTGTTGCTTCATCAAGTAAATAAATCTTAGCGTCTTTAATCATCGCACGGGCAATCGCAATCCTTTGACGCTGTCCCCCTGAAAGATTCGTACCATGTTCCCCAACTATCGTATCATACCCTTGATCAAGCTGCATGATAAAATCATGAGCATTCGCTAGTTTAGCCGCATTAATGACTGCTTCTTTACTGGCATTTAAATTGCCATATAAGATATTTTCATAAATACTTGCGTTAAATAAATAAGCATCTTGTGGGACATAGGCAAAGTGGTTTCTAACCGTACTTAAACTGATGTCATGAATACTTTTACCTTCTAAAGCGATTTGTCCTTTAAGTGGTGGATAAAACTGTAATAATAACTTAAAAATAGTTGTTTTACCACCGCCACTTGGACCAACAATGGCTATCGTTTGATGAGTATATACATCAAAACTAATATCGTTTAAAACGAGTTTGTTCGGTTCATAGGCAAAACTTAAGTCTTTGACTTTTACGATTTCATCATCCGTTGATGATAAAGGGTTTAAGTCATAGTGAAGCGGTTCTTCATCTTCATCGATTAAGTCATAAACGCGTTCAGCTGCGGCTAAGGATTGTTGTAAATTTGCCATAAAGTTTCCTAATACTCTTACAAGCTGACTAACCCCATTTTGAAGTTGAATGATGGCAACAATAACACCAATCGTAGTATACCCTTCTAAGATTAAATAAGCACCAAGTAACCCAATCCCCGCAAAACTCATCGAGAAGATAAAATCATTCACAGCGCTAATGCCTGCGAGTGTTTGGATACGTTTTAAAGAGGTTTCATATGTATCTTCATTGCTTTTAATAAACTTGTTTAAAATGTGTTGTTGAATATTAAAAATTCTAATGACATGAATGCCAGCGATTAAATTCGATAACTTCGTATTTAAAGCTGCGAGTTTTTCTTGAACTTTTGAACCAACTTTTCTTAACTTTTTAGCGTAATAGGTATTAATAATATACGTTACAAACCCTAACGTAATTGGGATGAGCGCAATACGCCAGTCTATAAAAAGCATCCCGATAATAGACCCTATCCCACTCACTAAACTAACGATAAAGGTTTGAACATGTTCTGCATAAGCACGCTCCGTTTCCGTAATATCATTGGTTAAGCGTGAAATCGTTTCTGCAGAATGATGACTTTTATGATAAGTTAGTGGTAAACGCGTTAACTTATTAAAGGCATCTTTTCTAATTTTACCTGTTGTTTTAATGACGCTATGTCTTGATAGATAAGTAAACAATGGGAAAATTAGTATAAGCCCAAGCATCGCAAGAATATAAGGCGTAATCTTACTTAATAATTGATCAAATGTGCCTAGTGCTAAACTGTCAAACAGTTCTAAAAATAATAAGGCTATTGTTAACTGAAACAGTATTTGTAATAACGAAAGCCCAATGAGTCCTAAAAAGTATGATTTTTTATAAGAACCCATGCTACTTAAAATGCGTTTAAAAGGTTTCTTATTCATCTAAGCCACCTCCTAAATCTTCTTTAAGATAAAGGCGTTTATAAACCCCATCTAACTTTAAGAGTTCTTCATGCGTTCCACTTTCAACTAATGTCCCTTGGTCTAATACACAGATTCTATCGACAAACTTTATCGTTGATAACCGATGGGCAATGATAATACTTGTTTTATCTTTTAATACGGTTTCTAAGGTTTCTTGAATAAGTGCTTCGGCTTCACTATCAAGCGCACTCGTTGCTTCATCTAAAAGTAAGATTGGAGCATCTTTAATTAATGCGCGTGCGATAGATAAACGCTGTTTTTGCCCCCCGCTTAATGAATCACCTAGCTCACTTAATAATGTATCCACGCCTTCATCTAACGCTTCAACAAATGTGTACGCATTTGCTTTGATTAATACATCTTTAACTTCTTCTTTAGAAGCGCCTAACTTTCCATGAGCGATATTTTCATAAATACTTTCTGGGAATAAAAACGTATCTTGAGATACTAGTGATAACTGACTTCTTAAAGCATTTAAATGCCAGTCATTTAAAGCGTGTCCTAAAATATTGATTTCTCCTAAAAAGTCATCATAATATCCCATCAATAATTTTGTTACTGTACTTTTGCCCCCACCACTTGGTCCTACAAAGGCAATACTTTCACCTTTTTTAACGGTTAAATTTAAATTTTTTATAACAGGTTTTTCATCGCCTGGATAAGTAAAAGAAACATCTTTAAAGCTAATGACATCCCCTTGATTAACTGGATCTAAATGTTTTCCACTATCGCGTTCAAGTGGCGCATCAATCAAGTCAAAAATTCTTGAAGCACTTGCTAAATCTCTTTTTGCATCACCTAATAAAACACTAAGCTGCGAAAGCGGCCAAGTTAAGAAGTTTAATAAGTTAATAAACGCAAGCAAACTCCCTGCGGTCATATCGCCTTGAATAACCAAATACCCACCAAATATAAATGTGGTGATAAATGGTATGATTGAAAACCCCTCAGAAAAAGCACCTAAAAACGCTCTTCTTTTGACAAGTTGTTTTCCTACTTTAATACTTTCATCAACATAAGCATCATGTTTTTCTTTTAAAGGTGTTTCAAGCGTATACGCTTTAGCCACTTCTACACCTTTTATATAATCAACACTAACACTATTGACTTTCCCTAAACGCTCTTGGACTTTCTTCCCCATTGATCCAATCGGTTTAAGCAGTAAGCTAGTCCCAAAGATTAATACTGGTAACATCACTAAAGAAAATAGCGTTAATTGCCATGATAAATATAAGACTACAATTAACGCTAACAATGAGGTTAAAGGAACCTCAATTAATCTTGGAATAACCGTATAAGTAAAATTTCTTACATTGTTCATATCATTTGTGCCAATGCTTAAAAGTTCTCCTGAATGTTTTTTTGCCATAACTTCAAACTTTAAAGCAGTGACTTTCTCACTATAAATAGCACGTAACTTTTTTAACCCGTGTTCAGTATAACTTCCCACTAATTTAGTTCTAAAATATATAAAAAGTGAATTTAATACTAATGAAATCACACTTATAATGACAACGCGATAAAACATATCACGATCACCAAAACTAGCTGAATCAATTAAAAGTTTTAGTAAGTATCCAAAGAAAATCGTGATGCCAGCATGAAAAATTGCTATTATAATCCCAAAAATCAGTAAATGTTTTTGAGGAAATAGCCTTAATAATCGTGAAAATGGTTTACCACTTGATGGTTTTTTGCTTTTATCCATTGGTTTTCTCCTTAATAATCTAGTCTCATTTTATCATAGAACGCTTATTTAGAAAATATAAATAAGCACGCATTTTGCGTGCTTAAGCTTTTAATGTATACGAAAGATTTGCGCTAATTTCTTCAAATCCTGCATCTTTATAGACTTTCGTTGCTTGTCTATTTTCAGCTTCTACAACCAAATCACAAACGGTTTTAGAAGTTTCGTTAAAGGTATGCTCAAGGATTCGTGATAAAGCTTTTCTACCAAAACCTTTATTTCTATACTCTTTAGTTATACCAAATAGTTCTAAATAGATTCTATCTTGTTGGTTTCTAACAACCGCATAACCAATCGTCTTATCTAATAGATTGATTAAATAAGCCTCTTTACTTTTTATAACCATTTCACTACTAATATAGACATTTTGAAACATATCTTCATGCATCGATTGAATAAGCGATGCATCAGAATCAAGCATTTTTCTAACAGAAATATCATCATGCATCAAAGGATTAAAATTTTCTTTTTTTAATCTTAATATATATTCATGATTATTATAAGTTGCGCCAATACGTTTCATCAGTTTTTTATAAAAGCTACTATTTTCTTTAAAAAAGAAATTAAAATCCAATACTTCATCCAAATCGTTTTTCATAAACTCAAGCATTTCAACCGCAAGACTCACATTTTCACTATCTACATAAGGTCCCGCAATATCATAAGCTTGACTAAGTTCATCATATTTCCCATAAACTAATATCCCTTGGATTAAGTTTCTAGTTTCTGCAATAAGCATTTGTGAATTTTTAATCGCTTGATTTAATTCTTTTCTAATTGAATGATGTTGAAGTGGCATGTAACCTGAATAAAAAGTATCTTTTAAGTTTCTCCTATAAACATAAGCAGTACATCCCATAGAATCATAGGGTTTTGCGTATCGTATAATCATAATTAACTCCTTTGCCAGTTCTTTCAAAAATATAATATCATAGATACCCCCTTTAATTAAGTCTTAATTAAGAATTTTGCATGAGTTTTATGTTTAAAGCTTTAAAAAAAGTGATATGATATTATTATAGATTCGAGGTGTAAACATTGAAATATATTGAAGTTGTTGCTGCTGTTATATCAAATGAAGATGGTCTAATTTATTGTGCTAAACGTAAGGATGAAGGTGAACTTGCATTAAAGTGGGAATTCCCAGGAGGAAAAATCGAAAAAGGTGAATCTCACACTGAAGCGTTAAAAAGGGAAATCATGGAAGAATTTTCTACTGAAATAGATGTTTTAGATTTTATAGTAACTGTTAAACATCAGTACAAGAATTTTCATCTTACTATGCATGCTTATCATGCTAAAATAATTAAGGGTTCAATGACTATGAATGAGCATACCGGATTTAAATGGCTTAAAGTAGAAGAACTAAAGATACTTGATTGGGCAATGGCTGACATACCAATCGTAGACATATTAACAAAGTAAAAATAGGGGGATTTCATGCAAGCATATACAGAAAATCAGTTGCGACTCATCAACAATCATGAAGACAATACTTTTTTTGAAGAACTCTCTTTAAGTTTAGAATCTTGTAACAGATTCTATTTTTCTGTTGCTTTCATTAATTATTCTGGACTTCAATTGTTACTAGATTTATTTAAACAAACAGATCAAAAAGCTGTCAAAGGTAAAATTATAACTTCAACTTATTTAAATTTCACTGATGTTAAATCTTTAAAAAAACTAAATACATTTGAACATATAGAAACAAAAATTTACATTGCTGATCGATATAAAGGGTTTCATACAAAAGGCTATATATTTGAGTATGATGATTACTATAAAATAATCATTGGTTCTTCAAACATCACACAATCAGCGCTTAAAACAAATGTAGAGTGGAATGTTAGATATATAAGTAAAAGTAAGAAAGATACATATGTTAATGAAATTCTTAATGCATTTAACACCTTATGGGATATCACAACACATATTAATGAAGACTTTTTAATTCAATATGAGCAATTTTTAGAAGATATTGAAGCCTTTGTAAAAAAAGAAGATGAAATATTTGAAGCGAATCTCCAAATCAAGCCTAACTCAATGCAAAATAAGGCATTAGAAAATTTAAAACAATTAAGATACAACGGTCAAAACAAAGCTCTTTTAATTGCTGCAACAGGTACAGGAAAAACCTATCTATCAGCTTTTGATACCTTGCAGTTTGATGCGAGTAAAGTGTTGTTCGTTGTTCACAGAGAAGTTATTTTATCAGAAGCTATGGCTTCTTTTAAACGCATTCATCCAAATAAAATGATGTCAAAGTTTCAAGGTAATTCTAAAGAACTAAATGCAGAATTTACCTTTGCGATGATTCAAACCTTGTCGAGTAATGAAAATTATAAATTGTTTAATCCTGATCATTTTGACTACATCATTATTGACGAAGCCCACCGAGCTTTTAGTCCTACATATAAATTAATCCTTGATTATTTTCATCCACAGTTCTTATTAGGTATGACGGAAACGCCTGAACGAACAGATGGCGGAAATATATTTACATTGTTTAATAATAATATTGCTTTAGAAATGCGTTTAAGAGACTCTTTACGTGAAGATTTAGTAATCCCATTTCACTATTTTGGTATTACCGATGCGTCTTCTGATTTAAGAAATTTTTTCCTTTCTAACATCGATGAACTTGCAAAGCGATTATCCATAAAAGAACGAGTCGACTTAATCATAGAAAAGATGGAGTTCTATAGTTTTTCTGGAGATAAAAGAAAGTGCTTAGGCTTTTGTACAAATACCGATCATGCTAAATATATGGCCTATGAGTTTAATCAATTTGGTTATAATGCCACTTTTTTAACTGGTGATAGTTCTGATATTTTAAGAAAAGAAACGATTGCTAATCTTGAAGATAATGAGCATCCATTAGAGTTTATTTTTACAGTAGACATATTTAATGAAGGGGTTGATATTCCCACTGTTAATTTAGTTTTAATGTTAAGACCAACTCAATCTCCTATAATCTTTACTCAGCAATTAGGTAGAGGATTAAGAAAGCATTATGAAAAGGAATTTTTGACGGTTTTAGACTTTATTGGAAATCATAATAAATCATTTTTGATTCCTATTGCATTATCTGGTAGTCGCTACTATGATAAGGATTCTTTAAGAGTTCAAGTACATAAAAAGTTTTCTGATATTCCAGGATGTTCACATATCCAACTTGATCCTATCGCAAAAGAAAATATATTAAAACAACTAGAATCGGTTAACTTTACACATCTAAAATACCTAAAAGAAGAATATCTGGAGTTTAAGAAGAATTTATCAGGAAAAAAACCGAAGTTAGTAGACTATATTGCTACAGAAGCTGCTCCAGATCCTACTAAGTTTATTATAAAAGAAAACAGTTATATAGAATTTCAAAACAAAGTAGAAAATTTAGAGATTAATTATCAAGATAATTTACTTAAAATACAAAGATCAATAGATAAACAACTTCCAATTAAAAGAATTAATGAGTTTGTAATTTTAAAACATTTATTTGAATATGGTGTCGTTAATTATGCACAAGCTAAAGATGATATTTTGAGTTATGTTTCAGATTTTGATGAAAAATCATTAAAACATTCCTTTGAATATTTAAGTGGTTGGTACCTTAGTGATAAAGAAACTGATCCATTTTGGTATATTAAAGGGGACGGAAAAAATATACTCAGTCTAACGACAAATGATTTTATTGATGAACCTAGTATTATTGATACCTTAGATTATGGGATCCTACGTTTCCAAGAAGAATTTGGTAAAGAAAAGTTCTCATATCCTTACTTGAAAAAATATCAGTATTATAAGATGAAAGATATGGGATTTTTAACAAACTATACAAAATCCTTTGCATCTATCAGAGGTAGTGGCGTTTGGAGAAATAAAAACCATTATTATTTATTTGTTGATCTTCACAAGGGTGAAGATATTCAAGAGAGTATTAATTATAAAGATAAGTTATTATCACCAACTAAAATGCAATGGCAAACCCAAAACAAAACATCTCAAGATTCAAATACAGGCATGGATTTATGCGATAATTTAAGTCGTGGTGTTCATCTTCATATGTTTGTCAGAAAAGCGAAAGTTATCAGCAATCAAAAACTTGATTTCATTTACATTGGTGAAGTCAATAGTATTAGTTTTGCTGGTAATAAACCAATCACTATACAAATGGAAATAGTTAGTCCAATACCTCAAAACATTTTTGATGACTTAACATTAATTTAAAAGCATTCACCTCTTGAATGCTTTTTTCAATGAATAAAGGTATAATATAATCATGATAAATAGAGTTTTTCAAACAAATATAATGAAATTCAGGTGGTTTTATGCATGCACTCATCGTTTTACCCAA
>JBKHEA010000021.1:0-23526 GCA_046541015.1 Candidatus Izemoplasmataceae bacterium
TGTCTCTTTAGATTTTGATGAGAAAGACGATCAACCTGAGTTTGTTTCTTTAGATGCAAATATGAGTATCGCAGAGTATAGAACTCAGTTTGCTGATGAATTAAATTCTGAAAAAGCGCGTGGTAAAGTATTTTTATAATTTAAACTAAATAAAGGAGTAAAATGATGGAAAAGAAAGAATTTATGGTAGAACTTAATGGTATTATTGAAACTATTCATACATATACAAGAAATCCATTTATGATGGGTTATACTAAAGAATTAAGAAAATCTATAAGACATGATGATATTGAAATGCTTCAAATCGTTTTAGATCGTGTTATTGGTTGGTACATTGAAGAAATGGAAACGATCAAAAATGATGAGTATGTATTTAACAAAACTATGCATGAAAAAGCTTTTTACATCCTAAAAGAATATAGAGAAGCCCTTCATACATAGCATTTTCATTAGTCATTATATCATAGAGAATGAAATTATTAAATAAGTATTACGAACATGAACAATTCTTTAACAAATAAGACCCTACTATGTTATAGGGTCTTTCGTGCGTTTAAGAAAATTCTCTTTCTATATATATAAGGATAATTATTTGAATAGATAATCAATTTTTTTGATTGTCTTTTTTATTTGGTTTATAGTATGTTCTTTTTCTAAAAATTCTGGTTTAATGATGCAATCTTGATCATAAAGTGGTGCTAATATGATGTTTGGGTTATCTAAAAGATGATGTGCCTCAATAATTTTTCCAGCTATTACCAAACACTTTTTTTGATGTTTTATGGCTAAATCTATTAAGCCTAAAGGTGCTTTATTCATAAAGGTTTGATGATCTAATTTACCTTCACCAGTAATCACTAAATCGGAGGATTGAATGTTGCTTTCTATATTTAATAAATCAATTATTAATTTTGACCCTAATTGAATGGTTGTGTTAAAAAAAGGCATAAATGCAGCCGCAAGTCCTCCTGCAGCGCCTGTTGATGGAATAGTATTTAAATCAATTTGATAGTTCTTTTTTATAAACTTTGCGTAATGATTCATGCCTTTTTCAAGTAGTAAAACATCTTCATCACTTGCGCCTTTTTGTTTGGCGTAAATATAGGCTGCACCGTTTAAACCTGAAAAAGGATTGCTGACATCACAAGCTAAATTAAAGGTTACTTCATGAGATACTTTTATAGCTTTTGATGCATCTATTCTTGCGATTTTTTCAAGGTTAATCCCAATAGGTTTTAAGGGGGTATTATCCTTATCTAAAAACGTATACCCTAAAGCATTTAAAAAACCAATACCTGCATCATTTGTTGCACTACCACCAAGCCCTATGATGAAGTTTTTTATATCTTTATCTAAAGCATCTTTAACGAGTTCTCCTAGTCCATAGGTGGTTGTATACAAAGGGTTTCTTTGGTCTTTATTTAGTGTTGTTAATCCTGATGAAGCGGCCATTTCTATGATTGCAGTATCGTTAACAATTAAATACGTTGCAAGCACTTTATTAAACCTTGGATTGGTTACTTCAAGCGTAACTTTAGTTGCATTTTCTAGTTTTTCTAATGCCTCAATTGTCCCCTCACCTCCATCGGCAATAGGGATGACTTTTATAGTATGCACTGGATTAATTGATTGAATGATTTTCTTTAATGCAATCCCTAATTCATTAGATGAGATTGAGTCTTTAAATGAGTCCATACTGATCAATATATTCATATCATCACCCCACTTTATTATAGACTTAAAAAAAAGAATGAACAAGTTAGACTTGTTCATTCTATGACATTAATATCTTTTAGTGCATTATAGATTGTGCGATGAATTTCTTCTGCATTGTTTCCCTTAACAATAATGCTTATTTCGCCACCTTTTGGAACACCTAAACTAAGGATAGAAACAGTACTCTTAGTTGTGAGTGTAACGTTATCATAATGGATAAATATCTCATTATCTAGTTTTGAAGTAAGCTTCGCTAATATATTAGCAGGTTTTGCGGTTAACCCTTCTTGATGAATAATTTTGTAGCTTTTTTCCAAATTTACTCAGCTGTTTCTAGTTCTTTAGCATCTGGAAGTAATACTTTAAGTAAGAAAGCGGTTAATGCTGTACCCGCTGCAAGGGCTAAAATAAATGCTAATGCTCCAAGTCCACCCATTAGAGGAATAACGAAGATTCCACCATGTGGTGCAGGAGATGTAACAGCAAATAATCCAACAATCGCACCAGCTAAGGCACTACCTGCAATAATTGAAGGGATTACAGCTTTAGGATTTGCGGCTGCAAATGGAATAGCACCTTCAGTAATGAAGCTTGCACCCATTACCCAGTTTGTTTTTCCTGCTTCAATTTGTTGTGCGTTAAATTTTCCTTTGAATAAAACCGTTGCTAAAGCAATACCAAGTGGTGGGGTCATTCCCCCAGCCATAACCGCAGCCATTAGCGTTGTTGATGCACCACCGGCTAATGTTCCTACGCCAACGACATAGGCAGCTTTATTCACAGGACCACCCATATCAACAGCCATCATACCACCAGCAATAAAGCCTAAAATAATTAAACTTGTACCTTGCATATTGGTTAACCAATTTTCAAGTCCTGTTGAGATTGGACCAACGAGTAAGTTGATTGGTAACATTGCAAGGGCTGCGAGGATTGTACCGAATAATGGGAAGAGTAATACTGGTTTAATCCCTGCCATACTTCTTGGTAAGCCACTAAATAGTTGTTTGAGTAAAACCATAAGACCACCAGCAGCAAACCCAGCTAAAATTGCGCCTAAGAATCCTGAATTACCTTGGGCTAAAGCACCTGCAACAAATCCAGGGACAAGTCCAGGACGGTCTGCAATTGAATAGGCAATATACCCAGCTAAGATTGGTAACATAAATCCAAAGGCTGTACCACCTACACCAATGAACCATTCAGCAACAACGTTACCTGATCCATAGTTACTTGCACCTGCATTACCAAAATCAAATAAAAATGCTAGTGCAATCATGATTCCACCTGCAACAACAAACGGAATCATTTGACTTACACCACTCATTAAGTGGCGATAAACATTAACTTTCTTCATTACTAAAACACTCCTTTATAAAATTATTTTTTTTGTTTTTTTATTTATGTTTATAGGTTGAAAATTTTCCTGCAAGCGCATCGTCAATTAATGCTGGTGCGTTTTTGATCGCTTTAGAAACCCCAACTTCTAGTAGTGGTTTTCCGTCAAAACGAGCCATTTCAACGCGCGCATCTGCTGCAATAATAACAGCTAATGCTTCATCAATATCTTTTTGTTTCAACTTGTTTTCTACCCCAATAGACCCATTGGTTTCAACAAGCACTTTGACGCCTCTTTTTTTACCTGCTTTTTCTAACATCTCAGCAGCCATGTAAGTATGCGCAATCCCCGTAGGACATGCAGTAACCGCAACAATTTTATCCATTATTTTTCCTCCTTATCAATTTTTTGTATTGTTTTAAGTATTGATTCAATACTTGATGCACTTCTTAAACTATCTCTAAATGTTTCATCCATAAGTTTTCTTGATAGTTTTGCGAGAGTTTGAAGATGTAAATTTTCTCCACCTAAAGGGGCTGCGATTAAAAAGAATAAATCGGATGGTTCGCCATCTAAACTATCATAATCGATGCCTTTTTCATGTCTACCAAATACTAAACTTGGGACTTTTACAGCTTTGGTTTTGGCGTGTGGGATTGCAATCCCATACCCAACTCCTGTTGAACTAAGTGATTCACGATCCATAACCGCTTTAACAAATTCATCTAAATCATTGATTCGATCCTCATCTTTAAGCGCCATGGCTAATTCTTTAATAACTTCTACTTTTGTGCTTGCGTTTAAATGCATTAAGACAAGCTCTTCTTTAATGAGTTCATTAACTTTCATACTTTTACCTCTTCTATCTTTACATTTTTTAAATACTTATGCACGGTTTCTTTTTTAGCAATCGAGTAACTAAATGCGGTGGCAGTGCCTGATGCAATACTCATTTTGTAGCTTTTTATTAAATCTTTAGACCTAATATATTCACTTACAAATCCTGCAACCATTGAATCCCCTGCACCTACTGGATTTAAGGCTTTTCCTTTTATCGGTAAGGCTTTAAGTATTAGCGTATCATTAATAAAATAAGAACCTTCCTTACCAAGAGATACAATAATATTTTGTGCGCCTTTAACTAATAAATCTTTTGCGGCCTTGATTAAATCGAATTCATTATGGATAGATTGGTTTGTAAGTTGTTCTAACTCATAGCGATTTGGTTTAATTAAGAATGGTTTAAAGGGAAGGGTTTTAAGTAAGTTTTCTTTTTCGGTATCAATCACAAAGGGTACTTGATTATTGAAACATTTTTCAGCTAAGACTAAATAGGCATCATACTTAGGTTCTATGGTAGAACCCCCTAAGATAAATAAATCATCCTTGCCTAACTCGTTTACTTTTGAAACCAAATCATCAAACTCTTCCTTACTAACAACAGGCGCTTTGGCATTGACTTCAGTATTGTCACTTTTTATTTGTAGTTTTACATTAATCCGTGTTAAATCTTTAATCGGTGTAAATGCCATTTTTAAATCATAGGTTTCTTTTAAATAATCTTTCAAATAAGCCCCTGTAAACCCGCCAACAAAGCCTAGCGCAGTATTATCGACCCCTAATTCCTTTAACAAGATGCTTACATTAATCCCCTTGCCACCCCCACTAAACTTATTAAATGAGGCACGGTTTAATGCCCCAAGCGAAAAGGTGTCTAATTCTAAACGATAATCAATCGCAGGATTTAAAGTACATGTATAAATCATCAAAACACTCCTTTATTCACTGATTAATTGACAATCACTCTTCTTTGCAAATAAGTATGCTGTATGAATGTGTTCTTTACTTAAATCAGCACATATGTATTTTTTTCTTGATCGGCTGATGACGTGTTTTTTTATAATTCCTTCTTTAATATCTGGAGTTGAATAACCTTTTTGTGTAAACCCGTTTGCGCCCATAAAGCATTTATCAAATTGAAAATGATTTAATGATTCAAGCGCAATTTCACCGACTAAGGCATTGGTTAAGGGTTTTAATTCGCCCCCGATTAAATAGGTATTTAAGTGGTAATTTAATGCTTCTGATGCAATATGAATTCCATTGGTAATAATCGTTATATTCGATGCTGTGATGTATCTAATCATATAAAACGTTGTAGACCCTGAATCAATATAAATCGTATCGTCATCTTCAATGAGTTTAGCTGCTTTTGCGCCAATAACTTCTTTAACTTCAAGTTTTTGTTTTAAACGTTCATTAAGATAAGTATCAGGTTGATTCTTTTCGATATATATAACGCTTCCATAAAGTTCTTTTAAAAAGCCTTCATGCGCAAGGTCTTTAACATCTCTTCTTATGGTTGATTCACTAACATCTAATAAATCATTGAGTTCAGTAATCTTAACATCTTTATGGGTTTTAATGTAATCTTTAATTAGATTTAAACGTTTACTTTTTTGCAAGAGATGACCCTCCTTTGAAACCGCTTTTACATGTTCACTATAGCAACCTTTTCAAAGTTTGTCAATTTTTTTTAAACTTTTTCACTATTTATAAAATTTTCAGTGCCAAAAGTTACTTAGTTAAAGGATTCTTTACAATCCTTAAATTCTTGTATTGACCAATTGTTTAGATAACACTTTGTCATTTTCTCTTTTAAAAAGTTAGTTTTTTGATATACTATTTATAGAAAAGAGAGGAGAATTATATGCCAAAACAATCTTTAATAGAAAAATATGCAAAACTTGCGGTGTTAATTGGTGTGAACGTTCAAAAAGATCAACCCGTTATCATTCGTGCAACCACTGAAGTTGCGCCTTTAGTTAGAGCGATTACAAAAGAAGCTTATTTAGCTGGCGCAAAAAGTGTCAGTGTTGATTGGAGCGATGACTATGTCAATCGTTTAGGGTTAGAACATATGTCCGTAGAAACCCTTGAAACAGTACCTGAATGGGTAGTTAATAAAACCCAACATGCCGTTGATGAGAATGCTTGTTTTATAAGCATCACATCACCAATTCCTGGGTTAAATGCAGGGATTGACCCGAGTAAAATTCAAAAAGCTAGTGTTGCTAGAATGAAAAAATTATCATTTTTCCAAACCCACATGATGGGTAACCGTGCTCAGTGGAGTATTGTTGCTGCACCAAACACAGTTTGGGCAGAAAAAGTTTTCAATAATTTAAAAGGCGATGAAGCAGTTGAAGCTTTATGGGATGCGATTTTTGAAGCGTGTCGCGTTAAAGAAGATAACGACCCAATTGCTGAATGGGATAAGCATAATAAAACCTTATCAAACCATAATAAAATCTTAAATGATTATCAGTTTGAAAGTTTACATTTCAAAAATAGTTTGGGAACTGATTTAACCGTTAAATTAGTTGAAAACCATATTTGGGCTGGTGGTAGTGAACATTCAACTAAAGGCGTTATTTTTAATCCTAATATTCCTACAGAAGAAACATTTACCATGCCACATAAATATGGGGTTAATGGAAAAGTAGTTGCTACAAAGCCATTAAACTACCAAGGTAGCTTAATTGAAGACTTTTATTTAGTCTTTAAAGATGGTAAAGTAGTTGATTATGATGCGAAAAAAGAATTAGGTACGCTTAAATCTTTAATCGAATTTGATGAAGGTAGTGCTTATTTAGGTGAAGTTGCCTTAATTTCACACGATTCACCCATTCAAAATTCAGGGATTTTATTTTTAAATACTTTATTTGATGAAAATGCATCTTGTCACTTAGCCTTAGGCCGTGCTTATCCGATGAACATTCAAAATGGAACAAGCATGGAAGTTAAAGACTTAGAAAAACTTGGTTACAATAACTCTATGGCTCATTCTGATTTCATGTTTGGTAGTAGCGATATGAGTATTGTTGGTAAAACTAAAGATGGTAAAGAAGTTCAAATCTTTAAAGACGGAAACTTTGTGATTTAAAGAGTAACGGCTTTTTAAAAATTATAGAAACTTGCATCACTCGCAAGTTTCTATTTTTATATGTTAAAATAAAGTCGGAGGTTGATAAAGTGAAAACAGTCTTATTAACAGGTGCTAATGGTGGCATTGGCCATGTCATTGCTAAAGATTTTTTAGATCAAGGGTATCGAGTTTATATGCTTTACAACAGACATAGCGATCGCATTAAGCCTTTAAGTGAACTGTATCCTTTTGCCTATATGATACAGTGTAATCTTCAGGATAAAGAGGCTCTAAAGTCGACGATTTTAAAAATTAAAGATGAAGCCAATACGATTGATGTTTTAATCAATAATGCTGGCATAAAAAAAGACGGGGCAATTGATGCTTTAAGCTATGAAGATTTTCATAATGTTATCGATACCAATTTTTTAAGTGTTTGGCAATTAATTAAAGAAGTTGTGCCTTTGATGAAATTAAATCATTATGGACGAATTATTAACATTACTAGTGGTGTAGCTAAAGAAGGTAGAGCTAATCAAACAAACTATGCAGCAAGCAAAGCGGCTTTAGAAAATCTAACGCGCTCGCTTGCTAAAGAGTTAGGTCCTTTTGGCATAACAGTAAATGCAGTCGCACCAGGGTTAATTGAAACCGATATGACTAAGGGGTATGGTCAAAACTTATTTGATTCCTATAAGGAAAATGTACCGATTAAACGTTTAGTCACCCCAAAAGATATTAGTACAGCATGCCAATTTTTCGCGCAAGAAAGCGCTGGTGCAATTAGCGGACAAATCCTTGGGGTAAATGGCGGCTTAAGATAACCCACAGATGTGGGTTTTTTTAATGCAGATTCATTAAATTTTAATCATAAAATGATACAATAATTTTAAGAGGGTGATGTTTATGAATTTAGAGGTGTTTTTTAAGTTAGAATGGTCTTATATACTTTTTTATCTAATCACTGTTTTATGGATATTAGAGTTTATCGTTTTTAGACCAAAGTTTAAAAATACACTTAATCAAGAAACTAAGACGTTTAAACAAATCTTATTTACCATTATTTTTGTTATTTTTTTCACCAATTTATTAACACTTTTTGATCTTTACCGTTTTGAAGCATCTACCTTAACTATTAGCCATTATTTAGGGATTGGTTTATATAGTATAGGTATTTTATTACGTTATATTGCAAGCATCACTTTGGGTGAATATTTTACACGCGATGTGAGTGTTTCAAAGGATATGAACTTAAAAAGTAAAGGTGTCTATAAATATTTAAGACATCCACTATATTTAGGCTTGTTTTTATTAGTCATTGCTGTGCCACTTTTTTTTGGTAACTATTTTATGATGCTTACGGCTATATTATTGATGGGAAAACTCATTAATCATCGCATGATTATTGAAGAAATGATGCTTGAAAAAGCTTTAGGTGAATCGTATTTAACTTGGAAAAAAGCACGATATCGCTTTATTCCGTTTATCTATTAGGAGGAGAATATGAAAAAAAACGTTGTGATTGTTGGTGGCGGACTTGGTGGCATGAGTGCCGCAATTGCGCTTGCAAAATATTCTAGTGAATATGATATTACTTTAATTGAAAAAAATGCTCATTTAGGCGGTAAACTAAATGTGACTACACAAGAAGGTTTCACATTTGATTTAGGACCAAGCATTTTTACCATGCCTTTTATATTTGATAATTTATTTAAAATTCATGGTAAAAAGCGTGAAGATTATCTTGACCTTGAAGCCGTTAGACCACACTGGCGCACATTTTTTCCTGATGGAAAAATACTTGATTTAGAAAAAAATATTCAGGCTATGAAAGAAGCGCCTTCAAATCTAACGGATGCTGATATAAACGATTTAAAAAATTATTTAGCTTACGGTAAAATGGTCTATGATTTTACCGATCAAACCTTATTTAAAAACCAAAGTGAAAAACAACTTGATACGCTTAAATATTACCCACCCCTAAAGATTATTAAAGATAGTGATTATTTTAAAACTATGGATGGTGGCGTAAACAGATTTATCAAAAATCCTTATTTAAAAGATGCCCTTAATTTTTTTATTAAATATGTTGGGTCTTCACCCTATGATGCGCCAGCTGTTATGAACTTACTGCCCTATATTCAGTGGGAATTTGATTTATGGTATGTTAAAGGTGGAATGTTTAATTTATCGGTTGGGTTAGAAAAACTTATGCGTGAACTTGGAATTAAGATTATTACCAATGTAAAAGTGAAAAGTGCTATTAAGCAAGATAAAACTATTACACGCTTGCATCTAGATAATGATGAATCAATTGATGCTGATCTTGTGGTTTCTAATATGGAAGTCATTCCCTTTTATGAACAAATCACACAAGAAAAATCTCATCATATTGAAAAAATCAGAAAAAAATACACCCCTTCTTGTAGCGGTTTTGCGCTTCATTTAGGACTTGATAAACAGTATGATCAACTAAGACATCACAACGTCTTTTTCTCAGAACATCCTAAAAAACATTTTGATACGATTTTTCATCAAAACCGCTTACCAAGTGACCCAACCATTTATTTAGTTGCACCCCTTAAAACTGACCCTTCTCAAGGGCCAAAAAACCACGAAATCATAAAAATTTTACCGCACATTCCCCATATTCCTAAAGACCAACCATTCACACAAGAAGAATACGATGCCTTTAAAGAAACGATTCTTTTAAAGCTTGAGCGCATGGGCTTAAAAGATTTAAGAAAACATATTGTAACAGAAACCTTATGGACGCCTGAAACCATACAAGCTACCTATGAATCAACACAAGGTTCAATTTATGGTGTTGTTGCAGATAAAAAGAAAAACATGGGCTTTAAAAACCCTAAACAAAGTATTTTTTATGATAATCTATATTTTGTTGGAGGCTCAACAAATCCTGGTGGTGGGATGCCCATGGTTGTCCTAAGTGGGATGCAAGTTGTCGATCAAATAAGAAAAGAGACCAAATAATTTTATTTGGTCTCTTCTTTAATACCATAGTAAATGGGATTATAATCGGGATTAAAAGCACTATCCCAAGTAGTAAAAGGTTCTGTCAAATCCGTATATAGTGTTAAAGTTGGGGTATTAAAAAACGCAAAGAATTCAATCGTATGCACACTGTTTGGAATGAAAAGTTCTTTTATTGCAAGATTACTAGAAAATGCATAAGCACCAATCAAATTTAGATGATTTAGTGGTTTTAAATCAACTATTTGTAAATAAGGATTATTAGATAGTGCAAAGGCTTCAATTGTCAAAAGGTTACTATTTTCTTCAAACAAAATCGTTTCTAGATGTGTTGCTGATAAGGCAAACGTTTCAATGGTTTGAATCGATTTTGGAATGGTGATAGCCTTTAATGTTTGATTTTGATAAAAGGCATGGTGCGGGATAACTAAAACGTTACTATCTATACTAAATGTGAGGTCTTCAAGCTTTGAATAGGCAAAAACATAAGGATTAAGTGTTGTTAGGGTAGGGGGTAACAGTAGTTTTTTTAATGCATGGTCATGAAGTAATAAAGACCCAAGATGACTTACTTCATATCCATCAATAGATGAAGGGATACTTAACTCATGAATCGTTTTATCGACTTCGTAGATAAGTAACGTCTCATCACTTAAAATCACAGCGCTTAGTGCTTCATTTTCGATGATTCCTAATGTATTTTCATATATTTTTAAAGCGTTTATCTCATCAAAAACACTTGCTTGATAATCCCTTATAGACCCTTTTAAAAGCACTTGTACGTAAGGTGAATTTGACAAGAATTGTTCACTTAAATAAGTGTTTTTGGGAATGTAAAAGGTTTTTAAGGTTTGGTTATGGCTAAATGCATAACTAAAAAGGTGAAGTTGTTCGCTTAAAAAGACATGGGATAAAGCTGGATTAAAGCTAAACGCAAAGGCTTCAATGAATAACGTTTGATTTCGCGCATCAAAAGTAACTTCACTTAAGTTTGTCATCGATGAAAAAGCATTTGATTCAATCACTAATACATTTTCAGGGATGTTTACCGATTGAATATTGCTTCCTTTAAAGGCATCATTTTGTATGTATTCAATGTGGGTTGGAATCAGGTAATCAGTTAACTGTTTAGCTTGATAAAATGTGTATTCTGGAATCGTGTTTAAACTTAACGGAAAGCTAACTCTTTTAATAAGACTTTCAGCAAAGACGTGAGTGCCTAAAAATTCTAACTTAGTATCTTCATGAAATAATACGGTTTCTACACTAGATTGACTAAAGACACTATGCCCTAAATATTTTAATGATTTTGGTAAAACAATTGATTTGATAATACTTCCTTTAAAGGCTTCATCTTTAATGGTGGATAAGGTACTACTTTCATTAAACTCAATGACTTTTAATGTGGGGTGATTTTTAAAAGCACGTGCTTCAATAGTTGTAAGCGTATTGGTGGTAATTAACTGTTCTAAGTTGATGGTATCTTTAAAGGCATGGGTTGTTATAGTGGTTACAGTAGGATCTAAAATCATTGTTTTTTCATGCGTATTTTTAACATACACTAAGTGCTGATTGATAATGAGTTGATTTGGTGATTCGTTTATATAAATGGTATCTGTAAATAAATCTTTACCAAACTTTGTTAATGCACTTTCATCGACAAAAGTGATTGATTCAAGTGAAGTTGCTTGATAAAACGCTTCATCTTCTATGGTATGAACATACTTAGGAATGGTGATTTTTTTGATGGTTGGATGGTTTTTAAATGCACCTTTATTAATCATAGTAACGGGGTAACCATTAATGCTTTCAGGAATTTTATATGCCGTTTCTAAGCCGTTATATTTATTGATGATGACCTCATCATCAACAACAGCATAGTCTAATACAATATCGATATCAATCCATTTAGCATAAAGGGTTAAATTGTTTGCAGGTAAGGTAATTTGATCATCGACTTTATTTGTAAAATCTTCATCATAATACCATCCTTCAAAAAGATACCCTTCTTTTTCAGGTTGGACTTGATTTAGATTAAACGTTTCTTGATAATTAAATAAGACTGTATTTAACCTTACACCACCTGTTGTATCAAATAATAAGGTATAATCGACCACTTCATAACGTGGGTTAAGGGTTAAATCCTTATGTACATTAAAATAGTCTTGATCCCACCCCACAAAAATATACCCTTCTTTCTCAGGGACAATTGGTGGGGTCGCATCAAGACCATCTTCGATTATTTGCGTTGATAAAACTGTCTTATCATAACTAAGAAAGACCACTTCATGGGTGGAATCGTTTAGGAAGTTATTATACATAACATAACTAAAAAGTAACATGACAAAAATAATCGCTAAGATTTTTTTATTCATATTAATCTCCCTTTTCTTTCGAGTATAGAGTACCTTAAAGTGTGGGATATTTCAATAAAAAAAATAAAAAAGGAAAGCGCACTTTCCTTTTTAAAATACTAATATAATAAATATTCCTACACAAATAGCAACCACAAAAAAGCTGATTAGCCATTCTTTTTTATAACGGTATAGATTATTTTCTATAAAACCGTCCTTTTCGCTGATAAAATCTTTATCAACGGGTTTTAGTTTCGTATATTTTACGCCTTGATATTTTTGTTTGTAGATCATTTGTTCGTCTCTTGCGCGCGTAACATAATTAATGCCGCCTGGAAAAGACATACAATCACTCCTTAACTAAAATAACCAAGTAATAAACAAGATGAAAAGTCCTAGTGAAATAATGATGGCTAAAAGGCGAGATACAATGTATTTTATAGATTTCATTGGACCTTTAATTTGATCTAATTGATCTTTACTTTTTGATTGATTTTGTTTTAGTTGATTTGCAGCGTAACGCTCCGTATTCATGTGCGCTTCTAAACGCGCACGTTCCATTGAACCGTTACCGTGATTCATTATCGGTTATTACTTCTTTTACTTTCGTTATGTAACATGTGATCAATCATAATTGAAACCGCAATCATTAATGGAACATCAACTAAAGTTTCATCAATCGTAATTTCATAAGCATCGCCAAGTGAAAAGAGTTTCTTTTGCACGGTCATGATAATTTCATCATTTTGTTTGGCTGTAAAAGTATGGGCAAATAAATTCCCTTCAATCGTAATAAGGCCAATGCCATCAACATCAATTTCAACTGAATGTTTTAAAAATTTCATTTCTTTTTTAAGGGTTCCTATAATAATGCCATTAGTATTCATAAGATAGTAAGTCGGTAAAAAGGTGAATACTTTTTTACTTAAAGTAAATAAATGTTCATTAGTGGTTGAATCAATGATTTTAATCGGTTGTCTAAATGAAAACATCTTGCCTTCACAGTGATAGACTAATTGTTCATTTTCGTCATAGACCTTATAACGATCTTTAAATGAAAACACCTTTTGCTTCAAATAGAAATTTTTCATGACTTCTCCTTTTAATTTAATATAATATCTGATCAAGTACGGCTTTAGCTTTTTCTTTTCCTAAAGTATACTTGATGATTTCATACGCAAATTCATAAACAGCACCAGCGCCACGCGCTGTGATGATGCCTTCATGGGTTAAAGCTTTAAGTTCAGGATGATATATCCCTTTAGGCATGTCAACTTCACTGCCTTTATAGGCAGTAAATGGGACTTTATCTAAAAGATTAGCACGTCCTAAAAATCTAGGTCCAGCACAGATGGCCGCAATCATTTTATGATGTGTGTAAAAGGTTTTAACCAAATCAATCATAGGCTTATTTTTATCGATGGTTAAGGCAACGTATTTTCCCCCTGGGATGATTAAAAAATCATAATCTAGCGGGTTAATATCGCGCATTAAGTAATCGGCTTGTACTTTGGTTTTATAAGCGCCTTCAACCATTAAATCATCTTCAAACGTTGCCGCATGAATCGTTAAACCACTTCGCACAAGTAATGCTTTTGTCCCTAAAGCTTCAAGGTCTTCCATGTCGTTAGAATAAATCATTAAACCCTTCATTGAATCACACCCTTTTTTATTTATTATATCACGATTTATTAGATTTGTTTAATGCTTTACTTGTTTAAAGATAACGCTTTATTTGTTTAAATAGCCATTCTTTGGTATAATAAGCTTGGGTGATAATATGAAAAAGATAGTAACGAAATTTCCAATTCCAAATATCTTACTAGGTATTATTTTGATTGCGTTTAGTATTTATGCAACCTTTTCTAGTACTTTAATGGAAGATGGTCTAATTTATGTTGCGGCAATATTAATTATTGTTTATGCAAGTATTAGACTATATAAAGATTTGATCTTTTACCACAAAAAACACTCTAAACTCATTGTCGGCGTTACGTATGCATTGATTTTACTGATTGCGGTATTACTTGTCTTTGATTACTTTAGCGTTGAAATATCTATAGGATTAACCTTATATCTAACCGGCGCTAGTTATATGCTTATTTTACAAGTTAGAAAAGCTTATACTTCGATTAAAGACTATCTTGCAAACTTAGCGTTAATCACGTTAGGGACATATTTAATCTTTACAAAAGAAGACTTTGTAAGTATCTTAGTCTATGCCATCTTTACATTATTAACCTTATATGGTGTTATTTTACTTTATGCGGGTATTGCCCATTTAGTTAAAGCATCAAAAGAGAAGAAAAAAAATACACCCTTAGTTGATGTGTTAAAAAGTGATGCATCTACCACTCAAGAATCTTCAGACGATGTATTAACTAAGCAACCCCCAGCTAAAGAAGCTGAAAGTAATACGATGTACACCAAAAATGAATTGATGAAAAAAACGGTGGATGAACTTAAAGCGATGTGCAAAGACCGTGATATTAACGGGTATTCAACACTAAACAAAAAAGATTTAGTAGAAAAACTATGGCTATATGAACATGAAGAAGGAAACTGATTTATCAGTTTCCTTTTTATTTAGCACTACCCCCTTAATTAAATTGTAATAATTAGCGAATAATGCTAAAATAGCCTAAAGGGATAAGCAAACTCACTTGGAGGTTGCTTTTATTATGGAGATGGTTTTACAAATTCTGATTAATATGATTTTACTCTTAGGACTAATCTTACTTGTAAGCATGACAGACACCCTTAGAAATGTCCAAAAACGATTTTTACAAATTGGGTATGGCATTACAATTGGTTTTTTTGGTATTTTCATTATGATGAATGCTTGGAGTTTACAAGATGGTATTTTTTATGATACTAGAAGCATTTTAATCAGTAATGTTGCATTATTTTTTCCCCATATAACAAGTATTCTTGCGGTTATTATAACTACAATTTACCGTATTATTGTTGGTGGTGATGGTGTTTACGCTGGGGTATTAACGATTCTTAGTAGTTTGTTTATTGGTCTATTTTTCAAACGTTATATCTACCAAAAAACAAGCCTTAATAAATATGTTGAACTGTATATTTTTGGATTCGTTGTCCATATAGCGATGCTTTTTAGTCAACTAGCTTTTCCATACCCTAAAAGTTTAGCAATTATTAGTAATGTTGCGCCTATTGTTATAATTGCCTATCCTATTGCATCGCTTATTTTAGGGGTTGCGATCACAAATAATTATGAACGCTTAGCCAATTATAAAGCTTTAAATAAAAACTTAGCCGATTTAAGAATTCAAAAAGAACGTTATCAACAACTCTCTAATTATAGTGATACCATTGTATGGGAGTTAGATGCTAAGGGGATGTATACCTATGTGGATGCCATGATTGAACCTATTTTAAAAGTAAAACCAACTGAGGTTATAGGCAAAAAATATTTTTATGAATTTATTGCTAAAGAAGACCGTAAACGGGTGATTAAAGAAGCTTTAACTACCATGGAAAAACGTAAAAGCTTTAATGATTTAGTTTATCGTAATATCGCTGCTGATGGCACCATTGTATGGTTATCAACGAATGGCTTTCCAATATATGATCAAAACGGTAATTTTACGGGCTATCGTGGTAGTGATAAAGATATAAGTCACCTTATAGAACAACAAACTCTACTTGATGAAAGTGAAGCTAAATATAAAACGATCTTTGAACAATCCCCTTTAGGGATGGTTCAGTATAATGAAGAAGGCTTTATTACAGTCGCAAATGATGCGTTTGTAAAACTTTTAGATACCACTCATGAAAAGTTAGCTGGGTTAAACTTGCTTAGATTACCTGATAAAAAGTTTGTTCGAGCAGTTGCTTTAAGTTTAGAAGATTCATTTGGGATTTATCAAGATTATTATCATGCTGTAACCAGTGAAAAAGTGATTCCTATCCGTGTTCAATTTTATCCTTTAAAAAGTAAAGATAATACTATCATTGGTGGGATTGGAATTGTTGAAAATTTAACCGATTATATTAAAAGCCGTGAGGAAATTCAAACCTTATCAACGACTGATCATTTAACAGGGCTTTACAACCGAATAATGCTTGATCAATATTTTATTGAATTTAATGATAGTGATCAATTACCATTTGGATTCATTATGGGAGATATTAATACTTTAAGAATTATTAATGAATCTTTTGGATTTGAAATTGGCAATAAAGTCATATTAGAAGTCGCAAAAGCCTTAAAAGAACATGCTAAAGATGGTGATTTAATCTTTAGAATTGGTGGCGATGAGTTTGCGGTATTAATGGCTTCGACAAATGAAACCGTGATAGAAAGTTATATCGAAAAAGTTAAACAAACACTAAATCATAACGCCATTGATATGTTGATTAATGTTTCATTTGGTTATGCACTTAAAAACACAAAAGAAAAACCATTTGATGAATGTTTTAGAGAAGCTGAACATATGTTGCATTCAAATAAAATCTATGATGATTCAAGCATCTCTAAAAAAACCATTGATTTAATTATGACTACGCTCTTTGAAAAATCAGAACGCGAGTTATTACATTCACAGCGAGTGAGTACTTTAAGTGAAGAAATTGCGATTCAATATAAATTAGGAACGAATTTTAAAAACCGTGTCCGTATTGCAGCATTACTACATGATATTGGAAAAATTAATATTGATGGGCATATCTTAAATAAACCAGGTCGGCTTGATGATTATGAATGGTCGATTGTTAAAAAACATCCTGAACATGGATTTAAAATCTTAAATGCTGTTGATGAATATATCGATATTGCACGCATTGTATTATTACATCATGAAAGGTGGGATGGGTCAGGGTATCCAAGAGGTATTAAGGCTAATAAAATCCCTTTAGAAGCAAGAATCATTGCTGTAGCTGATGCTTATGATGCGATGACGAAAGATAGAACTTACCGTGAAGGGTTAAGCATGCAAGAAGCCATCAATGAGCTCATGCATCATGCAGGGAAACAGTTTGATCCTAAGGTAGTCGATATTTTTATTCATAAAGTCTTACCTAAAGGAGAGGCTAATTAATATGTTAGAAACCTTAATCGCACTATTTGAACACCTTAAAGATGGGGTTTATGTCGTTGATGATACACGCAAAATGATTTATTTTAATCCTAAGGCAGAAATGATTTCTGGTTATAAAAAGGAAGATATTATTGGTAAATACTGTTATGACAATATCTTAAACCATATCGATGATGCCGGCACAAAATTATGCTTATTTGGCTGTCCTTTAAAAGCGACTATCGATAAACAAGAAGTAAATGAAGCCGAAGTTTATTTACATCATAAAGATGGTCATCGAGTTAAGGTACGTGTTAAAACGATACCGATAACCATTGATGGCGTTCGTTATGGCGTTGAACTATTTAACGATTTAACCGATGTTACTGATTCAACGCTTGTTAAAGCTTTAGTTGAAGAAAAAGTCATGAGCCGTAAAGATGAATTAACGACTCTAAAAAACCGTCGATATTTATCGGAACTGCTTAAAGGGACAACTAAGATAAAAGAAAAGAATCATGCGGTATTATTCATTGATATTGATGATTTTAGACAGTTTAATAATATTTATGGTCATGAAGTAGGCGATCAAGTGTTAAAACAAGTCTCTAAAACAATTATCAAAAATATTCGGACATCCGATATCGCATTACGATATGGTGGTGAAGAACTCTTAGTCATACTTCATCAAGTTACTGAAGAAGATGCCTTAAGCATTGCTAATAAACTCCGTATTTTAATCAAAGCTTCTCATGTCAAAAAAGAACGAGAAAATATTGCGGTTACAGTTTCTATAGGCGTTAGCTTATTTAACCAACAGAGTCAATTAAAAAAAGCGATTAAAAGCGCCGATATGGCAATGTTAACCGCTAAGAAACAAGGTAAAAATCAAGTGGTTATTCAAAAAGAGCGCTAGTCGCTCTTTTTTTGGTTTTGTAAACGTAAAAATTCACTAAGTGCTAAAACGATTAAGTTAAGCGTTAATGCAATGAAAAAGAATATGATTGCACTAAAAATGCGATGCGTTGAAATTAATACCATACTTAAAAGGACACTTAAACTAATTAAAATAATACTTAACCTTCTTAAAAGAATCGTCATAAAATAATCGCCATGTAATCGATCTTTCTTTTTAAGTGCTTTAATCTCATCATCAAGTGCTTTTACTCTTAAAAGTTCTTCATCACTTAAATCTAGGGGTACTAGTTTATAACGTTGGCCATCATTACCCGTATAAGAGTTTCGATAATCGAAGAGTTCTTCATTATATAAAGGAACGGTTTCATAAAGCCCTAAATCTAACATTAAATGATATTTTTCGATGGCTTTTTTACTCTCTTCTTCTTTCTTGAGTTCATTTAATAAATCCGTTTTTTCTTGCAAAACCTTTTCATAAATTTTCTCTTTCATGATTAGCCTCCTTAATTTATTATACTCCATAGATGAAAAATTTGCAGGATTAGTGTATTCTATAATTGCGCAAAGAAGGTCAAGTTTTTATAAAGAGTACCCTTTATAATAATATTGAGGTGACATGCATGAAGACAGAAAAGATTTTAGCGGTAAGTTTAATGCAAACGTATATTCATGAACATATAACTGAAACAATCACATTAAAAAATCTAGCGAAGGCGAGTTTTTATTCCCCTTATCATGCAAGTAGAACGTTTAAAGAAGTGATTGGCATAAGTCCTTTTGAATATATTAGAAAAACGCGTTTAACCTTAGCTGCAAAAACCATTCGTGATCAAAAATCAAAAGTTATCGATGTTGCGCTTGATTTCTTATTTGATTCTCACGAAGGGTTTACTCGAGCGTTTACAAAAACCTTTGGGCTATCCCCCAAACGTTATCAGTTAAACCCTAAACCGATTAAATGGTTTTTGCCTTACAACGCTTTAAGCATGTACCCAAATAAACTAAAGGAGACTTTAAAAATGAATGAAACATTTACGATTTTTACTCAAATTATTGAAAGGCCAGCTCGTAAAGCGCTGATTAAACGCGGTAAAAATGCTAAAAACTATTTTGCATATTGTGAAGAAGTTGATTGTGAGATTTGGGGATTATTAACTTCTGTAAAAGATGCACTATATGAACCGGTTGGGTTTTGGTTACCTAAATCTCTCATTAAAAAAGGAACCAGTGAATATGTCCAAGGGGTTGAAGTGCCTATAGATTATCAAGGTGAAATACCTGAAGGTCTTGAGTTAATAACGCTTGATCCTCAAGCTTATTTAGTCTTCCAAAGTGAGTCATATTTAGATCAAGACTTTGAACAAGCAATTTATAAATCATGGGAAGCTATTAAAAAGTATGACCCTAGTTTATATGGATACGCCTTTGATTATGAAAGTGCCCCTAAATGTCAACTTGAACCGCTTGGTTACCGTGGTTATATCGAAATGCACCCTATAAAAAAACTATAAAAAATAAGCGTGTTGTTCACGCTTATTTTTTTAAGTATATTTTTTTAAAATAGTGATAATTTCTTCTATTTTTTCATCACTTGTGCCATCAATGAATGATTCACGGACACAAGTATCTAAATGATTCTTAAGAATAACAAGATTCGCTTTTTTAAGGATTGCCATGGTGGCATTAATTTGTGTACTAATATCGACACAATAGCGTTCTTCAAGCGTCATACGAATAACGGCATCAATTTGACCTTTGGCTGTTTTTAATAAGTTTAAAGCTTCTTTATTATCATGCTTCATTATAATCACCTAAAGGGTTTTGTAAGTTTAATTTTTTTAATCTTAAAGAGTTATAAATAACATTTAAGCTTGAAACACTCATCGCTGCAGCGCCAATCATTGGGTGCAACAGACCAAACATCGCAAATGGAATGGCAATGGCGTTATAAAACCATGCCCAAAAGTAATTCTCTTTAATTTTTCTAAAGATTGCTTTAGATAAAATAATCGAAGCATACAAGGTTTCTAAATTCCCTTTAACAAGGGTGACATCCGCTGCTTCAATAGCAATATCAGTACCAGTACCAAGTGCAATACCAACGTTTGCTTGTTTTAAGGCTGGCGCATCATTTATACCATCGCCTACCATAGCAACCGTGTGATAACGTGTTTGTAAGTCTTTAATTTGATCGACTTTACCATCAGGTAAAACATTCGCAATGACTTCACTGATTGCTGCTTTTTTAGCGATGGCTTTTGCGGTTTGTTCATTATCTCCAGTAATCATAATAGTTTTAATGCCTTTTTTATTAAGCGCTGTAAGGACACTTTTAGCGTTATCTTTTAAAGCATCAGCTACAGCAATTATCCCTAAGACATTCTTTTCATCTGCAAGCACCATCACGGTTTTTGCTTCTTTTTCTAATTTATTGATAGAAGATGTATACTCATCAAGTTTGACATTTACTTGATTCATAAGTTTTGGGCTACCTAAGTGATATGTTTTTTCTGCAATAGACCCTTTAATGCCAAGTCCAGTGATTGCTTCAAAATCTGATAATTCATTAAGTTTAAGTTTTAATGCTTTGGCTTTTTGAATGATTGACGTTGCTAAAGGATGTTCAGAACCTTGTTCTAAGGAAGCAGCAAGTTTAATGATCGCTTCTTCTTTTAAGGGCCCTTCTAAGATATCCGTAACTTGTGGTTTTCCATACGTTAATGTTCCTGTTTTATCAAACGCAATGGCTTTAATATCTTTTAAGGTTTGAACCGCTTCACCGTTTCGAATTAATATGCCATTTGATGCCCCCTTACCACTACCAACCATTAAAGCCGTTGGTGTACCTAAGCCTAAAGCACAAGGACAAGCGATAACCAATACAGCCGTTGCGGTAATAAAGGCAAGTGTTAATGGATTAAGGTCACTATTAACCCAAGGTAAAAAGGATTCAACACGCTCTAAAATGCTGCGATGAAAATCAGTAAAGAGCATAAATGAAGTAAAAGTTAAAAGGGTTAAGAAAATAACTGCAGGTACAAAATACCCTGTCACTTTATCCGCAAAAGCTTGAATCGGTACCTTAGTCCCTTGACACGCTTCAACAAGTTCAATCACTTGAGCTAAAAAGGTGTCATTCCCTATTTTGGTAACTTCTACATGAATTAAGCCTTGTTTGTTAATGGTTGCCCCAATGACGGTGTCACCTTTTTTACGCTTAACAGGCATGCTTTCACCAGTTGCTATTGATTCATCGATTAAGGTTTCACCTTTAATGATTTTACCATCGGTTGGAATTTTTTCACCAGGACGAATCACCATGATATCCCCAACACTTAAATCGTTTGTATCGACTTCAACTTCTTCATCATCTTTTAAAATACGGGCGGTTTTAGCGCCAAGTTCTATCAATTTTTTAATCGCTTGTGATGCTTTTCCCTTTGCACGTGTTTCTAGATATTTCCCAATCAAATGAAATGTCATAATCATCGTTGCCATTTCAATAAAGGTTGTAATTGGGAAAAATAGTCCCATAAGCCCTATTAAATAAGGCGGTAAAGAACCCATTGAAACTAAAACATCCATATTAGGCTTCAAATTCTTTAACGATTTATACGCTGCAACATGGACATGTCGTCCTAAAATAAAAATAACTGGAATAGCTAAAACTGCCGTAATGAGTGTATAAAAAGGAATGCTTATGATAAACATATGAATAACCATTAAACTCATCATAATTGCTGCAATCTGTGCACTAATTTTCACTCGGTTAAAAGCTTTTTGCATTTTAACTTCATCTTCATCGGTTTGGTCTTCTTCAATAAGCTTATAGCCTATATCATCAACTAAACTTTTTACATCACTTAATTTTACTAAATCACTATCATAAGTAAAGGTTACTTTATCACTTGCTAAATTAACGCTAACTTGTTTAATCCCATCGGTTTTAGATAACGCAGTTTCAATGCTTTTTGCACACGATGCACAATGCATCCCTTCAACTAAATATGTTTTTTTGCTTTCATGTTGATCAATGACTATAGCATCATAACCGGTATCTTTAATCCATGTAATAATCTTGTCGCTATTAGTTTTGGATTCATCATAACTAATGATGCCTGTATTATTTAAAAGGTTGATGGTAACTGACTCAATCTCATCTTTTTTATTAAGCGTTGTCTCAATAGCATTCACACACGATGCACAAGACATTCCACTGATCTTTAATTTAATGGTCTTCATATTAACCTCCTTAACCCCCGTGTAGGGGGGTCTAATTTTAGGGTAACATAGCCTAAGGAGTCCGTCAAATGAAATAAAAAAATCCTGTATAAACAGGATTATAAATGCACATGTTGATTCAAGGTTTTAATCACAAAACGCCCTTTATAGTAACTAATTTCAGTAATTGATGTGTTTTCTACACTAAAGTTTCTTCTATGTTCGCGGTCAATATTTAAAATGTATGTTACAATCGCGCGGATAACTCCGCCATGACTGACAATTAAAATGTGATCATCTTCATGATGTTTACTTACAATATCTAAAAATGCTTTGACACAACGGTTATGAAATCTTGGGATTATCTCACCATCAAAGACTAATGTTTCATCGTCAAGTTCCCATTTATCATAGGTTTCTTTATCACTTTCCATGACTTTTTTCCATGTTAACCCTTCCCACTGTCCCAATTCAATCTCTCTTAAATCATCAACGACTTCAAGGTCATGATTGTGATGAGTATTGATCACTTTTGCGGTTTGTAAAGCGCGTGATAAAGGACTAGCATAAATTTTATCAAAGTGATAATCTTTTAAAAACAAGCTTAATTTTTTTGCTTGATTTTCTCCTTCTTCATTTAAAGGTACATCTAACGTTCCTTGTAAGGTATAACGCTTATTGTAATCCGTTTGTCCATGCCTAACAATGGTTATTTTCAATTAAATCACCCTTTCAGTGATTATTTTATCATAATCATTACACTTTTATAAAGATTATGTTAAAAATCAAAATTTCCTCTTACAAATCGGACACATATGTCCTATAATAGTCTTTGAGGTGATTATCATGTTAGACCAATTTTCTAGAGAATTTACACTATTTTATGAGAAACTAAGAAAATCTAGAAACTTTAAGCAAGAAGAGTTCACGCAAGATATCGTATCGGTAAGACAATATCGCCGTTACTTAAAAGGTGAATCCGTCATTCCACAATATGTAGCTAATCAATTA
>JBKHEA010000022.1:0-19305 GCA_046541015.1 Candidatus Izemoplasmataceae bacterium
AATAATTTCATCGATGGCATAACGGTTGATAAGCGGATAAGCTACATCAATTCCTGCAAGAAAGATAACCGCCATTAATCCAATTGCTAAATATTTTTTTAAGGGTTTGAAATAAACAAAGATTTGTTTCCAAATGTTTATGTCAAACTTCATGTTATCATAATTTTCTTCTTCGAAGTAATTCATTATTTCACTTCCTTTCTACTCGTTAGATAAGTCTTCTTGAATATTGGTTTGAATTTCCCAAAGCTCTTTATATAATCCATTTTGTTTGATGAGTTCATCGTGTGAGCCACTTTCGATGATTTGCCCTTCATCCATCACAATAATGTGATCGGCTTCTTTTGCAGTAATAATACGGTGGGTAATGATAAAAACAGTTGTATTTTTCCAATAACTGTTTAAAGCTCGTCTGATTTGAATATCTGTTTCAGTATCAACCGCACTTAGTGAATCATCAAAGATTAATACTGGTTTACTATCTAGTAACATTCTTGCAATCGCAACGCGTTGTTTTTGGCCACCACTTAATGTAACCCCACGTTCACCAACTAAAGTCTCATAACCCGCTTCGAAGTTCTTAATATCTTCATGAATGCGTGCAATGCTTGCAGCGTTATACACTTTATCTTCTTCAGCATTTTTATCCATGATTCCAATATTATCAAAAATCGTTTTTGAGTATAAAAATGGTTCTTGTAAGATAATACCGACATGTTTTCTTAACCATTTTTTATTGATTTCTTTAATGTCTAAGCCATCAAACAAGATACGTCCTTCTTGGTTTTCAAGCAAACGGACCATCAAGTTTGTAAGGGTACTTTTACCACTACCTGTTTTACCAACAACCGCAATGGTTTTACCGGCTTTGACTTCAAAACTAATATCTTTTATTAAAGGTTTATCATCATCATCAAACTGAAAACTCACGTGATCAAAGATAATATGTCCTTTAATTTCTGGTGTGATGCCTTGATCATTATAATGTTCACTTTCTTGATGCATGATTTCATCAATACGGTCTAAGGCAACGGTAGTTTTACCGAAATCTCCAATGAGTCTTCCTAATTGTCGCATCGGCCAAACAATCATCCCTACTAACACTAAGAAGGCCATATATTCACCACGGTTCATGACCCCAGTTATGGTGAAATAAATTCCAAAGCTTGCGGTTAATCCATATTGAATAAAAATTAGGAAATCCGTAGCGCTCCAAAAATATGCCATGAGTTTTAATAATTTAAAACTTTCATTACGGTAAGTAAGCGAGCGTTCATCAAACTTTTTAAGTTCATGATTTTCATTCGCAAACGCTTTGACTACTCTAATTCCTGTAACATTTTCTTGTAAAGTAGTCGTCATTTTTGATTCTGCTTCTTCAACATTTACGAATACTTTTTTGACAAATATGAAATAAACTAATGCACTAACAAATATGATAGGTGATGCAATTAGTGATATTAACGTTAATCTCATATCCATTCGTGCCATTTGATATATCGCAAACCCCATCAAAAAGATGAGTCTTAAAACTTCAATCAGTTGGTCTCCTATAAAATTCTTATAGGTTTCAACATCAGTCGTACTACGTTGAATTAAGTCGCCCGTTTCTGCATGAGAATGATACGTAAAACTTAAGTTTTGTAAGGTATCATAAATCTTATTACGCATGCGATAAGCAACCGTTTCAGCAAACGTTGCACCTAAGACTCTATGCGAAAAGAAAAACATGACGCGTAAAAGGGTTAAGGCTACAGAAATTAATGCAACTAAGAGTAATTGTCTGTTTACTGAATCTGCTTGAACTAATTGTTGAATAAAACTTGGCAATGCAGAAGGTTCATCGTCAAAAATATAACTGACAATATGTTGGATAAATAATGGGCCAAGCGTTCTAAAATACTGTAAAACAAAAAGAAATAGTACAGCACCTATATATAAATGCATATAGCCTTTCATCCATTGGTAAAATTGTTTAAATCGTTTCATAGGTATCACCTCATTTAGTAAAATTTGCAATAAAAAACACCTTCCATCATACGAGAAAGGTGCTGATTTCTATAAAATAAAGCTAGAAATTAGTCTTTAATCTGTGATGGACATGCATAAAAAAACGTGGAATTAGCCACTAAAATCCCTAAATCAGTTAAAAATAATCTTAAATTAATCATGTTCATCACCTCTTTTCTTCAGTTTAGTTTTAATCCATAAAAAGTTTAGCACGAGTAAAGCCTTTTGTAAACGCTTATTTGTAATTTTTTATTATTTTTACAAATTATCGGATTTCGTCGTCTTTAATAATGGTTTCGCTCTTAACTAAGAGAAGCTCAGGATGTTCGATAAAATAAATCATTTTTTTAATGGCTCTGGCCATATAATATCCATCAATAATTCGTTCATCAACCGCAATTTTTAGGGTCATTTCTTTACTGATGTGATTGGGTTTTGACTCATTATGAAGCCGTTTTTTAGTCCCAAAAGCTAAGAATAAGCTTGTGGTTCCAAAATTATAAATATGATGATATACCGCTGGTATACCAATTGAACCTAAGTCCGTAACAAAGGCAGTTGTATGAAAAGGACTTGCTTTTACTAAGAATTTAGGAATCATTCTATGATTATCTAAAAAATTAACAAAGCCAATCGCTATACTTAATAAGAAGCCTGGTAAAAGATTAAAAACTTTGGCTAAGCGATCTGTTTGATTTTTTTCATCACTTTTTTTACTCTTTGTAAGTTCTTGATTCACACGAGTAATAATATCTTCTAAAGTATCTGTATCGTTAAAAAATATTTTTAATACCGTTTCATCGCCATCAAGTGCCATGGTTTTTTTAACTGTAAAACTAAAGCTTATTTGATGACGTGAAAAGACGCGTTTACCTTTAACAAAGCGGTTCATTTTTGGATAAGCATGAACAGTTTTTAACATAGCTGCTAAAAAAACATGTAAAAACATCGCTTTTTTGCCATCTTTTCTTAGGGATTTGATTAAAGCTTCTGAGGCATCAAGATTAATGGTCTCCTCAAAATAAACGGTAGCATCATAGCGATCTTTCATGATATAAGGAATAATTCTTAAAACAGGGTCTTTATGTTTTATCCGTTTTCCTTGAGGATGATCAAAAAGTAAACGTTTCATCAAAATCGCCTCCTTTATATATTATACACCATATAGAAAGAAAAAAAGCCTTATAATTGCGGCTTTTTAACTTTCAAACTGAGATTGATAAAGGTGATGATAAAACCCTCTTGCTTTTAGTAAGGCTTCATGGGTTCCTTCTTCGATTTTTCTACCTTCATTAATAACAATAATTTTATCTGCTTTTTCAATGGTTTGTAAGCGATGGGCAATCACAATACTTGTACGGTCTTTCATAAGTTTTTCCATACTTTCTTGGATTTTTGCTTCGGTTCTTGTATCTATATTTGAAGTGGCTTCATCTAATATTAGGATGTCTGGATTAGATAAAATCGTACGGGCAATACTTATTAACTGACGTTCCCCTTGAGAGAAGTTTTGCCCACCTTCAGTGACTAAAGTATCATAGCCATCAGGTAATTTAGAAATAAAATCATGCGCATTAGCTTGTTTACTCGCTTGAATGACTTCTTCTTCAGTAGCTAAAGTATCGCCATATAAAATATTTTCAAAGACCGTTCCTTTAAAGAGTTTTGTATCTTGTAAGACAATACCTATTTTTTTACGTAGACTATTTAACTGATAGGTGTAAATTGACTCGTTATCAATTAAAATGTCGCCTTCATTAATCTTATAGAAACGGTTAATTAAACTAATGGTTGTTGTTTTACCCCCACCAGTTGGACCAACAATAGCAATCACTTCACCTTTTAAAGCATTAAAACTTAAATCTTTAATAATATCTAAATCTTCTGTATAACCAAAAGTAACATGTTCAAAACGAATTGCGCCATCAAACGTTTCTTTTGTTTTAGCGCCATCATCGCTATATTCGCTATTGGTATCAATGAGTTCAAATACACGTTCAGCGCCTGCTACTGCTTGCATCAGCGCATTGAACTGTTGGCTAATGTTACTGATTGGAACGATAAACATCCTTGCATATTGACTAACCCCTGAGATATTTCCTATAGTAATAAATCCTGGGAAAATTAGCATAAGCACTGCACCTACAGCAATCACAACTAAATAGATTAAATTATTTAAAAAATGAATAAATGGCCATAAAATCCCTGCATAAATTTGTGCTTTAAAGCCTGCTTTTCTTAATTTATCATTTTCTTCTTTAAACTCTTTACTAAATGCTTCTTCTTGACTATATAATTTGACTGCCTTAATACCGGAAATGTTTTCTTCAATAATCCCATTTAAGCTAGCTAGATGCATTTGTTGATCTTTAAAGCCTTCACGGGTACGTTTAGAGATAAATACTGTAAAAAGAATCATGACTGGAATAAAACTAATAACAACAAGGGCTAAAATCCAGTTTAATACAAACATATAAACAAAAGAACCAACTAAAACAATACTACTATTGATAACTTCTAAGACGGTTTGGGCAAGAGACTGACTAATTAATTCAACGTCATTAGATAAACGACTAACGCTATCGCCAGATCCTTTTTCATCATAATAAGCTATTGGAGCATTCATTAAGGCATCAAAAGCATCTTTTCTGATTTTTTTAATCACATTTTGAGCAATGCGTACCATAATAAATCGTGATAAAAAGCGTACCAAACTATTGCCTAAAGCAATCAATAAAATAATGACTACTACTTTAGGAATCATCTCGTATCGACCCGGTAAAATATATTCATCGATTGCATCTGCAAACAAGAATGGAATCATGAGATTAAAAAAAGTAGCTACAATAGAAATAATGGCAATAAATAAAATCCAAAATTTATAAGACCCTAAATAATTTAATAAGCGTCCAATGGTTTTTCTCACATGTTTGGGTTTTGAAAAGCCCATGCTTCTTCCCCCGCGCATGCCAGCACCACGGCGCATGCCACCTTTTAAAACTTTTTCTTTTTCTGAATCATCTAAAAAGGCTAACGCTTCTTTTTCTTTGAGCTCTTTTTTTGAGAGAATTTTAGGATTATTCATACTTTTTACCTCCTAAATTCAGTTGTGAAGAGGCAATTTCCTGATAAACTTTTGAAGACTTCATTAAATGCTCATGAGAATCAAACCCATCTATTCTTCCATCGTTATCTAAAACGATAATCTTATCCATTCGACGAACAGTAGCGATTTTTTGGCTTATAAGTAGTAACGTAGGTTTATGCGGCAATTCATTAATAGCATGTAAAATTTTACGTTCACTTTGTAAATCAACGGCGCTAGTTGCATCATCTAAAATTAATATTGATGGTTTTTTTATCAGAGCACGGGCAATCGATAAACGTTGTTTTTGTCCGCCACTAAGATTGGTTCCTTTTGATTTTACTAAATAGTTAAAACTAGCTTCATTTTGTTCAATAAAATCATAAATAAGCGCATCTTTAGAAGCTTTTTCTAAATCTGAAAAGGAAGCGTCACCATCACCTTGTAAAATATTTGTTGCAATGGATCCACTAAAGATAATTGCGTTTTGAGTCACAAAACCAATAGATTCTCTTAAGCTTTTAATATCTCGCGCTTTAACATTAACCCCATCAATTAAAACCTCACCCTCACTAACATCATAAAGTCTTGGGATTAAAGAAACCAAACTACTTTTTCCACTACCTGTTGAACCAATAATGCCTATCTTTTCACCAGGATTAATCGTTAAATTTATATTTTTTAAGGCTAAATGACTTGCATCGCCATACCCAAAAGAAACATGATTAAAAGTGATTTTTCCATGAACTTTTGATTGATCACCATTTGTAGGATTCATTAAATCAATCTCGGCATGAAAGATCTCATTAATTCTTGCGGCACTAACATCTGCACGAGAGATAAAAATCATCATAAACGCAAACATCATTAGTCCAATTAAAATTTGTTGACTATATGAATTAAACGCCATAAGTAAACCAACTCTAGGCGCACCTTCAGCATTAAAGAAACTTGGGTTACCATCAGCAAAATAGATTGCACCAAATAGTAATATTAGTCCGATTCCTAAGTTAAAAATCATATTTATAACAGGCTCTGCGAAAGCCATTACGCTTTCAGCACTTGTATTGACTTTTTTGTATTGATCATTTACGCGTTCAAATTTATTTTTTTCATAATCTTGAGACACAAAGGATTTAACAACTCTTGGAGCATCAGCATTTTCTAAAACCACATTGTTTAAATCATCAAGTGCTTTTTGTACCTTTTTAAACCTTGGATATGCAAAAATCATAATTAAAATAATTGAAATGATTAATAAAGGCATTGTAATAAAAAACACGTTTGATAATTCCAAACTTGTTCTAAGGGCTAATACAACACCAAAAACAACCATAAGCGGTGCACGAATGATTAGTCTTAGTAAAAAGGTAAAAAACATTTGGACTCTTTGAACATCATTCGTCGCGTTAGTTATTAAACGCGATGTTTTAAACGAATCAATATTTTTAAAACTCAATGTTTGAATTTTATTAAATAAATCAAGTCTTAGTTCAGCTGAGGCGTGTTGTGAGATAAACTGTGAACTATACGTATTCACAATCCCACCAATCATTCCAAGCAAAGCAAGACCAAGCATCGCTAAACTAAGGATAATTATTTGATCTAAATCATTTTTAGGTAAAGCTATATCAATAATATCTTTCATTATAAAAGGAATATAAAAGCCTACAAAAACTTGTAAAATCATGGCTAAAATAGCAATAATCATATGTTTTTTATACGGTAAGACGTATTTTAGAAGTTTCCCAACATTACTCATGATGATTTAACTCCTTTACCCCTTGTTTAAACACTTTAATAAACCAAGAATATTCCGCTTTTGCTTGATCAAGTGTGAGACGAGATTTCATGATTTTTTGAATGTATTGCATTTTCATTTGATTGATTTGGATGTATAAATTAAAGACATAATCACTACAAATATGACTTAAATTTTTAGTATCTAAATAAGAAATAATCTCTTTATATAATTGATGTCTTCTTTTTATATAACTGTTAAAATCAACTGTATAGCTATGACTATAGGAAAAAAACTTATTCACGATTTTATGATGAGGATATTGAATGAAAAAGGCATAGTCTTTTTCTAAAGCCATGCTTAAATAATCAAAAAATTCAATGGTTTCATTTTTTACACGATTTAAAACTTCAACTTCAAATGCTTTAAGTGAGTAATCAATTAAAAAGGAAAACATGTCCTCTAAGTCTTCAAAATATTGATAAAAACTTCCTCTAGGAATATCAGCATGTCTAACAACATCAGAAATGGAAATTTTTGTCATTGGTTTTTCTAAAAAAGTTTTTTGAATCGCTTCGATGATTGCCTCTTGCTTAGCATTTGGCAAGTTATAAAAAGTTTCTTTAGGCATAAATAGTCTCCTTTGTGACAAGGTGTCATGAGTGGGCGTAAAAAGAAAACCTACTAGGTAGGTTCACTTATTTTCTTGGCGTTCCGTCTGCTTTGTAAATGGTAACTTCTAAATCATTTTCTTTTGCAAAATCGATGGCTTCTTTTTGAGTGTCAAAAACACGATAAGCTCTTTCTGCATCTTGAGCAATGATTTGCCATCCTTTAGGATGTTTTTTGATGTCGTAAAGTTTTTCTTCATCTTCTTCAACTATAGGGGTTTCTTCTTCAACGACTTCTTTTTCTGGTGTCATACTTGCTTTTGGCATATCTTCTTCAACAATATCATCTTCAAGCATATCTTTTGCTTCATCTGGTGTATCTTCGGCAGCGTAAATTTTTTGTCTTTTCGGTTTTTCGCTTGCAATGCGACTTGGTTCCATCGCATCAATTGTTCTAATGTCCCCTTGGACTTCATCAAGTGTAATTGGCTTGGTGTCTTCAATTTGTTCTTCTTTTTCAGCTTTTCTAGCTAAAACTTGATCTTCTTGTTTTTCTTCTTGTTTTTTCTTTTTACCAAATAATTTTGCTAATAGTCCCATTCTTTTACACCTTCTTTTTTATAGTTTTTGAAGTATCTTTAAACGCTTTAATTAACACTATGATACCATAGCAAAGCGAGATAATCAATTTATAAGGCTAAAAAAACGTTTTAATTAAGCGTTTTGTAATAATGATAAAACGGTTTGTTCTGATAATGATTTATAAAAATAATACCCTTGTAAATATTTTACGTCTAATTGTTTCATGAATTCCATGTCTTCTTTTGTTTCTACACCTTCAACAATTACATCTAAACTAAAGGTTACTGAAAGATCAATCATTGCTTTAACAATCTTCTGATGCCTTGGATGATCGTTAATATGCATAATGAATTCGCGGTCAATCTTAATTTTATCAAGTTGATTTTTCGAAAGTCTTACCATTGATGAATACCCTGAACCAAAATCATCCACCGCAACTTTAAATCCGTGAGCATGTAACGTATCGATAAAAAGTGATTCACTTGTAAAATCATCTGGCGAATAGGTTTCAGTAAACTCAATGGTGATTTTTTTAGGATCAAGATTAAAATAATTTGCTTGTTCAACTAAAAAATCTACAAATCCTAAATTCTTAATCTCTTTTGTTGAAATATTTACTGAAATAAACTCTAAGTGTTTCCCTGCTTTTTTTATACGGTCAAATGCACTAAATGATTCAGTGATTACAAAACGATCAATTTCTTCAATCAAATGATACTTTTCTGCATAATTGATAATATCTTGAGGATAGTAAATTTTTTCTTTGTGATTGATGCGAATAAGCGATTCTAATCCGACAATTTTTAAGGTTTTAGAATCAACAATGGGCTGATATTCTAAAAAGAATGATTGTTCTTTTAAAGCATCTTTAATTAAACGATACATACTAAAAGCTTCAGTGTTTTTTTGTTTAAGCTTTCTTGAGTAGGCAACAACTTGATCTTTACCATACGTTTTTGCTTCTTGAAGGGCAAGTTCACTTCTTAGTAAACATTCTTGAAATCGTGGGTTTTTTTCATTGATTAAATAGCGGCCAACCGATACAGTAATTTTCATAGTATGGACACTTGCGACATAAGGTTCTTTTAAAACCCTTAGTAGTTTTTTTGAAAATTTATCAGCTTCATCAGCGGCACTAGGGTACAAAATAATAAAATGGTCTGAATGGACACGGTATAGCGTATCAAATGGTGCAATTAACTTTTTAATTCTTGAAGTGAGATCTTGTAAGATTCTATTGGCTAATTTATGACCTAGTAAATCATTATAGTTTTTGAAATTATCTATATTTAAATAATACATCATGACATCTTGGTCGAAACTAATCACAATATCGTTAAAAAACTCTCTTAAATACGTTAAGTTTTTGGTTTGTGTGAGTTCATCATCATAAATCATGGATTTAAAGGTTTCAGTGAGTTTGCGTTTATTCTTTACAGATAAATATATAATAATAAATACGATAAAAATAAATAAGGTCGATAACAAAATAACCGTCATAATTGTACGGTCGGTAAAAAATTCTATGAATGTGTTTAAGAATGTTATATGCGTTAAATCACTTGGCTTCATAAACGACTCCTTAATTATCTAAAACCCTATCTCTTATTATATATAAAATGCTTAAAAAGTAAAGGATAGCCTTATTAATTTAAAAGAAAAAAACACTGTTTAAACAGTGTTTAATAATCGATATTGTCTGGTTCAGGAAAGTATCGTCGTGCACGATTTAAACTTCTCAATGTCTTAAAATCTTCTTCACTCAATGAAAAATCAAACACATCAATATTTTCCTCAATACGTTTTGGTGTTACGGATTTTGGAATAACAATAATATCACGTTCAATTAAGTATCGCAAAGCGATTTGTGGCACACTTTTTTTATACTTGTTAGCGATAGCTTGTACGTTTTCATCTTTTAATAATTCACCAATATGCTGACTCATAAATGGCGCATAGGCTTCTAAATAAATCCCATGTTTCATACAAAATTCTTGTAGCTTTACATTTTGATAATATAAATGACACTCTACTTGGTTAACTTGAGGCATAATTTCAGCCGTTTCAAAGAGGTGTTCTAAATGATGGAAATTAAAGTTAGAAACCCCAATAGCTTTTGTATAACCTTCATAGTATAGTTCTTCTAATGCTTGATAAGAGTCTTTTGTTAATTCATAGCTTTTTGGCCAATGAATTAAGTATAAATCAACATAATCAAGTCCTAAATGCTTTAAGCTTTTCATCATCGCTTTCTTAGCGCTTAAATATCCTTGATCAGTATTCCAAAGTTTTGTTGTAACAAAGATTTCTTCACGGTTAACGCCAGAATCTTTAATGGCTTTACCAACTTCGCCTTCATTGCCATAAGCTGCAGCCGTATCAATGTGTCTATACCCGTTTTTTAAAGCGTGTAAGACAGCTTCATAAGCCTCAGATTCTTTACTTCTAAAAGTTCCAAGTCCTAATATAGGCATTTCATACCCGTTATTTAATGTTACTTTCTTCATCGTATCGCCTCCAAATTTATTATACCATATTTATTTTTCATACATCCACTCAAACCCTGCATGAGAAAACTCGCCTTCGTAAAGTAAGTTTTTGTGGTGATAAAATTGTAATGTCATTGTACTTTCGATGCTTTCAAGGACATCTAAATTCATGTTGCCCCCTTTGCTTGGACCAACTAGGTTAACAGGATTTTTTAAATACGCAGTAATAGTTATTTTATAGGTACCTTTTTTAACCGTAAAATAAACATGTTCGCCAACCTTTTCTACTTTTAACTTAGCAAAATTATACGTGCCAAAAGCATACTCTTTTTCGTGATATTTAATGATGATAAAAAAGCCAAATTTAGTAAAAAATAATGTAGGGACACTCCCACCGGCTAAAGTGAAACTAAAGGCATCTTTAACATTATTTGCCTGAAGCCAAAACCAGCGTTTAGGGAAATTTTTTCCATAAGTTTTTTCCATATAACTATGACCCAAAAGATTCTTTGTTTCACCATTAATCGTGATGATTCCTTCTAAGTGGGCATCTAAATAAAGTACTTCTTGATAGCATTCCAGGGGTAATTTTTCTAAAAATCCCATTGCACTAAACTTATTTAGATGATTATGATTTTTCATCGATACATCAATATAGATTGCATCACTTACAATCTTTAGATGATTTAATGTTAAGCGATTTGATTCAATCCAAATTTCATCTTGATCGGCTTTAAATGAATGAACATCATAACGCAAATAAGTATTTTTCATGTTAACTTGATCAAAAATTTGAATAAAGGCATGTGGGTCCTCTTCGTAATAAGTAACCGCAAAAATAACCGCAAGATTTACTGCTTGCTTTAAATCAATAATTCTTGTGTACCAACCTTCAAAGTAATTAATATGACGTTTTCCTTGATATTCAAATGTACTCATGAAGCCTCCTGAAAGTTAACTATTGTTGGGCTTTTCTTCTTTATCCGTATCTAATGTTGAATCTTTAACTAGTTCACTTTTTTTTGTAGCTTTCTTTTTAGATTTTGCTTTGGTTGATTTTGTAGGTTCTTTTTTAGTGTCTTCTTTTGTATCTTGAGTTGCTTCTTTTAGTTCATCTTCAGATACAAGTTTCTCCGCTTCATCATTTGAAGAAGCACTTGGTGATTGATCTATTTTGGTTGCTTCATCATTAGGCGCTTCTTGATTAACTAAGTCCTCTTCTTTTGGTGTAGTGACTAAAACATCATCAGTTGGTTTTTTAAAGCGACGTTTTAATAAAGAAAAAACATACACCCCATTAAACAATAACAATGTAAATGGCGCAAAAATATACGCAAAGGCATGATGTTTTGCGTATTCTCTTAAACTTAAATAAAGTAAAATATGCATCAGTAAAAGCGTAATAACAATATAAGCTGGATCAAAATCAGTGATACCTAAAAGTGCTAATAAGATGCTTATATAATAAACATTCAAGATAACTAAAAATAATGACATACGGTTAAGTCCAAGTAAACGTTTGGTTTTAACAATATAATGAATCATCATACTTAATGAAGCTTTAAAGGAACGTTTTGGGTTCGCTCTAGTAATTGCTTGACCGTGATCTACCATTACAATATGAATATTTTTCTTAAATAATGCTTCTTCAATGTCTTCATCATTTTCACAGATTAACTGATGGCATTTAGCTAGTTCATACGTTGCTTTTTTAATGGCGAAAAAGTAATAATTCAAGTTTGATTTTTCTAAGTTCATATCCTTGAAAAAATCATAATAAAGTAAATGAAATTCACCTTTTGTGCGTTCAATCGTTTCTTTAACAGTAAACACTTGATGTTCAACTAAATTATTGGCCATAAAATCAATGGTTTTAATTTTGGAAATTTCATTATTGGCATCCATAAAAAGTAAGAAGTCACTTTCAAGCATCGGATAGACTTCGTGATAAGCAAGTGATTGAATTTTTGTAATATTTGCAGGACTCATTGGATTAAGATTCGTTTCTAATTGAATGAAGTTTAACCCAAATTCATTGAACATCGATTCTGGCACGGCTTGATTAATATTGACAAAATAAAAATCATGCTGGCTACCTTTTGCAAGCTTAAAAAGCTTTTCAATGCCATCATGATAAAATCTGATGACCACACCAACCGAAAAACGATGATTGTTTTTGTAATATAAAAAACAAAAACGTCGGTTTTTAATGTTGTGGTCGAGTATAAATAAAGCGACTAACAAAAAAACGATTAATTGAAACATAAATCCACCCCCATATAGGGCTATTATACAATAGATAAAGCCTTTTAACAATTAAGAAGATTGTTAAAAGAAAAAAACTTAGTCATAAACTAAGTTTTTTCTTGGTCTTGATACTGAAGTTCATATAAATAGTGATAATGTCCACGTTTTTTTAGTAAATCTTGATGAGATCCTTTTTCAATAATTCTACCTTTTTCTAAAACAATAATTTGATCGACATGTTGGATTGTTGAAAGGCGATGGGCAACGATGAGCATCGTTCCGATATTCATCATTTTTTTAAGCGATTCTTGGATGAGTTGTTCGGTTTCAGTATCGATATTTGAAGTGGCTTCATCGAGGATCATTATACGCGGTTGATGGACGATTGTACGAGCAAAACTGATTAATTGACGCTGTCCAGCAGAAAAGTTATTACCACGTTCTCTAACTTTATGATGATACTTTTCAGGTAAACGCTCGATGAATCCATGCGCATTGACATAATGACATGCTTCTATCATTTCTTCATCGGTAATTGATTCGCTTCGTAACTTAATGTTTGAAGCAATTGTCCCACTAAACATAAAGACATCTTGTAACATTTGTCCAATAAAGCTTCTTAATGAAGCAATTTTAATGGTTTTAATATCTTTACCATCTAGTAAAATTTCACCTTTTTGAATATCAAAATTGCGGGTTAATAACGCTAAGATGGTGGTTTTACCTGCGCCAGTTGCCCCAACAAAGGCAACACTTTCTTTAGCATTGACTTTAAAGCTAACATCTTTTAGTACCCACTCGTCTTCCTTATAAGCAAACCAAACGTTTCTAAACTCGATTTCTCCTTTAACATCTTCAAGCGATACCGCTTCTTTTGTATCTAAAACTTTTGGCTTTGCATCTAAAATAGCGAAAATTCGTTCACTGGATGCAAAAGCACTTTGCAAGATATTAAATTGTTCTGCAAGTTCTTGAATCGGTTGGAAAAAACGACCTAAATATTGATGAAAAGCAATCAACATACCAATCGTGATCACGCCTTCTAAAACGCTTAACCCACCATAATAAAATATAATAATGGTTGCAATCATATAAAGTAAATACATAGTTGGTCGGTATACCGCAAACACAAGTAATTCACGCATAAAACTTTTTTTCAAACGTAAATTTTGTGTTTTAAAGGCTTCAAATTTCGCTTGTTCTTGATTGAAGATCTGAACAATTTTCATGCCTGATAAATGTTCTGCTAAAAATCCATTTAAACGGCTCATGTTTGTGCGAACTAAACGGTAAGCTTTACGAGAAAAACGTCTAAACACAAACGAGAATACAACAATAAATGGAACGACGATTAATACAAGTAAAGTAAGCTCAACGTTTAATAAAAACATAGCGATTAAAATACCTATTAACATAAAGAGATTTCTAAATACTGTAACAATAACACTTGTATACATTTCATTTAAAGTGTTTGTATCATTTGCAACTCTAGTTACTAGTTTACCAGTAGGGACACTATTAAAATAATTAATGTCTTGATACTCTAAATGCGTAAAAATTTCTTCTCTAATATTATAAATAATGGTTTGTCCGGTTCTTTGTAAAATAATGGTTTGAAAATAGTTGAAAATAGCACTTAAGGTAACTGCCCCTGCAAATATTGCTAAATATATAAGTAATGTCTGCATGTTAATTGAGTCACCCGTTACAGCGTCAATTGCTCGACCAATAATATAGGGTTCTACTAGCGCAAACAAGACACTAATAATCATAAGTCCAAGGGTTAGGATAAAGGCAGGTATATAAGGAATGGCATATTTTAATAAACGTGTAATAATTTGACTATCTTTATATTCATGTAACCTCGCATCTGTATCAATATCAAACATTATGCCACCTCTCTTTCATCTTCTAGTTGTTGGCGTCTAACCATGTCTTGATAGAGTTCACAACGCTTGTTTAATTCATCATGGGTTCCAACATCAAGCACTTTTCCTTCATCGATGAGGATGATTTGATCAGCATTTTTAACCGTAGAAATACGGTGAGCAATCATAATGGTAGTTTTTCCTTTACGAATCGCTCTTAAGTTTTTTAAGATTTTTTCTTCTGTACTCGTATCTACAGCACTAACTGAATCATCCATGATTAAAATAGGTGGTTCTTTGGCTAAAGCACGTGCAATAGATACACGTTGTTTTTGACCCCCACTTAAAGTAACACCGCGTTCACCAATGACTGTATCATACCCATGTTTAAACTCCATGATGTTTTCATGGACATCACTAAGTCTTGCAACATCTTCAATTTTATCAGTATATTCATAATCTCTTCCGATACCTAAAGAAATATTATTTTTAATGGTATCTGAGAATAAAAAGCCATCTTGCGGAACATAACCAATACTTTCGCGAACTTTTTTAAACGGTAAACGCATAATATCTTCACCGTCAATAAATAAAGTGTTCTTTTTAACGTTATAAATTCTTAAAAGTAAATCAACTATACTTGTTTTACCACTACCAGTACGGCCTAAGATACCAACCGTTTGACCTTGTTTGATTTTAAAGGAAACATCCTTAAGTACATAATCAGACCCATCAGGATATTGAAAGTCTAAATGTCTAAACTCAATATTTCCTTTAATGGTATCAACTTTAACTGTATCTTGATCAACGATATCAATAGGTTCATTTAAAATCGCATCGATTCGTTCTAAACTAGCTTTACCTTGTGAACGAACGTGAATGATTCGGCTTAGTGCCATCATTGGCCAAATTAACATCCCAAAATATGAAATAAAGGCAACCAAGTCACCAGTTGTGAAGCGGTCTTCTCCTAAATCTCTAGTCGTTTCAATTAAGTTTGCGCCATAACCGATAATTAAAATGAAAACTAAACTAACAATAAACCCAACAGTAACTTGTAAAATTGTAGCAGTTCTAACAAAGGCAATGTTTTTATCTTTAGCATTTTTATTAGTTTTTAAGAAGGCACGAATTTCATTGCGCTCTTTAACAAAAGCTTTAATTACACTAATTCCTGAAAAACTTTCTTGGGTAAAATCTGATAAGTCTTCAAACGCTTTTTGACTAGCTTTAAAACGCTTGCGCATTTTATTCCCTAATGTCATACCAAGTGTACTAATTAAAAATAGTGGTAATACTAATATAAGGGTCATGCGTACATTTAGCTGTGCCATGCGGTAAAAGGTTAGTGTGCCTAAAAATAAAGCATCCACAAACATAACCATCCCTGGTCCAATTGCACGTCTTACTGCCTCTAAATCATTGGTGAAATGGGCCATTAAGCCCCCAACTTTTTTCTCTGAATAAAAGCGGTTTGACAATTTAGTGGCATGATTAAACATGTCATTACGTACTTCAAAATCGATGCGTCTTGAAGCACCAATAATACCAAATCGCCAAAAAAATCGTCCAACGACAATAAAAAAGGTAATAATAACTAAGTCTTTTACTAGCTCAACTAAAAAGGCACTATCGGTATTGCCAGAATCTACACGACTTTCTAGTGTGTTAACTAAGTCTTTAGTAATGAGTGGTATTTCTAATTGAAATAAATCCACAGTAATAAGCGCTAAAATTCCAATGAGGAAAAAAGGCGCATATTTTAAATAATATTTATTAATTGTTTTTCCGAATATCATCAGGTCACCTACTTAATTTTGTCAAAAATATCTTTCATAATAATAAGTTCTTCTTCATTTAATAATGAGAATAGTTTTTCTACAGCACGAGCACTTTCTAATTTGTTTGTATTAGCGAGTATTTTTCCTTGTTCGCTTAAAGAAATATAGTAGACTCTGCCATCTGAAACACATTTGCGTTTCTTGATTAAGTTAGTATCTTCGAAACGTTTAATCATTTCTGTAACAGTTGGTTTTGATAAATCAAATAACTCTGCTAATTCACCCATTGTTACTTCGTTTTTTTGATCAATCATTTTCAAATACTTAAATTGTTTATCGGTTAATAATTCAATGTTATCTAACTCTTGATAGATTTCTTTACACGCATCATAATAGAGTTTTAATAACTTATTAAAGGATAAACGAAAAGCTTCTTTATCCAAAATAACTGCCCCCTTTAACTAGTTAGTTAGGTTTTACCTAATTATTATACCTTATTTTTTATTTTTTGCAATAAATACCGCTTACTTTAGAAAAAAAGAAGGCAAATTTGCCTTCTTAAATGCGTTTTTTGATGATTATTGCTGCACTAACGACTGTTAGTAAGCTGACAATTGAAATCACAATGTAATGTAAGTTAGATGATTCTTCTAATGGTTCTACAATCGTTACTTGAATGGTTTCTATACGTTTTTCTCCAAGGTCATTAGAAAGTTCTAACTCAATTAATTGGTCTTCTTTTGATGCATAATCGATAGCATTAAGTACTTTATAACTTGTTGGGTTAAATGCACTAATTGCATCACTTGATAGTAACATTTTAAAGAGATCTTCATCACTTAAACTCATATTGACTTCTAAAATTATCGATTGGCTAAAATCAAATACTGGTGCGATATCATCGACGACTTCAATGTGCATCGTAAATGTTGTTTCATTGCCTGATGTATCAAATACGCTTAATTGGATTTCATACAGTCCTAATTGATCGATATTGGTTTCATATTGATTAAATGTAATTTCAATAGCATCATGGGTTAAAGTATCAAAATTATCACTTAGCGATAGCTGATTAATCGCATCTTGGAGCTTAAAGCGTTCTTTGTATGAAATTATATGATAATTATCGCCAGTTAAAACAGGTGCAATATCATCTTCGATTATAAACGTAACGGTCTTTAAGGCCACATTGCCTGATGAATCCTTAGCGCTTAGGATGAGTTCATAACTGCCTGGTGTACTTAAATCAGTTGGCAACGTTTTTGATTTCACAGTAACATTTAAGATTTGATCAACATTGTCTGTTGCACTAAATAATGCTAGATAATCATCAAATGTTTTGTTAGATGAGTGTTTATGGGTAATGGTATTTGGCCCATGAATCACAGGTTTTTCATCATCAAACACAGTGATTTCAAATGTTTTTGATGTATGATTACCTGATGAATCTTCAATAGATATTTTCACTTCATAAATACCCAATTGATCTAAATGATTGGTGTAAGCATCTTGATTCACTGTGTAATCAGCTATAACCCCATCATATTCATCACTAAAGGTAAAGTGTTCTTCAATTAAATGATTTAGTGAAGCTAAATCATTGATGTTTGTTTCAATGTATTTTGGTCCTTCAATCATTGGATCAATTTCATCTTTTACAATAATATGTAAAAGAAACTGTGTTTTATTGTGGCTATAATCATGCGCTTCAAGTAATACTTCATACATACCAATCGTTGTTTCATTGCCAGAATAAGTATCACTAAGAATAGTAATTGTATCGGATACATCACCATCCACTTCATCGATAACACTTATATGATTAGCTATAATCGTTTCAATATCTGTAGTTGTTTCATAACTAGTAATGTAGTAGGCTTCTCCTTGAAATACAGGACTACTTGTATCATTGATAATACGGTATTCAAAGGGTTCATACTCTGTTCTAGTTGACCCTTTTTCTAGTTGAAAGCCTTCACTTGAAAACTGAAATAACTCCGCAAAATCATAAGAATTTATTTCAATATAGACGCCATCACTTTCGCTATCAAGCGTGAAGGTACACTCTAAGAAATCATCTTGTGTGTTGTGATGACACGGTCTAATATCATACTCATTAGTATCTATAAACGTTTCATAATCACTATAAACACTTATAGAATAAGTATACTGACCACGTATTGGTAAGGATAGGGTATACGTTTCGTTACTTTCTAATTTTATTACATCACTTGTTGAAATACGATTTTCTGTAACATTAAATGCATTAGGATCCAAAAGGTTTTTGCCTATTACTTCAGTGGTTTGAGCTCTAATTAATGGCAAAAGACTTAATGTTAATAATGCAAAAACCGATAAAACTAATTTTTTCATTTTAATCACCTCAACCAATAAATAGTTGGTTTAGCGCTTTTTTTCTTTTTTAAAATTAAAAAGAGCCCGAAGGCTCTTTAATAAGGAGAAATCTATTTTAAAAACTTGATGATGCGCTTAGCAAGTTCTATAGGAAAGTCTGTAATCGGCGAATGCGATCCATCTTCATATATTTCAATGGTTTTATTGTTTAAAGCTTCTACGGTTTCATCAAACATGTAACGTGGAATGACTAAGTCTTTTAACCCGTATATAACAAGGGTTTTTGCAACTACATTATCAATAGACCCATCCCCATCAACGACACCGTTATGTTCATGACTCATGTTAAAGGTCATTAATGCCCAGTCAATATCAATAAGATTTCGTTGTTTTAACGTTTCTTTAATATAAAAATCAATATCTTCTGGGACATGTTGATTGTATATGGCTGCAAGCCAAATTTGTTTCATGAACTCTAAGTCATTAGTTTTTAACGCATTAAGCGCTGGGACAACTTGGACTGGATCTTTTGCCAT
>JBKHEA010000023.1:0-18051 GCA_046541015.1 Candidatus Izemoplasmataceae bacterium
TACGCAATCAATAACACTACCGCCACCTGCAGCTAAGATGAATTTAACGTTATGTTCAAGCACTTTTTTTCTTCCGCTTAAAACACTTTTTAAATCAGGATTTGGTCGGACATCACTTTCTTCAATCACTTTAATATTTAACGGTTTAAGATGGTTCATGATCTCATCATAAATCCCATAAGTTTTTAAAGATTTTCTTCCATACACTAACAAGATGGTTTGATTTTTATAAGGTTTTAGTAAATCGCTTAATGCACTTACTTGATCTTTACCAAATACAATTTTTGTTGGATTATGGTAGGTAAAATTAATCATTTTATCATCTCCTTAATCTTATTATATCACGAAGGTAATTTTCTTGAAAAAAAGTGTTAAACCACGTACACTATACTAAAGAGGTGGACTATGCGTACAATTGATTATAAAAAGAATATTATCAACGTTCCAGCATCGATTTTAAAGTGGGCTAATATAAAAGCCCCCCATGACACATTAAAGCTTTTAGATGACGCCTTATCTATAGATATTAACCATGTGATTTTAGTGTTATTTGATGGCTTTGGGGCAAATTTAATTCCTAACTTAAATGATCAAAGTCTCATTAAAAACGCAATGAAGACTTCCCTTGATAGTGTCTTTCCCCCAACTACCGCTGCGGCAACGACAAGTATTTTAACTGGGCTTACACCTTATGAAACTGGCTTTTTAGGATGGTTTCAATATTTTAAAGATTATGATACTTATTATACCATTTTTATGGGTGATGATTATTATGATCACACTAAACTGATTGACCCTTTTTTTAAGGAAGCTTTTAACCGTGAGACGTTTATTGATCAAATAAATAAAGATAAAAATATAGCTGCAAAAGCCTTTTTCCCTTACCCCATTGATAAAGAAGGGTATGAATCAATAAATCACGGGTTAAAAGAAGTCAGTCAGTTTACAAAAAAACACGCAAAAACGGTGAGTTATTTTTATAGTGTAGAACCTGATTTAACCCAGCATAAAACAGGCACTAAATCAGAAGAAACGTTAACCATGATCAATGCTTTAAATCAAAGTTTAGAAGCCTTTAAAAATACCCTTTCTAAAGATACCTTAGTCATTATGACCGCTGATCACGGGTTAACCGATGTTTTAGCCATTGATATCAACCAAGATAGCACCTTAAATAACTATTTAAGGGTTAAACCAAGTGTTGAACCCCGTGCAACAAACTTTCATGTAAAAGACGGACTGCACGAAGCCTTTAAAGCCTATTTTAAAAAGCATTATCAAGACTATTTTACCTTGCTAGATCAAAAGACATTTTTAGAAAAAGGTTATTTAGGATTTGGAAAAAAACATCCGTTTGTATCGATGTGCTTAGGCGATTATATCGCCATAGCCCATGATCAATACTATTTTGATTTAACCAGCGAAAACAAGCATAAAGCGCATCATGCTGGCATAAAAGAAGATGAACTTAAGGTCCCCTTAGTCATCTTTAAAGGAGCGATATAATGGCACTTTATGGAAACAAAGAACCAATTAGTTTTTTAAAACATCATCCTGTAAACGCGGTGATGATTGTCTTAGTTACCATAACTTTTATCTTACAATATTTCCTTGCGTTATTTGGCATTGATTTAACAAGTTTAGGTGCATTAAAAACCTGGGATTTAGTTAGTTTTAATCAAGTTGCTTTAAATACGGAATATTACCGTTTTGTAACTGCGATTTTTCTTCATGGGTCGTTTTTACATTATCTATTTAATACATTTTTTGGTTTTTATATTATTGGTGCTAGTTTAGAGCGTTTAATTGGTTCTAAAAAATATTTGGCAGCGCTAATTATTTCTGGCCTTGGGGCAAGTGGTATAGTATACGGATGGGAATATGTTCAGCTTGTGCTTTTAGATTCCGGACGCATTACACAAACGATTGGTGCGAGTGGCGCAATCTTTGGGACAATGGGATTTTTATTTTATCTAACGATGAAAAAAAGTGAATGGTTTTCGCCTCAAGATATTTCAAGTATTCGCGGGATTATATTCATCAATGTAATTTTTTCATTCTTTGGAAATATTAGTACGGCGGGTCATTTAGGCGGCCTTTTAAGTGGGTTTATCGCGGCGCTTATTTTAACGCCTAATACCCCTTATTTTAATCAAAAAACTGGGTTTAATAATCCTTATGACCCCTTTAATATGGAAGAAGCTAACTTAGATGAATTAGACGAAGTGATTTATGTCGATGACGACGATGATGACGACCGCAGGGTATGGTAAAAGGTTACTATTTAAAGTAACCTTTTTTTGTTATAATAAATTGAGGTGGTTTTATGATGCATGCATTGACTAAAAGAAACATTAAACGATTACGTTTTTTATTACTTGGTGTTTTTTTAATTGAGGTTTTATTTTTACTCAGTGTAGAACGTGTTAGACTTTTAGATAATGCGCATGAACTCGTGTGGGTTTCTTATACCCTTCATTTAATCTTGGCCATTTTTACTATGATTCTTTTTACTTTACTATTTGTATACCGCTTCCAAGCGATTGAACAATACCCCTTTGTTCAGCGTTTAAGTGCGTTAACTACCTTTTTAGTTTTAACGCTTTCAGGTGTTATTAGTGTCTTTGATCAGTTAACGCATGGACATATTACTTTATTTACCGTGCATTTGTTAGCCTTTGGCTTACTGATATTTATTAAACCTTTTCATAACTTAATTATTTTTACGTTTCCTTTTATCTTATTTTTAATCGGGGTTATCTTTTTACAAACTAGTGATGCGATTAGACTGACACATTTGATTAATGGGTCGATTGTCTTTTTAGGAATTATGTTTAGTTCAACGGTTTTTTACCGAAATTACCTTAAAGAATTAACACTTAAAATCGAGCTGACTGAAAAAAATAATCAACTAGAGTTTTTAGCAACCATAGACCCTTTAACAGAACTTCCAAACCGACGTTATTTTGAACGCCAAGTAACCTATGAAACAAGCATTAACCGTCGTTATAATCATGTGGCAAGTTTATTATTAATTGATATTGATCACTTTAAAGAAATTAATGATCGTTATGGTCATGACGCGGGTGATTATATTTTAAAAATGATTGCCCAAATTTTTAAATCCCATGTCCGTGAATCAGATACTGTATGTCGCTGGGGTGGGGAAGAATTTATGATTTTACTTTCTCATACAACAATTGATGGCGCAAGTGTTTTAGCACACCGTTTAAATAAAATTATAAAAGAAACGATTTTTACTTATGAAAACCAAGCGATGTCACTAACGATTTCACTGGGTCTAACTGAACTTGATAATGATATCCAAAGTGGCTTTTTAAAAAGTTATCAACGTGTAGATTTAGCCCTTTATGAAGCTAAAAAAGCTGGACGTGATAAAGTCATAATAAAAACGGATAGCTAGCTATCCGTTAATCACATTCAATCGTTGCATGGTCTATGCCTTCATCTTCTAAGGTATCACGCACGCGTTCTTTTAATTTTTGCATAACTTTTACATCTTTAGAATCTTCAAGCGTAATATGCATCGTACACATCGTTTTTGAGCCTTCTAAACTCCACACATGAGTATGGTAGGCTTTTTTAATGCCTTTTATCGCCATAACTTTTTCTTCTAATTCATCGATATTAATATCACTTGGTACACGCTGTAATAAAACACGAACAACTTCAAGTAAGTTTAAGGATACATGAACCACAATATAAATTGTAATCAGAATCGCTAAGATTGTATCAATTAAAGGAAGATGGAAAAAGAGTAAAAAGATACTTGTAACTAAAATGGCACTCCATCCTAAAAAGTCTTCAAGTAAATGGAGGGTAACGACTTTTTCATGGTGTGTTGAGCCTTTTTTTAGTTTAAAAACCGCTAACCCATTAAATAAAATACCGCCAATACTTAAGATAATCATCCCAACAGGATCAACATCTTCAGGGTTAAATAGTCTTGGGATAGCCTGGCTTAAAATAAAAATCGCAGCCCCAAATAATACGAAACTACTAACGAGTGCCCCTAGTAAACTAAAGCGCTCATAGCCATACGTATAACTTTTATCGGCTCCTTTTTTTGATTTCTTTTCAAACAGATAACTAAGAAGTAAACTAATTGAATCGCCGGCATCATGGACCGCATCACTTAAAATGGCCATCGAGTTTGTGTAAAATGCGCCAATGATTTCAATCACAGTAAAACTTGCGTTTAAGATAAAGGCTATGCCTATTCTTCGATCACTTTTTTCTTTCATAAAATCACCACCTTAATTATATCATAAAGCACTTTGTTTGGCTAACTAGGTGTCTTGTGATGGCTTATTAAAATGATAAATACCCCTTATACTTAATAAAAATTTAGCCTTCTAACGTTCAATAATCTACGCACTTTCTTAAAAAAATAAACTAGCAAGCTAGTTTATTTAATCGTATCACTAAATAAGGTATCATTAATCATGATAAAATCAGCTCCCGCTTTTAAAGCCTGGTTACTACTTGATATGGAATCGACTAAGGCAATCACTTTAAACGATTCCTTATTTTTATGCTTTAAATCTTCAATCAGCGAAAGCGGTGAAGTTTCGGTTTGACTTAAAGCAGTACAGTCAATCATCACCATGCGTACCCCTAACGATAAGACAACATGAGCGGTAAAATAATCCTTTACAAAAGAAACCGCAACATTTAAATCTTGATGATTTTTCACAAACGCTAAACTGGCCTCACTATAATGCACCAAACAATAATCATCCGCATCTAAATAAGGTTTAATAAACGTATAATCATGATAAAGTTGATCTAATTCCCCTTCAAGTTCATGCATAATAAAGCCACCCTTTAAAGTATCTTTTAATTCAAGCAAGGTCGATTCAAAATCAAAATAGGTTTCTTTTCGGCTTGCTTTTAACATAACCCCACTAATAGGATACGCATGCATGCGTTTAGATAAATCTTTAAACTCATGGCCATAAAGTAAAATCATATTAATCAACTACTAACATATTTTGTTTATCGTAAGTAAAATCTTCTGCATAAGCTACTTCAAAGATATAGCCATCAGGGTCACTAAAATACCCACTATACCCACCCCAAAATACTTGTTCGGCTTCTTTTATAATTTTACCCCCTAAACTTTTAGCGCGGTCTAAGGTTTCATTAACTTCTTCTTTTGTCATAACATTATAGGCGATCGTAATCCCACTAAACCCTATTTTTTTAGGGGGTTCTGATAAGTGAATATCTAGCGCAAGCGCATCAAGTGGGTATAGAGCAAGTTTAGACCCTTCATTATCAAAGATTACCATTCCTGATGCTTCTTCTAAGCTTTTACTGGTTTTAAAGCCCATAGACTTATAAAATGAAAAACTTCGTTTCATATCTTTAACCCCAAGGGTTACTATACTTAATCGGTTCAATGTATCACACTCCTTAACTATAGAATAAAGCTTAAAGGTCTAAACTTCAAGAAAATCTTTGGTTTCTTATGGTTTGATTTTTAAAATAATGGTAAAATGAAGTTGAGGTGCTTTTATGGAATTAAAACAATTAACCAAAAAAGCGAATAAAGGCTCGGCTGATCATCAGTTCATGTTAGGGATGCGCTACTTAAAAGGTAAAGAGATCGCACAAGATGTCCATCAAGCTGAAAAGTGGCTAAAAAAAGCGTGTAAGAAAAACCATCCAGAAGCGCTTTATCAAATGGGCTTAATCAAGATTAGCCAAGAAGATTATAAACTTGCGTTTACGTATATTTTAAAAGCGTGCAAACACAAGTTTTTTACTGCGTATAAAATCTTAGGCGCTTTTTATCGCGGTGATTATGATGAAACGTTAAAAGACCTTAAAAAAGCGCAAGAAGCATTTTATATGTATTATAAACATGATAAGTATGAAGGCTTAGAGCCTTTACTTAGTGTTTATGATTATCAAACCTTTAAATCCAGTAAAAAAAGCTATGCCTTCTTAAAAGAAAGCATGGAATTTGGACTCATTAAGGCAAAGTTTCATTTAGCGATTTTATTTTTAAACGATAAAAAATTCTTAAATTATGATCAAGCCTTAAGTTATCTTGAAAGTTACTATGAAGCCACCGCCGATGTCAATGCGGCCCGTGAACTTTACTATTTATATTCTCCAAAAGAAACGGTGTATAAACACTTTAAACATAAAGATGAAGATAAGGCACGACACTATTTACGTGATACGATTACAAAAGATGGCGTCTTAGAAGGCACAGAGTTTATTAATAAACATGGGATTTTTTATCCAGAAAAATTTTATGGGGCTAAAACTTACTTAGAAAAAGAACTTTTACGCATGAAAACGAGTTTAGCCATTGATCAAAGTTTTTCTCAAATCGTTTCTTTAGATACCTTTGATATTACCATGCATTATAATGTTGAAACGATTTATGATTATCACGCAAAAATCCATTACAAAAAGAAAATTACTGAAGAAGAAATTATTGAAAAAACCATCGAGAAAAAACAAACCGTGAAAAAAGGACTTAAAAAAACGGGAACTGTTAAAATTCCAACAACCGTTAAAGACGTCAAAAAACATAAAAAATGGATTGAAGAAGATGCCTTATTTGATGAAAGTGGCCATATTGAAACCGTTAAAACGAGCCACCTTCAAGCCATGAGTTTAAAAGAACTAGCGCAAAATTTAGAAAGTACGGATTATGTCTTTGATATTACTGAACCCATTACCGCTAAAAACTTAGAAAAAACCATTCATAAAGACGTTAAAAAAGCATTTAAAAAGCCACGTAAAAGTAAAAAAATCAAACGCGATATCACGTTTGATTATGTCTATAAAGTTGAACCCGTCTTAGAAGTTGCTTATACGTATAAACATAAAACGTATCACAACATGGTTAACTTAAGTGATAAAACGAAAAATGTTCCGTTATCGTTTCCTTTAGAAAAAAGTTTTGAAAAAGAATTAAAACGTTTTATGCGTAAACAAAACTCGCTTGAGTTAATCAACTGGATTTTAAGCATTTTATGGTTTGCGTCTATTAGCGCGACCTTATTAAATGCATACCCAATTTTCTTAAGTTCAATTGCCTTCTTCAATCGATTAAATGATTTGTTTATTTATCAAACGTTAGTGATTGGGATTAGTTTTTTAATAGCTTACTTTATCCATAATACCGTTACCATTACCCCAATTACTAAAGAAGATTACATCAGGCATTATGATGATGCAACCGCTGATGAACTTTCTAAAGAAATCTTTAAAACCATGGGAAAAATTTATTTAAAAATCGGTGTTGTCGTTATTTTAACTCTGATTAATCTATATATTTATTTTGTGATGTAGCTATTTAAATAGCTACATTTTTTATGGTTTCTTTTTCACGGTACGTTAAATCCGTTAAATAAAAATCATTTAAACGTTTCGTAATAATAAAGATCATAATAAGTGTTGGGCCAAAGGGTAAAGGAATAAAATAACCAACATTTACAAGCGAATACCCAGCAAAACCTAAGATAGAAAAAAAGACATATAAATTAAATTTACTTTTTACTTCTATAAGTGTTTTACCGCGCATAAGCATTTGATAAGTATAGGCGATGATACCCGCAAGTCCTAGACTCCCGATAATTTGAAATACGGTTGAATGATACCAAAACATAGCCATAGGTTGTGGGTTATAGTACTGAACATCATGGCCAAGTCCAGTGCCAAACAAGGGATACTTTAAGAAAACTTCAATCGCATACCGATACATCAGTGCCCTTGATTCGGTTGAACTAATTGTGACATTTTCAATCATGGCATCAATGATTTCAGGGATTGAACCCACAAATATTCTTAGTAAAGCTAAAATAACAATCATCATGACTAAAAAATCTCCAAAGAGTTTTAATCGGTTTCTGCCTGATAAGTAAAGGGTCGCAAAAAAGGTTAAGGGAAAAACCCCCATCGCCATTAACATACCCCCACGAGAAAACATAAAAATAAGCGTAATAAAAATCATGATGCCAATTGAAAAATAAATCATGGGGTGACGTCTTTTTAACGCTAAATAAAAAGGAAAAGGCAAAGCTAAAAGTAAATTATTGCTAACGTTATTATTCCACTGAAAAATACTTCTTGGAAAATTTTCATCAACTAAGGAAGGGTCTTTAACTAAACTTAAAATAAACATACTAACCCCCATAACCCCAATGCCTAAAAAAATCTTCGCTAAATATTCTCCCATATCGCGCCTCTTTGGTAAGTCATGTTCTAAGATGATATAAAAAAACACCATCATCGGTCCTAAAAAGATCACGTAATAGATACTTCTTAAGGCAAAATAGTCTTCAATACTAATCGAAAATAACCCGCCTAAAATAATTGAAGCACTCACCGCTAGCGTTGGATAAAAAAATCTACCTTTAATCAGTTTAATCGGAAAAATAAACCCTCTTAAAATAAAGGCTGGCACCATATAAATAAGCGTATAAAGTAAAACCGGATAAAAATAATCGACTTCACCATAACGCTTTAAAGGTACCATGCCAATGAGTAAAAGCGGTAAAAAGATGGGGAGTAAATCTCTAACTAAAATTAAATGCACAGCAAAAACAATCGTTAAGAAAAAAATCATATAGATTTCTAAATCAAAAATAAAAGCAATCACACTTAAAAGTGTTAATAAGGCTACATAGTTATTCGTATAGATAAAGCGCGCATAGCGCGCACTTATAGTTTTATGATAAGTCTTTAGTTTATCCACATGAAGCATCCTTTCTTACTTAATTAAACGAATACCTTCTAAAAGATCATCATGCAAATGTTCATTGCGTAAAATATAAGTTATCGTATCTTGACGCTCAAAATAGATTCGTTCTTTTTCTATCATAGCATAAAAGCTTTCTTTTGTGATACTTTTTAAGTTATGCGCAAGCTTAACAAGTAGTTTAAGTTCAATGAGTTCTTCATCGCTTAAATCGCTTAACGCTTTACGCAGTTTCTTTTTAACTTTAAATAAATTATTTGATGGGACATGCCTTAAGTTACTACTTAACTCAAAGCTTTCTTTTTTTTCTAAATAGCTAATACGAATAATCTTATCAAGGGTTTTAGGATTCATGATTTGCCTCATACACAAACTGATTGGTTTTAGGATTATACACATAATGAATCGATTTCAAACGGTCTTCTAACGTTTTAAGGTCAATTTGCATCTCATCACACAGTTCATCTAAACTTCTAAAATCATTGCGTAGTTTGGTGTTAACTAAACTTAATAACACTTCTTTATTCATCGATAAATCAATCACTAAACTCACCTCCACTTTTATTATACCTTAAAATGATGGTTTTAACATGGTAAACTATAAGGGGTGATTGGATGAAAAAGAATGGATTAATCGAAGATCTTATAAATTATGGTATTAAGGATATGCGTATCTTAAAAGCGTTTGAAGTCGTTAAACGCGAAGATTTTATTGAAGCATCTTTGCGAGATTTAAGTGAAAGTGATACCCCACTACCCATTGGTTTTAATCAAACCATCTCTCAACCCTTTATCGTGGCTTACATGCTTGAAGCCTTAGACTTAAAACAAAGTGATTCTGTTTTAGAAATAGGGACGGGTTCAGGGTATCAAACCGCTTTAATCGCTAAGTTAGTCAAAGCTGTAACCAGTATAGAGCGCATTGGCGCTTTAAAAGAGACTGCCGAAAAAAACTTAAAAAAATATGGCTTTAAGAATATTACATTAATAGACGGGGATGGCGCAACTGGGTATGCCAAACACGCGCCTTATGAAAAAATCATCGTCGCTTGTGCTTCTAAAAATCTTCCACCAAAGCTAAGTGAACAATTAAACATAAACGGTAAACTCATTATGCCTTTAGGTGGTGAAGTCTACCAAACCTTAACGCTTTTTGAAAAAACAAGCAACGGCTTAAAAAAGACACCCCTTTTGGGATGTCGTTTTGTGCCGCTAATTTCTAAAACCACTTCATCTTTTTAAATAAAACAATCATTAATACCGCAATGAGTATACTAAAGCCTAAAAATAAAGGCACAGCTTCTTCATAGGCTAAGATATTAAAATGGATAAAATTCATCCCAAAAAAGCCAGTTAGAAAGGATAACGGAATAAAAATCGCAGAAAATAAAGTTAATGTCTTCATAATACGGTTCATTTGATTGGATTGATTGTTCATCTCTAAATCAAGTAAATGGCGCATGAGCTCACGCGCTTCATTAATATTACTTTCTAAACGTTTTAAATGATCGAGTAAATCATCATAGTAATGGAGGGTATCTCTTTTAAATAAAGGATTTTCATAAACGGTTTTTTCTAATGATTCTAACATTGGTGAAACATTATTTTTAAGCGTCAAAAGCTCTTTACGAACTAAGTAAAAAGCTTCTTGATCGCTTTTTTTATTTTCTAAAATGCTTGCCTCAAAACCTTCAAGTTTATCTTTAAATTCATCAAATAAATCAATTTGTTTGTCGGTCATGATATCAAGCAAATGAAATAATAAGTGATCACTACCTTCACGCTTAAATAAGCTATTGCGTTTAAAAAGAGGCGGCACTGCTTCTAAAAATAGTGGTGTGGTTTCATGAAATGTGATTAATAGATGGTCTTTCATAATTAAAGACATATAATCATGATTGATTTTTTCATGGTCTTTATAGACAATACGAAATACCCCAAAGATATAATCTTTTTTCACTTCAATTTTAGGTCGCTGTGTGACGTTAAAGATATCTTCAATGACCATTTCATCAATATTAAATGCTTTTAAGGCTTCTGTAATTTTTTCAGTATCTTTAAGTCCAATCACTTGTATATAATGTTTAGAGGCATCTAAATCATCAAAAGCATGGCTTGTTTTAACGTCTTCTTCATCATAGCCATAATGGATGATTTTTGTTGGAACGGTTGCATGTTTACCCGTATAAATAAATGATTTCGGTAAGAAATAATCTTTTATATGCATGATGTCACATCCTTTTCTTTATTGTAACAAAACTAGCCCTTATAAAAAAGAAAAAGCTACTAAGTAGCTTAATCTATGATTCATTGAGTACAATATTTCGAATAATTTCAAGAGGAATTTTTGGGGTTCTATCAAAGGTTAATAAACCATTAATTTCTTGTTCAACATCCGTAAGCTGGGTATAACAAACCCCTTGGATGTGACTCGATTTATAAAGCGGTTTAAAGACTGCACGTAAGCGATTCTCAAAATCTTCACCATTTTTTGCGCTTGAATAGCCCCAACCATTGGTATCAGATTTTTTAAAGCTAATCCCACCAAATTCTGTGACTAAGATGGGTTGTTTTAAATAATTAAACCCTTTATTAAGTAATATACGGTGTCCTGGTAAACTGCTTAAGATTTTATCAACGCTACTATAGCGGTCATCTAAAACACTTTCTTTTGATTCATAGTCATGAATCGTTAGTAAATCCGTGGTGCCATGTTCCCACCCATCATTAGAAATAACCATGCGGGTATTATCTAATGCTTTGGTTAAGTTATACATCGCTTCTAAGAAATGGACTTCTCTTGTGTTATTAAGTAAATTAGGGACACCCCATGATTCGTTAATGGGAACCCAAGCTACAATTGATGGGTGATTATAATCACGTTTAATCGCGCGTTGCCATTCATCGAGTAAATTCATCATCGTTTTTGAAGAAAATTTATACGCACTTGGCATTTCTTCCCAAACGATTAAGCCCATTTTATCGGCATAGTATAAATAGCGTTCTTCTTCAATCTTTTGATGTTTTCTAACGCCATTAAAGCCCATGAGTTTGGTTAAGTTAATATCGGCTTTCATCGCTTCATCATTAGGGGCAGTCAGTAACCCAGTTGGGTAATACCCTTGATCTAAGACAAGACGTAAATAGTATGGTCGGTTATTTAACATGATGTTCCCATTTTCAATAGAAATCTTTCTCATGCCAAAATAACTATCGATCTGATCAACACCTGTTGCTGATTTTAATGTGAAGCTGACATCATATAAGTTTGGTGTTTCAGGGGTCCAAAAATGATTTTTATCTTGATCATTAGCTTTCCCTAAATAATAGACGGCTTCATGATAATTTGATGTAATGGTAACACTGGTTGAAGAGATGAGTTTTCCGTTAAAACTAATGGTTGTTTCTAAATCAGCATCACTCGTTACATTTTCAAAGTAATAACCGATTTTGATGGAGTTTGTCAAAATATCAGGGACAAACTTTGTACGTTTAATATAGGTTTTTGGCACTTCTTCAAGCCATACGGACTGCCAAATCCCACTCGTACGGGTATAAAATATGTTTTCGCTTTGTTCTTTCCAGTATTGTTTTCCTCTAGGAATTTCAATATCTAGCATATCATCAAAGACTCTGATGGTGATGGTGTTTTCACCATCGTTTAAGTAATGGGTAATATCAACGGTAAAACTAACATTACCCCCTAAGTTTGTTCTAACATGTTCGCCGTTTATGAAAATATCACTGCGGTAATCAATCGCCCCAACATTTAAAATCTTTAAAGTATCATTGAGTTTAACGTTAAACGTTTTTTGATACCACATGATGCTGTGGTCTTCATTAGAATGAATGCCACTTTCAGCCGATTGATAACAAAACGGGACATTAATTGTTAAATCTTTTATGGGTTTTTTATACCATTTTTCTTTTAAGCCGATGTCAGAATCATCAAACGTAAACTGCCAAGGGCCATTTAAGTTGAGCCAGTTTGAACGGGCAAACTGGGGTCTTGGATACGTATCTTTCATACAATGCCTCCTTATTGTTTAATCCCGGTCATGGTAATACCTTTAATGAAGAAACGTTGTGTTGCAATAAATAATGCTAAGACTGGGATAATACTAACGACCGTTGCGGCCATTAAACGCGCGTAGTAGATGTTATAGTTCCCTTGCATTAAGGCAAGGCCAACGGGTAAGGTTCTATAAGTATTATCGTTGATAACGATCAATGGCCATAAGTAATCATTCCAGTTCCCCATAAAGCTAAAGAGCGCAATAACAATAAGCGCAGGCTTAGTAAGCGGGATGACAATACGCGCATAAATTTGGAAATGATTCGCACCATCAATTTTGGCACTTTCAATTAAATCTTTAGGAATCGTTAAGTTAAATTGTCTAAGTAAGAAAATCCCAAAGATCCCACCGAGTCCAGGGACAACTAAGGCTTGTAGTTTATTTAACCATTCAAAATTAATCATGATTGAATATAGGGGAATAAGATTCATAACAGCTGGAATCATCATCGTTGAGATTAAGAGCCAAAATATTTTATCGCGACCTTTAAACTGTAAGATTCCATATCCATAAGCCGCTAAACTTGCGATTAATAAATAAAGGAATGTATGAGAAGATGCAGCGATAAAACTATTTCTAATGTAGTGTAAAATATTATTGTTTTCATCGGTAAAAATGTATTTATAGCCTTCAAGTGAAAAGTCTTTAGGAATTATGTTTAACCCGCCACTTACCGCTTCTTGTTCGGTTTTAAATGAGGTAGATATTACCCATAAAACCGGCATAATCCAGAAAAATGAAATAATGCTTAAGAGGGTAAAAGAGGCACGTTTTTTACGTCGTTCTACTGCTTTAATAGCCATCTAATCACCCATCCTTTTAATAATTCTTGTTTGGGCAATACTAATAATTATCATAATTACCCCTAAGATAACTGCCATAGCGGTTGCAATACCAGGGTTTGGTCTACCCCCACCAAAGGCAATGTTTCTAATATACATCATAAGTACGGTAGTTGATTCATTAGGACCACCACCTGTTGCAAGTTGGGGTTGACCAAAGACATTAAATGAAGCTAAGGTGGTCATGATGAAAATATAAACGAGTTGGTTTCTAATGGAAGGTAGGGTGATTTTAAAGAACTTTTGAAAAATCGTAGCGCCTTCAATATCTGCAGCTTCATATAAAGTATCAGGTACTTCTTTTAGTGCTGCAGTAAAGATAATCATGTTCCCACCTATTGTCCACCAAACTGTCATTAAAACTAAACTAACCCATGCAAAAGGCTGAGTACTTAACCAAGGCACACTATCTATGCCAAGTTCACCTAAGGTTAAGTTTAAAATCCCAATGTTTGTATTTAATACCCAGCGCCAAATTAAGACAAGCGTTGCGATAGAAAATAAACTCGGTAAGTAAAAGACTGCACGGAAAAACTTATACCCTTTTGGTTCAACATTTATGAGTGCCGCTAAGAATAATGGAAAGGCAACGAGTAAAGGCACACTTAAAATGACAAACGTAAAGGTGTTTTTAAGTCCATTCCAAAAATATTTATAATAGATATGATCAGTTTCAAATAAGATCCTTTTAAAGTTATCTAATCCAACGAATGTTCTTTCTTCAGGAAAAAACAAATGCCAATCATATAACGAGATTACAAGCCCGTAAAAAAACGGAATGATAAAGAAAATTGAAAATAAAATTAAGTGGGGCGCGATGAACAACCCTGGTTCAAATTTCTTTAACGTTTCTTTAATTACCAAGGGCTTCGTCGACACGCTGCGTTCCTTCTAATTCTGCTTCATCGAGTAAGGCTTGTAAGTTAGCATTTCTTGTCGTCATCGCTTCGGTAACGATTTGGTAAACTGGCCCAAAGGCATCTTCAAAGTAAGGGGATGCATTAACAAATTTAATCGTTGAAACATCAACAAAGCTAGAATGATACTCTAAATCTAAAAATTCTTGGCTTTCTAATACGCTTAAGTTCGCAGGAATTTGTCCAGCATTTGCCCAGCGTAAACTATTATTGGTTACGTATTCAATAAAGGTTAAGATCGCTTCTTGTTTGGTTTCGCTTGTGTTTCTTGCGCGTGGCATGACAAAGTTATGGCTACCTGCCCAAGTTGCTGGCGTATCACCAAATAAGGTGGCAATTGGCGCTGTCCCAAAATCAATGCCTGATTCGATAATTCCATTTAACATCCAAATACCGTTAATATGAAACGCGGCATTCCCTTGTCTAAAGAGCGCTAAATCTTCATCTACGCCAATATTTTCAGCACTAACGTTATCTTCATAAACCATATCGTAAAATACTTTTAAAGCTGACAAGCCTTCAGGGGTATTAAACGCAGGGTATTCACCATTACTATCTAAGTCTTGGCCGCCATTTTGAAATAAACTTGCAGTAAATAACGTTTGGCTTGGCCACATACTTGATACTGGTAAACAGTGATCTACTTCACCTTCTAAAGCTTCACAAGCATCCAGTAATTCTTCATAAGTAGTCGGTACGCTAACGCCTGCTTCATCTAAAATGGTTTTATTGTAATATAAACCAATTGGATGCACATCTAAAGGAATCGCGTAGCGTGAATCTTCATAGACACCTGCATTCCAAACCGCTTCAATATAATTAGACCCATCAAAATCACTATTTGCGAGTAAATCATCAAAGTCATCTAACATGCTTAAACTAGCATAACGTTTAATATGATCTAAATGCATAATCGCAACATCCGGTCCTTGACCTTGAGGGACTGCGGTATTTAACACTTCATAAAAATCATTAGAAGGAATCGTTTGCGTTAATACACGAATTTCGCCTTCATATTCTTCATTAAAATCATCGACCATCGCGCGCATTTCTTCACCATCAGGTCCTGTGAAAATATTCCAAAAAGTTAAGGCAACTACACCATCTTCTAATTCATCATCATCATTGCCACCACAGGCAAATAAACTAATACTTAATACACCGATTAGTAAAAATAAGACTATCTTTTTCATATTAATCCTCCTTTAAAATTGGCGCTTCTTGAGCGTTTTCTGATGGCATGAAGTTTCTTACTTGTGGCCATCCTTGTGAATCCCAAATAATTTTATCCATCATTAATGGACGTTTGGTTGCCCCATTTGGTAAATAAGGGTCATGTTTATTAATCCCGTGGTAAATAAGCCAGTAATCAGAATTGTCATCTTGAATCATCGTGTTATGACCATTACCAACGTAAGTTTCACCATTGCCTAAAACGAGTGAACCATCACTATTTTTTAAGTTTCTTCCAAGACGGTCAACATAAGGACCAAGCAAGCTTGTTGAGCGCCCTACTTTAACTTGATAGGTACTACTTGCGCCATTACAACAAGACCCTGTTGATAAGAAGATATAGTAGTAACCATCTTTATTAATAATATAAGTTGCTTCAAAGGCATTCCCTGCGATATGGATTTTTTCACCGACTGTACTTAACCCATCTTCACTAAGTTCAATCGCATAAATTCCTTGGAAACTTCCCCAAAACATCCATTTTTCACCTTCATCGGTTGTATAAACAAATGGATCAATACTGTTACCTACCCCAATATCATTTGAATCAAAGAGTTTTCCGTGATCCGTAAAGGGTCCATAGGGGGTATCACTGGTTGCAACACCGATACCTGGGTTAGGGTCTCCCCAAACACTTAATGAATAATACATATAGTATTGTCCATTAAAATATTGAATATCTGGTGCCCAGATAAAACCGTTCCCTTTCCACGTAGGTTTTTCGGTAAAGGCATCACCCATATCTTCCCAAGTTATTAAATCTTTTGAGCGGTGAACTGCGACATACCTTACACCCGTTTCATAATCAAAAAAGTCTTCCGTTGCATAGACATAAAAGTAACCATCTTCTGCTTTAATGATTGTTGGGTCTGCGATGACTGGTTCTAAAATCGGATTGGTATACGTTGTCACTTCTTCTTCACCACTTTCTTCACAAGCTATCATAAATACTCCTAATAATACAAAATGTATTAGTAATGCTAATTTTTTCATACGTCACATCCTATGTAAACCATTCTAGGAGGGAAACCCCTCCTAGGTTGGTTATTATTTTATTCGTAAAGTCTTATGACCATAAAGTTTTCAACAATAATTTCACTAGCTACATCCCCTTCAGTATGGTATCCAAAGAAGAGCGCAAACTTAGCGGTATTAATCGTGTCATTACTATTAAAGATATAAGAATACGTTGTCATATCTTCATCGATATCCCATTCAACACTGTCGCCATCTTTTAAATCGGCAAACCCGTTTGCAGGGTCTTCAATCCCTAACCCAATACGGCGAGCGACACTTGAACTGATTCTAAAGGTTACTAAATAGTTAACCCCTTCATCAATCGCTACATCTGTTTGGTGAAGTTGAATATGCCACCATTCAGTGCCAACATCAGTAATATCTGCGACTAATTGGTTATCAACTGCGTCCATTGTCCCTGTTCCAACTGGGAAATCAAAGTTCCAGTTATCGTTACTTTCAAAGTTTGAATTGGTCATGATATTTTGTTCATCGGCTTCAACCATATTAAAATCATAAACAATAATCTCTCCAGCTTGATCACTTTCTTCAATCTTACCTAAGAAGAGCGCAAGTTTGGCAGTATCAATCGTGCGATCAGCCGTTAATACATAATAGTAAGTCGTAGCCGTTTCACCAATTTCAACATTAAATGGTTCAAATTTTAAATCAGCATACCCATCAGCCGTATCTTCAATTCCTAGTCCAATCGTACGTGGTGTATCGGTTGATACGGTAAAGCTTACAAGATAGTTTTTACCTTCTTCAATGCTAATACCATCTTGATAAAGTTGAATATTAAAGAATGCATCACCAATGTCGGTTAAATCAACCACAATGGTTTCATTTTCATAAGTCATTGTACCGCGTTCTTCAGTGATATCAAACTGCCAAGCATCTGTTGTTTTAAAGTCAGGATTAGCGATAACACTTGTACCACCTTCAGTAGCTTCAATAACGGTAATTACGCGTACTACTTCAGTAGTATTACCAAATGAATCAGTAACTGAATAAGTAATGGTATATTCACCTAAAGTACTTGTATCAACACTACCATCAAAAACGATATCTTCGGTTAAATCACCATCTTCAGTATCTGAAGCGGTAATCCCTTCAGTTAAATCAATGGTTGACCCTTGTTCAATGCGTTTATTATTCGCCCCATCAATTGTAGGGTAAGCATCTTCTAAGAGTTCAACGCTAAAAGTATCAATCGTTAC
>JBKHEA010000024.1:0-14281 GCA_046541015.1 Candidatus Izemoplasmataceae bacterium
CTATATTTATCGGAATGTATGCTGGATATGTCGTTATCTTAGCGAGCATGGTATTTACATTTATCTATGCTGCTGGACGTATTCAAAATCAATTGGCTTATGCAATGCGTAAAAGTGCATTTGAAAAATTACAAGAACTACCATTTTCCTATTACGACCGCACACCTGTAGGTTGGATTATGGCACGTATGACTAGTGATTCAAGAAACCTTAGTGATATTTTAAGTTGGGGATTAATTGACTTAACGTGGGGATTTTTGATGATGATAGGGATTACTATTGCGATGTTTATTATTAATGTTAAACTCGCTTTAATAACTTTGAGTGTTTTACCTATCTTAATTTATGTCAGTATCTTCTTTAGAAAACGTATTTTAAAAGCGTATCGTCATATTCGTAAGCAAAATTCAAAAATTACTGGAGCTTTTAACGAAGGTATCACTGGTGCAAAAACCACCAAAACCCTTGTATTAGAAGAAGAAAACTTTAAAGAGTTTGATCGCTTAACCGATTCAATGAAACGCCATTCTATCCGCGCTGCAATGTTTGCAGGACTATATTTTCCAACCATTTTATTTATTGCATCAATTGCAACAGGTTTAGTATTTTATTATGGTGGAATCGATGTTAGTAGCGGGGTTATTACTGCTGGGGTTTTATATGTCTTTGTAAGTTACGTTGGACAATTTTTTGAACCGGTTATGCAACTCGCTAATATTTTAGCGCGTTTCCAACAAGCACAAGCAAGTGCTGAACGTATCTTATCATTAATTCATCAAGAAGCTGATATTAAAGATACTGAGGAAGTCATTGAAACGTATGGAACCTTTAAAAATCCTAAAAAAGAAAATTGGGAACCTTTATATGGTGATGTTACCTTTAAAGATGTCACATTCAAATATAAAAAAGGAGAAACCGTTTTAGACAACTTCAACTTAACCGTGAATCGTGGTGAAAGTATTGCCTTAGTTGGACATACTGGCGCAGGGAAAAGTACTATTGTTAATTTAATCTGTCGTTTTTATGAACCAACAAGTGGTGAGATTCTTATTGATGGTAAGCCAATGAAAACACGCTCGATTGCGTGGTTACATGATAAGTTAGGCTATGTGTTACAATCACCGCACTTATTTAGTGGTACCATTATGGAAAATATTCGTTATGGGAACTTAGATGCAAGTGATGAAACGATTATAAAAGCATCAAAAATGGTAGAAGCTCACGATTTCATCATGAGCTTTGAAAAAGGGTATGAGACTGAAGTTGGTGAAGGAGGTTCACGCTTAAGCGTTGGACAAAAACAATTAATTAGCTTTGCGCGCGCGCTTGTAGCTGATCCTAAAATATTAATTTTAGATGAAGCAACAAGCAGTGTTGATACCCAAACAGAAAAAGCCTTACAACATGCGATTGAAACCGTTATGGAAGGCAGAACGACCTTTGTGATTGCCCATCGTTTAAGTACCGTGGTTCACGCTGATAAAATACTGGTTTTAGAACACGGGAAGATTATTGAAAGTGGTAATCATCAAACCCTTATTAAACAAAAAGGACATTACTACAAACTATTTACCAATCAATTTCAAAATGCTTAACCAGTCTTCACTATGAAGACTGGTTTTTTTTGTGCTTAATTGCTTTAAAATAACGCTAAAAGTGGTAATATGATAGTAAGAGGTGACAAAATGAATGTATTAATTATTGGTGCTGTCGCTGCAGGCATGAGTACTGCAAGCAAATTAAGAAGACTAGATGAATCCATAAAGATTACCGTCCTTGAAAAAGGGAAAGATGTGAGTTATGGAGCCTGTGGATTACCATATTTTTTAAGTGATATGATATCCGATGAACAAAAGCTTATTGCTAGAACCCCAGAAAAGTTTATTGAACAAGGCATTAATTTACTATTAAATCACGAAGCAATTGAGGTAAATCATGAAGAAAAAACTGTAAAAGCATTCAATCATGAAACCAAAGAAGAACGAATCTTTTCCTATGATAAACTGGTGATTGCAACAGGCACTTCACCGATTCGGTTGCCGGTAGAAGGAAAAAATCTTAAAGGGATACACACGTTAAATAGTTTAGAAGATGGCAGACGTTTAAAAGCTGCATTAAATAAACCTGATGTAAAAAAAGTAGCCGTGGTTGGCGCAGGTTATATTGGCTTAGAGGTTGCTGAAAACCTTATTGAAATGGGAAAAGAAGTCATCATCATTGAAAAAGAAAATCGCGTTTTAACAAAGTTTTCAGAATTAGTAAGCAAAATTACCCTTGAAACCCTATTAAGTCATGACATTAGTGTGAATTTAAATGAAACTGTAATGGCTTATCATGGTAAAGATCACGTTACGCATGTTATTACCGATGATGCAACGTATCAAGTTGATTTAGTCATTGAAGCTATTGGTGTCATTCCTAATACCAAGTTTTTAGAAAATATTCCTTTTGAGCGTTTAAGTAATGGCGCTATTATAACCAATAAACGGATGGAAACATCAGTTAAGGATATTTACGCTGCGGGGGATTGTGTGGCATATTACCACCGCATTTTAAAAACTACCCATAGTTTCTTACCGCTTGGGACTCATGCCAATAAGGCAGGGCGCGTCATCGCAGAAAACATCGCAGGTGAAAATAGCTTTTTTGAAGGTGTGATTGGTTCAAGTGTGATTAAAGTATTTGATTTAGAAATCGCTCGAACAGGTCTTGATTTAAAAGAAGCTAAAGCCCATCATATCAATGCTAAAAGCGTTCATATAACCGCAAAAGACCGCTCAAGTTACTATCCTAACGCAAAAAATATTGATATAGAAATTATTTATAACGACGACACCTGTCAATTACTAGGTGCTTACATGATTGGTAAATCAGGTGTTGCTCATCGCATTAATACCATCGCTACAGCCGTTTCATTAGGTATGACCGCAGAAGAATATGCGGCCCTTGATTATGCGTATGCGCCACCATTTTCACCAGTTTATGATCCCGTTCAAATTGCTACAAACCAAATAAAATGTAAAAAATAGAAAGAAGGGTTAAATATGAAAAACAATGTAGGAAAGTTTGACCAAACTGTACGTTATATTATTGCCATCATATTAGTGATTATTGCGGTAGTTATCGAAGCTGCATGGGCTTGGTTACTCTTAATTCCAGCCGTAATTTTAGCACTTACTGCCGCAATTGGTTGGTGCGGACTGTACAAACTTTTTGGCATTAACACCTGTAAATTTGATTCAAAAGAAAAATAAAAAAACCTCTTGAGGTTTTTTTATTGCAATAACTTGAAAAATGTGGTACTTTTTTAAATAGTTGTATTATAAGTTATTCTATTTTTAAAATTCTTATGCTATAATACAAATTGGAGGTGCTGCCATGAAGAAAAAGTCTAAAAGTCAACTTGTTTATGACTACATTGAAGAACTCGTAATAAGTGGTGAAATAAAACCTGGAGAACGTTTACCTAGTGAAGCTAGACTCTGTGAATTATTAAATGTTAGCCGCGTCAGTGTCCGTGCAGGGATTGAAAAACTTAGTGCCATTGGTCTTGTTAAAAAGAAAAAAGGCGGCGGAACGTACGTAAACAAACCTTCACAAGAAAATTACTTAAGTGTTTTTACCCCAACATTGCTTCATAATACGGATTATTTAGAACTACTTGAAATTAGACGTGCTTTAGATAGTTTAAGTGTTCAACTTTGTGCCAAAAATATTACAGAAGCAGGCGTTAGAAAACTTCAATCAATTATCGAAGAGATGGAACATCTTGGCGATGATGCAGAGTTTTTTAGCTTAGATAAAAAGTTTCATTTATTAATTTCTAAATACTCTAGAAATCGTTTTTTACACAACATACACATTATTATGTGGGATGTTATTCAAAAAGCCTTACGAGAAAACTATAATAAAGTAACCAATAGAGAACGTATTACTGAACATCGTAAAATATTCGATGCGATTGTTCATAAAGATGAAGATCTTGCGAAAATCTATACGGTTAGACACCTTGAAGAAATCATTGACACCTTCGTTTGTGAATACAATTTAGACAGCCAATTTGAAGCCATTAAAAAACAAAGAAAAAATTAAAAAGAAAATCGTTTGGATTTTCTTTTTTATTGCGTTATAATCTTTATTAGGCCAGCATGGTGGAATTGGTAGACACGCTAGACTCAAAATCTGGTGGCCGCAAGGTCGTGTCGGTTCGAGTCCGACTGCTGGTAAAATTAAATTGATTGACGCTTATTTAGCGTCTTTTTATTGTAAACATTTCGTGTTCTAAAACACCAAGTAATGTTTCAAAGTTATCGCCTATGTTACGATCTTTAGTTAAAAAGCGTGCATCTAACTTAATTTGTTCGAATTCTAAAACTTTTAATTGTTCTTTAATAGTTTCAATAATCGGTGAGATTGAGACGCTATCGTATTGTTTAACAACACAACAAAAGGTGTCGCCACCAATTCGGGCGATGATGGCACTTTTTGGTAAATGAGATTTTAGTAGATTCGCAAATAATTTGATAACGGCATCACCTTTATATCGACCATACTCTTTATTGATTTTATTTAAGCCGACCATATCGGCTAAAATAATCACGTACGTTTCTTCATTAATATCATCGGTATATCGTTTTATATAGCGTGCATTATAAGCATTGGTTAAATCATCATGATAAGTTAAGAAGTCTAAATCGGCTTCTTTTTGTTTATAATCAGTAATATCAATTGCTAAACTAATAATATTTCTTAATCCTTTATCATCTCTACCAATATAAGAAGAATAAAAGTCCCAAAGCAAGGTTTGATTATCTTTAGTTTTTAATGAGAAAGTGCCTTCATACAGTTTAGTATTAATTGAATACAGTGTCTCAATATGATTCATCACCTTTTGACTTTGGTCACGGTAAGCTTTTTTTACCCAAGCATTCATCGTAGGAATCTCATCAAAACTATACTTCGTGCGTTCTAAGAACGTTTTACTTACGCGTAAGATGCGTTTGTTTTCTGCATGTAAAATCATGGGTACAGGGGATTCATCAACAAGTTTAAAGAGGCGCTTATTTTGTTCTTCAAGAGTTTTTTTATAAGCGGTTTTTTTCTTAATTTCAGTATTGATGATGGCTTCTAACTCTTTGTGGTGACGCATTTGATGATACACTGATCCATAAATAATCATAGTAGATAATAAAATGAAGATAAGCCCTTTAACTGTACTATATAGCCTAAAATCATCAAAATAAGCATCTACTAAACTATCTGTTATAATTATCCATAATGACCCAAACAAAGCGTAAATTGCCGCTACAATTAAAGCCGAATGCCATTTTTCTCTCATCAAATCACCTCTTACTTTATTGTATCATATTGCATAAAAAAGCACTAAATATTCTTTTTAAACTAATTAACCTATTAAATTAAATGATTTTGGTGTAAAATAATTAAAAAGGGTGTGGTTGCACGGTGAGACAAAGACGAATGCGCTTATTTTACCATTTAAGTTTACTCATGATTTTCATGAGCTTTTTAGTGTTACTTATGCTCATCGTCACATTGTTTTATTTAACCTTAAATAGTGGGTTTAATTGTAGCGAAACCCCAGTAGAAGGCTTATGTGTTTTAAATGAAGATTACCAAGGATTTAGCACATTATTAATCATTGAAGTTGGATTTATTGCGGTCTTCTTAATTTTGGCTAGTTATTTTCAACAATATTTTCTTGTTGATACTAAAAAACAAAAAGTCAAAGTTAAAAAAGAGAAAAAACGCTATACTTCAATTAAAGCCCCAAAACCACTTGAAGAATATGTTTCACCGGATTTAGTTAAAGAAGATTCACCATTAATAGCTGCAACCCCTATTGAAGCTAAAAGTGTTAGTGAATCATTAAAAGATGAACAAGTAGTTAAAGCCACCACCGAGCAAGTTAAAGAAGTTGCAAAAAAAGCACCACTTGAACCAAATGATGAAACACCTAAAATCTCTACTAAAGAAGACTCACCCGCAACTGACTTTGATAAACAAGAAGACATGATTCAAGAAGAAACCAAACAAAAAAAGAAAAAATTAAAACCGTTAAAAATCAAAGTCAAAAAAGGCTTAACATTATATGAAGCCCCAAGTGAAGTAAACCAAGAAACGCTTAAAGAAGAAGTTAGTTTAAAAGAGGATGCTGTTTTACCTGAAGCTAACATGCATGAAGATCCAAAAATTGCTTTAGAAGAAAGTACTAAAGAAGAAACCCCTTTAGAAGATACATTAGAAACGCGAACTGAGACTATTCCTTTAACTGATGAAGAACCTATTGAAGCAGTGCAGCATAAAAAAGACAATATAATAACCCCACAAGAAAAAAAAGAAACCATCCAAGAAGAAACTAAACCTTTAAAAAAAGAAGCCAAACCCATTACGACATTACCTACCAAACCAAAAAAACATACTTTACAAGAAAAAACCGCCAACCGACGTACAAAAAGCCATACTAAAGAAGATATTAGTAAAGTCTTAGAATCGTTAACTGGCCTAACCAATCACGATGCTCGATTATTTTTAGATACCTTGATTGATATTTTGCGTGATACATTAATTAAACATGATAAAATTGCAATTCATCAGTTTGGAACCTTCACGTGTTCAAAATTAAAGGCTAGAAAAATGCAAGTGCCATCAAAAGATGAAGCGGTTACTGAAATTCCAGCGCATTATGTTGTTCGTTTTAAAGGAAGTAAAGCTTTCTTTGATTATCTTAATGATCTACAAGCATTACCGATTACCCCACCTGAAGAGAAGTTATCAAATAAACCTTCAACTAAATCAAAAAAAGCACCTAAAATTGCTATTACTAAAACCAAAGATGATCTCATAGAATCGATACTAAGCCAATGTGAAATTACGCCAAAAGAAGCTAATTTATTTATCGATACTTGGATTCAAGTGATGCATGAAACCTTAGAAAGTGAAGAAAAGGTTGCACTTCACCAGTTTGGAACCTTTGATATCACCAAACATAAAGAGAAAAAAATGGTGATTCCTAATACTCAAGAAGAAAAAATTGTACCGGCACATAACGTCATAAAATTCAAACCATCTAAAGCGTTTACAGATGGCTTAAACACTCAAAAAAAATAAATCAAAAATAAAGAAAAAAATCGCTTGATTATGCGATTTTTTTCTTCTATAATAGTAAGTTGTTAGGGCTTACATTAAAATCTAAAGGTTTATTTATAAAAACCTTGGTAAATTAAACTTTTATGATACTATAAAAGTGAATAAGAATAGGAGCGTGACCAATGAAACAAACGGTATTATATGATAAACATATAGCGCTTAATGCTAAGATGGTAGATTTTGCAGGATGGCAAATGCCAATCAGTTATAAAGGCATTAAGGAAGAACATTTAGCAGTAAGAGAAAACGTTGGTGTATTTGATGTTTCGCATATGGGAGAAATTTACATCATTGGTAAAGAAGCGACCGATTTAGTGGACAAACTATTTACTAACAACGCAAGAAGTATGACGTCAGGTCAAATTCTATATGGCATGATGTGTTATCCCGATGGTGGAACGGTTGATGATTTACTGGTTTATAAATACAATGAAGAGCATTATTTACTAGTCGTTAATGCTTCTAATGTTGAAAAGGATTATGATTGGATTGTAAAGAATAATTCCTTTATTACAGAAGTCATCAATAAAAGTGAAGCGATGAGTGAAATTGCATTACAAGGACCAAAGGCAGAAGAAACCTTACAAAGTTTAACGCAATCAAACTTAAAAGATATTTTATTTTTTACTTTTGATGAAGTAGATATTTTTGGGCACACCTGTTTGGTTAGCCGAACTGGGTATACCGGTGAAGATGGCTTTGAAATCTATGGCGATCATGATGCGATTGTTGATATTTTTACTCACCTTGTTGATAGATTAAATGTTGAACCTTGTGGGCTAGGTGCAAGAGATACGTTGCGTTTTGAAGTTGCCTTGCCACTTTATGGGCATGAACTAAGTCAAACGATTACGCCAGTAGAGGCAGGGTTAAACTTTGCGATTAGTTTTGAAAAAGAAAATTTTATTGGCAAAGAGGCTTTGCTTAAACAAAAACAAGAAAAACCAAGCCGTCGTATTGTAGGATTAGAAATGCTTGATAAAGGCATCTTAAGACATGGTTATGAAGTCTTTAAAGATGATCAAAAGGTAGGTTATATTACGACAGGCTATAAATCACCGAGTACCGATTTAACGGTTGCTATGGCGCTTATTGATAAACCACATGATAAAAAAGATAATATTTTAGAGGTTGAAATTCGTTCAAAGCGTGTTAAAGTAAAAGTAAGAAATAAAAAGTTTTATCAAAAAAATTATAATAAATAAATTATAGGAGGATAATTATGAATATTCCAAAAGATTTATACTACACTGAAAGTCACGAATGGGTACGTGTTGAAGATGGCTTTGCATACATCGGTATTACGGATTATGCCCAAGATTCATTAGGAGAAGTTGTCTTTGTTGAACTTCCAGAAGAAAACGAGCAAATTACACAATTTAGTGAGTTTGCAGCCGTAGAAAGTGTTAAAGCTGCATCTGATTTAAACGCACCATTATCAGGCGTTATTGTTACTGTCAATGAAGAATTAGAAGATAATCCTGAACTCTTAAATGAAGACCCTTATGAAAACTGGATTATTAAAATTGAAATTGAAGATGAAACTGAATTAAACAAGCTTTTAAGCGCAGAAGAATACGCAGAAATTTGCGAATAAAATTAGGAGTGGTTTGATGTTTAAGTATTTACCGCATACAGATAGTGACATCAAAGCCATGCTTGAAAAAATTGGCGTCAAGTCTATTGATGCCCTTTTTTCGGAAATTCCAAACGACTTACTCGTTAAAGAATTAGATATCCCTTCAAGCATGTCTGAATTAGAAATCTATGATCACTTTAAAACGTTAGCTTCAATGAATAAACCATTAATCCCGTTCATGGGAGCTGGAGCATATGATCACTATACCCCAAGTATCATTCGTCATTTGATTGAGCGTCAAGAGTTTTTAACCGCTTATACACCATATCAACCTGAAATTTCACAAGGAACGCTTCAATACATCTTTGAATTTCAAAGCATGATTACACAGCTTACAGGAATGGATGTATCAAACGCAAGCATGTATGATGGCGCAACAGCTACGGCTGAGGCGATGTTTATGGCATGTGCTCACCGCAAGAAAAACAAAATATTAGTTAGTGCTACCCTTAATCCAAATATTATTGAAGTCATCAAAACTTATGCACTTTATAAAGGCATTGAAGTTACGATGATTCCTGAACATGCAGGAGAAACGAGTTTGGATGAATTAAAAGCACTTATGAATGATTCATTCGCTGGTGTCATTATACAAACACCTAACGTTTATGGCATCATTGAAAACTTAGAAGGCTTTAAAGAAACCATTGAAGAACATAAAGGGTTATTGATTATTAATCAAGACCCTTCAACCTTATCTCATTTAAAAACCCCGCGTGCATGGGGTGCAGATATTGCGGTTGGTGAGGCTCAAAGTTTAGGCTTACCTTTAAGTTTTGGTGGACCATACATTGGCTATATGGCAACATTAACTAAATATATGCGTAAAATGCCAGGTCGTATTTGTGGGGTCACTAAAGATAGTGAAGGCAAACGTGCTTTTGTATTAACCTTACAAGCCCGCGAACAACACATTCGTCGAGAAAAAGCAAATTCAAACATTTGTTCAAATCAAAGTTTACTAGCGCTTTATGTCACGATTTATTTAAGCACGCTAGGTAAACAAGGTCTTTGTGATGTTCAGCAACGCTCTTATAATAATGCTCACTATTTACATACCATGCTTCTTAAACTGCCAACCTTTAGTGAAGTGTATGATAAACCATTCTTTAAAGAATTCACCTTAAGAACAACGTTAGATGTTGATCAGATGAATAAAGTTTTAGCCGACCATGGTTATTTAGGACCACTACCTTTTAAAATGTTTGATGAAACAAAGGCTGATCTTGTGACGTTTGCTTTAACAGAAAAACGTACAAAAGCTGAAATTGATGATTTAATCCGCATTATAGGAGGGTTGAGCTAATGTATTATGATAAACTTATTTTTGACTTATCTGTAAAAGACCGTAAAGGCTACACTTTACCTAAAGAAGAAGTCAAAACCTATGATATGCCATCGCATTTAGTTAGAGAAGACTGTCCAAATTTACCTGAAGTGAGTGAACTTGACGTTGTAAGACATTATACCAATGTTAGTTTCAAAAACTTTGGGATTGAAAAAGGCTTTTATCCTTTAGGATCATGTACAATGAAATATAATCCTAAACTTAATCAAGATATCGCTAACTTACCAGCTTTTTCAAGTTTACATCCATATCAACCTATTGAAACCGTTCAAGGTGTATTAAAAATCTATTATGACCTACAAAAAATGTTATCAGAAATTAGTGGGTTAGATACGTTTACCTTAAATCCTTACGCTGGTGCACACGGTGAACTTGTTGGGCTTATGATTATGAAAGCCTATCATCGCTCACGTGGTGATAATAAACGAACTAAAATTATTGTGCCAGATTCAGCACATGGAACCAATCCAGCTACGGCAACCGTTGCTGGACTTGAAGCAATTGAAGTTAAATCAAATAAAGATGGCTCTGTTTCAGTGAGTGATCTAAAAAATGTTTTAAGTGATGAAGTTGCAGGGATTATGCTTACAAACCCTAACACATTAGGCATGTTTGAAAAAGATATTTTAGAAATTGCTCGTCTTGTTCATGAAGCAGGCGGACTACTTTACTATGATGGGGCTAACTTAAACCCATTATTAGGTGTCGTAAGACCAGGTGATATGGGCTTTGATATCATGCATATCAATCTTCATAAAACCTTTTCAACCCCACATGGTGGGGGCGGACCTGGGTCAGGGCCAGTTGGTGTGACGCGTGATTTAAAACCATTTTTACCAAAACCGGTCGTAAGAAAAGCTGGTGATTATTATTTACTTGATGACCACACCGATTTAACAATCGGACAAATTTCACACTTTTACGGTAATGTTGGTGTTTATATAAAAGCATATACTTATATCTTAGGGTTAGGAAAAGAAAACTTACCAAATGTTGCCCGCTATTCAACCTTAAACGCAAACTATATTAAAGAATCATTAAAAGATTACTATAACCTTCCTATTAAAGGACACTGCAAACATGAGTTTGTCTTTGATGGATTAAAAGACGATTCAAATCATGTTTCAACCTTAGATGTGGCTAAACGTTTACTAGATTATGACGTCCATCCACCAACGGTTTATTTCCCACTCATCTATAAACAATCGATTATGATTGAACCTGTTGAAACAGAATCTAAACAAACCATTGATAATTTTATCGAGGTTATGAAAAAAGTTGCGACTGAAGCAAAAGAAGATCCAGATCTCGTTAAAAATGCACCGTATACAACCGTGGTTAAACGTTTAGATGAAGCCTTAGCGGCACGTAATCCGATTGTTAAATATAAGGATTTGTTAACGAATGAAGAATGATATCATCATCATTGGCGCAGGACCTGGAGGCTTTGATACTGCTATATATGCAGCCAAGCACGGTTTAAAAACATTGCTTATTGAAAAAGAAGAAGTTGGTGGGACGTGTTTAAACTGGGGTTGTGTACCAACAAAAGCGTTATATCAAAACGCTAAGATGGTTGAAACTATGAAAAAAAGTGCGACATTTGGTATCAATCAAAAAGGTTTTGACTTGGATTTTGATCAGATTAAAGCACGTAAAGAAACCATTGTTTCTAACCAAGTTGAAGGCATTTATCAAACGTTAAAAGCATCTCAAGTCGATTTAATTAAAGGGGAAGCACAATTAGTTGATGAACACACCGTTAAAGTCAATGATGAACTTTTTAAAGCTAAACACATTATTTTAGCAACAGGGTCAAAAAGTAAGAAGCTACGTTTTAATGGTGATGACTTACCAATTATACATACCTCTAAATCCATTTTAACCTTAAAGACATTTCCTAAAAAACTTTTAGTTGTTGGGGCTGGGGTTATTGGGTCTGAAATGGCGATGATATTTAAAAGCCTTGGTAGTGAAGTGACTCTTATTGATTTTCAAGATGAAATCTTAATGACTGAAGATAAGGATATTAGAAAGCGTGCACGTAATTTATTTAAACGCGCAGGACTTAAGATTCATACAAACGCAAGTTTAGTCGAAGTGAAAAATGTTGATGATACCTATTTTGCAACCTTTTCAACAAAAAAAGGTCAAGAAACTATTGAAGTTGACCATGTCTTAATTTCTGTAGGTAGAACCTTTAATGCTAGCGGTATTGATTTAAGTCAATTTGACCATTCAAAAGACGGGATCATTGTCAACGCCTCTAAACAAACCTCAATAGACAATATTTATGCCATTGGCGATTTAAACGGAGAACTTATGCTTGCTCATAAAGCAACGTATGATGGCATTCGAGCCGTTAATCACATAATAGATAAAAAGGATGCCATTCGTTTTGATTTAGTCCCAAGTGTCATATTTACCCACCCCTTAATCGCAAGTGTTGGGGTAAAAGAAGATGGTATGGCAAGATATAAAACAGTAAAAGCGTATTATAAAGCCAATGCTAAAGCTCAAGCAATGGATGAAACTGATGGCTTTATTAAACTTATTGTTGATGAAGATGACGTAATTAAAGGCGCTCACATTATTGGTGAAGGTGCTGATTATATGATTCATGAACTCAGCCTATTACTGCATCAATCCATCAAAGTTTCTGAAGCGTTTGATATGATTCATGCGCATCCTACTGTCTCAGAAATTATTCATGATGCGTTAAAAGAAATTTAAAACAGTCCTCGGACTGTTTTTTTCGTGTGTAATAAATTGCGTAAATCAATAAGCTAAAGTATAATAAGATAAAGGTGGTGATTAGATGAACCAAAAAGGGGTTACCCTCATTGAAATCTTAATTGTCATAGTTGTCCTTGGTATTGTTAGCGCAGTGAGCTTACCGTCTGCGACAAATATCTTTACTTCAGGCCAAAAAGATCAAGTTTTAACCGCAGCGATCGAACTAGAACGTGCCGCTAAAAGTTATTGTAGAGAAGATAATTATATTAGCTGCCCTACTGGAACGGTTTTAACGGAGACAGAAGTAGCAAGCTATACGACCTTGGTTGATGAGACTTACACAGTAAGAATCACTATTGGACCAACCATTCGAAGTGTTTATGTATATTACGCTAAAACGGGAGAATTCTCGTTCCCATTTAATGAAGATGGTAGAAAACAATATACCATTTTAAACGGTGTATCCTATTTAGGAAAAGTGCCGACTTCTTCAAGTGAAGATTTTGTCAATGAAGCGTTTGATGCAAGCGATTTAACCATGCCTGCATGGTCACCAAATACATTCTTAGTTGGTGATGTATTTACCTATGATGGCGCCACTTGGCAAGTTAGAACGCTTGATTCTATTGGTTCACCACCAACATTAGGCGTTAACTTAGAAGTCAATGGACCCTATCAAGAAATCACCCCTGAATATAAAGCATACAACACTTATGTCACTAATGATTTTGTTTTATTTAATAGTAAAAGATTTAAAGCCATAAACGATTCCATGAGTGGTATTGAACCAGAAAGTCAGGTCGGTTGGCAAGAAATCACACCGTTATGGCGTGATTATAATGTTTATGAAATTGGTGATATCGTTTATCATAATGATGCTACCTTTGAAGCCGTTTTAGAAAATATGACCGGAATTGAACCAAGTACTACCGCAGGTTGGCAAGAATTAACAGATAACTGGCGTGTTTTTAATTTTTATTATAAAGGCGACCGCATTACCTATGAAGCGGATGGTCTTCGCTATGGCGCATTAACTGATATTTCACCATATTCTGGAGCGCCTGATGTCAATTTAAATTGGCTTGAGATTACAGAAGGCATTTGGCAAGCAGGTATGGTTTACTATGAAGGTGAAATTGTAGAATACGATGGCCTTTTATATCAGTCATTAATTGATTTTAATGAAGAAGTTCCTAGTATTTCTTCAAACTGGTTATTAATTTCATAATGAATCAAAATAAAAGCACCTAGTCATATTAGGTGCTTTTTTAAGTTTATTATTCTTCTTCAAAATACCCTTCAATATAGTTAAATATGGCGTTGAAGCTATCTTCACCATCAAAATCAACTAACCGTTGTAGATGATCTTCTATAACTTGGAAGGTTGGAAA
>JBKHEA010000025.1:0-14085 GCA_046541015.1 Candidatus Izemoplasmataceae bacterium
TTTATTAATTGATGGCATAGTGTAAATAGCGTTTTGAAAATGTTGTTTTATGGCAGAATGAAATCATCGTTAATTTAATCAATAATCAATATTTTTAGTTCTCACTTGTCGTCTCAATATAGCCCATAAGTCAATTTTCTTATGGGTATAAAAAGTTTACTTTTGGAAAAAAGCCTAAAAACCAATATAAAATACAGGAAATATTCCTGTAAATATTAAAAATTATGAAAATATGACGATTTCATGTCAAAGGGTTCAGTGAAACAACCATAGAACCGACAGTCTTTTCTAAAGGTTGGCTGCGGTTTTTCTGCCTTGTTTAGTGATTTAGGCATTTGTATTTGTTAAAAGAATTAATGTTTTCATCCTAATGAACAATCATTTAAGGAACCTTAGTATTTAGTGTTTCTACAATGACCAACAAATTCTAAACACAGAAGCAAGCAACATTTAACCAGTTCTTTATTTACAAAAAAATGCAGAAAACATTCCTGCATAATTTAGACTATTATTGGTTATTAATTAATATTCATATTTATCTAAAGTGACCTAAGAAAGCGCAATGCTTTTAAGCACTAATATATTCACCGGCTTCTTCATCGATAATGAGCGTGATATTTGGATGAGTTTTTAAAATTGATACTGGTAGTGCTTCATTAATGGGTTCTTCTAAGAAGCGTTTAATGATCAATTGTTTACTCTTTCCAGTGACGGCTAATATGATTCGTTTTGCATGCATAATTGAGGCAATACCCATAGATACTGCGTGAGTAGGAACTTCTTCGATACTGTTAAAATATTTAGAATTTCTAATTCTTGTTGATTCTGCTAGTTCAACAATGCGGGTTAAAGAATTAAAAGGGGATAAGGGTTCGTTAAAGGCTATGTGACCATTAATGCCTACCCCTAGTAATTGTAAGTCAATACCGCCATGTTTTTTGATCAGGTCATCATAGTGGTCTGCGTTATCTACTAAAGGAAAAAATTGGTTTTCTTTGGGTATATTTAAGGTATCAAATAAGGCATTTTTCATATAGGTTTGATAACTGTTTGGTCCATCAAAATCAACCCCAATGTATTCATCTAAATTAAACGTTACGACCTGACTATAATCACGGTTATTTAGTTTATAATCTTCTTTAATCAGTTGATACGCTTGATGAGGTGTTGATCCGGTTGCTAATCCTAAAACACTTTTAGGATTATTTTTAACTTGATGGATAATTTCGTTTGCTACATATTTAGAAACATCTAATTGTGTCTTTAATTTAATAATCTTCATGCTTCACCGCCTAGTCAAGTTGATATGCTTTTTTTCCTAATGTATAGGTTCTATGAATGTTAAAATCGTGATCAATTACTAATAAGTCAGCGTCTTTATTAAGCTTTATACTACCTTTTTTATGGTCGATATTATGTAGTTTAGCTGGATTTAGTGAGGCCATTTTAATGAGCTCATTAATCGACAATTCTAAACTTTTTTGAATATTTTTTACGCCATCAATAAACTCTAAAACACTGCCTGCAAGGGTTCCATCTTTGAGTCTGGCTTGATTGTTTTTAACTGTTACACTTTGTCCACCTAAATCATAGTTGCCACTTGAAAGTTGTTTGGCACGCATGGCATCAGTAATAAGAATTAACTTATCGCTCGTTTTTACTTGATATAAAAGTTTCATCGCAGATGGATTAACATGAATCATATCAGCAATTAATTCAGCATAAGAAGATGAATCACTTAACATCATACCTACAACACCAATATCGCGGTGATGTAGTTGACGCATGGCATTAAATGCATGCGTAAAACATAATGCCCCTTGATTTAAAGCGTTTTTAACATCATCTTCACTTGCATCACTATGCCCAATTGATACAACGATATTTTGATTAGTTAGATAGTTTATAAAAGCTTCTGAATCTTTTAACTCTGGGGCTAAGGTAATGTGCTTTATCGTGTTATTTGATGCTTTAATAAATTCATCCATTAATTGAAAAGAAACTGCTTGGATATGTTCTTTATTTTGTGCCCCTTTATAAATTTCTGAAATGAATGGTCCTTCTAGATGAACCCCTAATAATTCAGCCCCTATCTTACCTTGAGCATCATACGTTGCAACGGCATTTAAGGCATTGATGATAGCTTCTTTTGATGCAGTCATAGTGGTTGCATAATATGCTGTTGTTCCTTCTTTAGGTAAATACTTACAAAACGCATCAAGGGCTTCATGACTTGCATCCATGATATCATAGCCTTTAACGCCATGAATATGCTGATCGATAAACCCAGGAATTAAAATTTTACCGCCCATATCTTCGCCATTTACATCCCCTTCACCAATCTTTAAAATGGTCTTATCAAAGGTAATATAACCGTTTTTAATGACTTTATCTTCTGTATAAATCGTTAAGTTTTTTAAAGTAACCATAAAACACTCCTTTAAAATTAAGCGTCTTTATTTATGACTTAATAAGGATAAAACGAGGTCACCCTCGTTTTACATGTAATGAATAATCTTTTTATAGTGTTTAAAGATTTCCTTATTATGTTGATCGCCACCATCTAAGTTTGCGCTATGAAAGATAGGGGGTGTAATGCCTTCTTCTGCAAGCTTAATTGCGGCTTCTGAGATAATGATATTAACAATCGTTGTTGCAACAACTGTTGATGTTGCAGCAACTTTTTGATTGATGCCCTCAACATGAACACAAGCATCACCAATATCACCATGATTATCAATCACAATATCTGAAAGTTCAAATAAACGTTTTTTACTTGTATGTCTAGATGTCACACTTTTTGAATACTTTAAGTTTGTAATAGAGATAATCTTTACCCCTTTACTTTTTGCATAAAGTACCAAATCAAGCGCTACAGGATTTCTTCCTGAAACCGAATGGACTAAAAGCAAATCACCTTTTTTAAAAGGGGTCTTTTCTCCTATTATTTTACCATAACCTTCTAAGCGTTCCATCTTTGAAGTTTGTGTTACAGGACGGGTATTGAGCATGAGTGGGGCATCAAATATTGGATTAATAATTGCTAAACCACCCGCTCGGTAAAAAAGTTCTTCAGTCACAATCCCAGCATGTGATGCCCCAAAGGCAAACACTTGACGTTTGCCTTTGATGGTATCAACAAGGAGTGTTATAGCTTCCTTTATGTTCTTTTCTTCTTGTGTGATTACATCATCTAAGATGTTTTTAACAATACGATAATATTGAAAGCTCATTTAGACGATAAGTGCGAAAACTTCTCCAATATATCTTGCGATTGATCCGAAGAATGATAACCCGTTTCCTCCAAAGATTAAAATCCAGTCTTGAATAGTATTGGCATAAACTAGTGCTGAAACCCCAACTAGTAATACCATGGCAACTGCGGCAACACTAGTACCAATGATTGCACCCTTAACGCCACCTTGACCTTCAGCAATAACTGCTGCAGTCCCACATTCAAAGAAACTTGTAATGACAAGTGGAATTAAGATAACTCCAAATAGACCAGTAACATTTGCAATAATGATTAAAGCAGTTGATACAACCATCGCAACGATAAATCCTAAAATAGCTGCATTTGGTTTATAGTTAAATAAGATTGGGCAATCAAGTGCTGGAATAGCATTTGGAATCAGTTTTTCTGAAATACCTTGGAATGCTGGAATGATTTGGTTAACAAGCATTCTAACACCCATTAACATAACGAGTAAGCCACCACCAAACATTAAGGCTTGTTCAAAGGCATAGAAGAATAATGGTTGTGTAATAGAAAATCCACCATCAACAACTAACCCTAAAACAACATACATAATAAATATGGCTAAACCACCTGTAATGGAAACTTCTTTAAAGAATGATAATCCTTTTGGTACTTTAAAGTTTTCAGTTGAATTTTCTTTATTCCCTACTTTTTGAGCAATCTTACCACTAATTAACGATAAGATCCCTGAAGGATGTCCTAACGTAAATGATTCATCCTCAGTAACCGCAAAGACATATTTACGTAAAACGTATGGCATTATTGACCAATAAAGGGCTGAAGTAATCCCACCAAATAAAATGAGTGGAATATCTCTTAATCCAGCTTCTACCCCAGCGGCTACAAAGATAAACGGGAACCACCATAAAAAGTGTCCAGTTAAGAAAATAATTTTGATTCGGGTGAAGCGTGCAATGAGTAAATGTAGCACAAATCCCGTTAGCATCGCAAGACCAATATCGCCACCATAAGTTGCGGTGAATGTATCTGATAATACTTCAACACCTTCACCTTCTACGATGCCACTAAATAAGTTGTTAATTGGTGCAATGGCTCCAACAAGTAATCCTGTTCCAGTTGTCAGGATGTACATTCCAAAAGCCGCAAGTAAAGATCCTTTAACAATTTCTCCGATTGGTTTTCTTAATAAAACCAATCCTAAAGCTGCAATTAACCCTAGTAAAATTGGGGGATTGCGAAAAATGTTGTCAATAATAAAATTCATATAAATCCTCCTATATTATTTTTTTAATTTGTTCTGTCACTTCTTCTATACTCATGTACCTTTTAACTGGAAGTACTGGTACATTGACAGTATCTTTTAAAGATTCTGCTAAGTCATACGATGTGAATATCGCATCACATTTAGAACTTTTCGCAGTCGATATATCTGCATTTTCTACTTCTGCATCTATACCTAATTTTCTTACTACTTTATCGATTGTCATTTTCAAAACCATCGATGAACCAACACCAAATCCACATACTGCTAAAATTTTCATCATCACCCCTCCTTATGAATACTGCTTAACGAGTTCATGGATCTCATCTACAGTATTTGCATTAAGAATTTTCTCTTTATTTTCTTTGTTCATGAATAATTCAGTTAATGAAGCTAAAGCTTCGATATGTTTGGTATTATCGGTTGCGGCTAAAATGACGACAACTTTAACCATTTCACCGAGTAAATCGACACTTTCACTGACTTTTAATAACGCCATACTGATTTGATTAACACCATCTTCAGGTCTAGCATGCGCTAAGGCAATATAATCATCTATAACAATATAGGGTCCATTTTTCTTAACGCTTTTAATCATGGCATCAACATAACGGTTTTCTATAGAACCTTTTTCTAATAATGGTTGCGCTGCGACTTTGATTAGTTCTTCCCATGTATAATGGTTTGATTGAATATGAATATGTTCTTTTAACAACAAATCCTTTAACATATACATGCCTCCTTGTAGTTTGTTAGTTTTATAAATTTTATCGTATAAGGCTTTTCTTAATTTATCTTCGTTTTTAATCACTGCATATTCTCTAACAGTATCAAGTAGTTCGCCTATATCAATATCTTGTTGGTAAGTCTTTTGTTGGTATATTTTCGATGCGATTTCATCTAAATCGATTCTTCTTAGAATCGGATTTACAATGATTGCATGTTTGCAATCTTCTATTTCTACCGTTGAGATGATATAGTCATATGGTTTTTTTACCTCATGGATCTTTGAAACTGGGACTGTACTGATAATTTTTAGTTGAGGAAAGTACTGTTCAAGTTGATATTCAATGGTTTTAGATACCGTCATACCATTAGGACAAACAACGAGTACTTTAGGATTAAGACGACTAAAATTATCTTTTGCAATATAGGCTCCTAAGTAAGAAACAATAAAGGCAATTTCCTCATCTCTTATTTTTGAAAGTTCTGGAATAACCTTTTTTTCAACAAAGAGGTTTCTTGTCACTCTAAATAACGGTTCAAAGCGAATTTTAATTTCTTCTAACAAAGGGTTATAGATTGGAAACTCGTATTTAATTCTGTTATAAGCACTATATAAATGCCTCGCAATGCCTTTTTTAAGTTCATCTTTTTGTTCAATTACAATCATCAAGTTATTTTCTATCGCAAAGATAAGTTTTTCGACAAAGGAATGAATAATGGATTGACTCACGGTTTGATTCAAACTTGATAGTGAACTGATAAAAGCCCCTAAATAATTTTGTTCATGAGCATTAATTGGCACATTAAAAAGTGCTTTTAAATCATTGTAATAAGGTAAGGCTAACGCATCAGAAAACATGGATGATTCTTTTAATATGTTTTTATCTTCTATACGTATTTCTATAAAATTTAAAAATCTTGATAAAATACCTTTAGAAAAGTCAGCAAGTTCAAGTTGGCTTTTTTTGTTAAAATTTTCAATGCGTTCATCAATATCGATCGCTTTAGATGGTGTTGCAAAATGCATTAAGTATAAGTCTCTTATAGCGCGTTCTTCACCACTTAAGTGATAGCCATCTTTAAAAAATAACGTTATATGGTTTGCGCTTAACTCTTCTTTCATTTGTTTTAAGGTTGCGATAATGGTTGCTTCACTGACATACATTTCTTTAACTAGTGAAGCTGTATCAAAAGAACTTTTAGAAAATATTTTCCATAAAATATATTTCTTTCTTTCGCTATAATCTAAAAATTTCTCTAAATCATCGATCTTATTTTCTTGGATAATTGAAGTAATAAGTTTTTGATTACCTTCTAAATAAAGATAATCACCTTGTTTAGTCACAAGTCCAATATCACTGATCATTTCATTGATATTTTTTATATCGTAATATAAAGTTCTTCTTGAAATATCTAACTTTTCAAGCAAATATTCAAACGCAACTCTTTGTTTTTGAAGCATTAATGATAATATTTCTTTCTCTCTTTTTCTCATTTTTGCTCTCCTTGGTTTTATTATGAATTATTCATATAAATCTTACAATCCAGTCTATTTGCACAAAAATAAAAACGCTTGCACAACGCTTAAGATTTTACTAAAATATCATACCATGGTTTGAAAATAGAATTATTAATATCATGTAACAATTTTATTTTTTACTATATTTTTTTATTAGACATTTAAATGTTAAGTAAAGGTATCTAATTATTAACCTTTGAATGATTCACTAGTAAAAACTAATATGTACTATCATAATTTTATGGACTCACTCATTCTTTAAACTATACAAAAAATAAGCCATAAAAGGCTAACCACTTACCCCTCATTTTTGACTCAAGACGCTATATCTTATATAATTAAGATAAGCTTTATAAAAGGAGGTGCATGTTTTGGAGGCTTTAAAAGATGCTTATAAAAAAAGTAAAGATGAACTAATAAATACTTTAAAGACTGATATAAAACAAGGTTTATCTCAAGATGAAGCAGAAAAAAGACTAACAGAATATGGACCCAACCGATTACAAAAACAAAAGAAACTTTCAATCATTAAAATTATCATTAAACAGTTTAAAAGCCTGGTGATGATTTTACTAACGCTTGCAGCGATTGCATCTTATTTACTCGGTGATGATATTGAAGCTATAGCTGTATTTGTCGTTATCATCATTACGGTTATCATCGGATTTTTAATGGAATATAAAGCAGGCGAATCGATAGAAGCTTTACAAAAATCCATCAAAGAAGAGTCAAAGGTACTTAGAAACAAAGAAATAATTACGATGCTTACAGAAGAGATTGTCATTGGTGATATTGTTTATCTTGTAGAAGGTAATAAAGTGCCTGCAGATGGCAGGATCATTGAAGTCAATGAACTTTCAGTTGATGAATCGATGTTAACGGGGGAATCTAAAGCAGTTAATAAAACCGATCAAGTCATAAAAAATAAAGAAAAACTAACCGATCAATTAAATATGGTCTTTATGGGGACAAGCATTTTAAAAGGAAGTGCAAAAATGCTTGTAACAGCAACTGCAGAGGATACTGAGATGGGTAAAATCTCTGACTTATTAAAACAAGCCAAACCTAAAAGAACACCATTAGAACGAAGACTCGAACAAACAGGTAGATTTTTAATTTTACTAACGTTAATCATTTCTTTCATCGTTTTACTGATGGGCTTAATCAGCGGTAATACGATAGAAACCATGGTTAAGACAACCGTTGCTCTTGCAATCGCGGCTGTCCCTGAAGGCTTACCTGCCGCTGCAACGATTACTTTAGCGATTGGTATGAAGCGTATGGCTGAAAAAAATGCCTTACTTAGAAACTTACCCGCAGTTGAAACCCTTGGTTCTACTACCGTACTTTGTACCGATAAAACCGGAACCTTAACTGAAAACAAAATGACCTTAAGAAAAATAGTAACCTATCATAAAACTTTTAAAATTAAAGGCAGTGGCTATGATAGTGAAGGTGTTTTTAAGTTAAAGGATAAAACCATTAACCCTTTATCAAATAAACTATTATCTAAGATATTTAAAGTCTTCTTATTTTGTAATGAATCAAAATTACAACAAGATGATGCTGAGTACTCTGTTATTGGTGACCCTACTGAAGGGGCTTTACTAATCGCTTTAAAGAAGGCTAAATTAGATGAAGAAAAAATACACAATGACTATGAACAAATCGAAATTTTACCCTTTGACCCAGATAAAAAATATATGGCAGCGCATTATATCTCTAAAGATAATAAAAGCTTTATCGCCTTAAAAGGGGCGCCTAATGTTATCTTATCGATGTGTGACTATTACGAAGATAAAGCTGTAAAAAAATTAACAAAAAAAGCTAAAGATAAAGTAATCAAACAAAATGATGCTTTATCAAAAGATAGCTACCGCGTGCTTGCGCTAGCTTACAAAGAAATAGATTCTAAAAAAACAAGTACGCTTGAAGCATTAACCGATAAAGATCTTATCTATTTAGGCTTAACTGCCTTACAAGACCCTGCAAGAAGCGGCATTGAAAAAAGCATTCAAAAAACGAAACACGCAGGGATTAAAACCATTATGTTAACGGGCGACCAACAAAAAACAGCGGTTGGTATTGCCAAAGATTTAGGGATTGATGTTAATCAAGATGAGTTATCAGAAGATAAAGCGATTAAAGATTATTCCAAAAAAGAACTATTTAACTATTTAAAAGATAATCATATTTTCTCACGAGTAACCCCAGAAGATAAATTATTAATCATTGAAGCCTTGCAAGACAACAATGAAATTGTTGCCATGACAGGAGATGGCGTCAATGATGCCCCAGCTTTAAAAAAAGCAGATATCGGTATTGCGATGGGAAAACGCGGCTCTTCTGTTGCTAAAGAATCTGCCGATATGATCTTACTTGATGATCGCTATCAAACGATTATTGAAGCCATCAAACAAGGTCGCGTTATTTTTGATAATATTCAAAAATTTATTCACTATTTATTATCATGTAACTTAAGTGAGATTTTACTAATCTTTTTTGCTTTACTCATTGGACTGCCTATTCCTTTAATTGCGTTACAGATTCTATGGTTAAATGTCGTGACAGGCGTTTTTCCTGCTTTATCTATGGCATGGGAATTACCAGAAGATAATGTAATGGAAAAACCTCCCATTAATCCAAAATCCAAAATCATTACTAAAACGTATCAAAAACTGATTGGTTTTCATGGATTTATTATCGCCTTAGGACCTTTAGCAATCTATTATACTTTACTTAATCAAAACCTAGATATCGCCATTGCAAGAACGAGTGCTTTTATGACTTTAGCGCTTGTGCATCTACTTCAAGTCTTTAACGTAAGAAGTAAAAATGGCTTTGGCTTTAATAAATCCTTCTTTAAAAATAAATTCTTAATTGGTTCACTTATTTTAACGTTTTTTATGCAACTCTTTGCGATTTATTTTAAACCCCTTCAAACCATTCTTAGTACTACATCAATTCCATTAAACTACTGGCTATATATCATTACTGGTGCCCTATTACCGGTACTACTTATACAAATAGCCACCAAATTAAAAATAGGAAGGAGGAATCAAAATGCCTTGGACCCTAAATGATTATCCTAACGCTATGAAAAATCTTGAACAAGAAGTCAAAGAAAAAGCGATTGAAATCGCTAATGAGCTCGTTGAAGAAGGTTACGAAGATGGCCGTGCTATATCGATTGCGATTGATCGCGCAAAAAACTGGTTTAGTAACCGCGGAGAAAGTGTATCCGATGATGTTACTCATAGACTAAAACCTTCAAATGATACCTGGTTACTAGAATCTATTGATGGCAATGAATCATGGACTTTTGATACGAAAGAAGATGCGATGGAGAAAGTTAAATCATTATCAAAAAACCGCGAAATGAAAGTTATGATCCATGATGCTAAAGGTAAATTCCAAAAAGTTTATTAACCAAAGATAACTAAAAAGGATGAGCATAGACTCATCCTTTTTAGTTATCTTATAAATCAAAGCTTTGTTGTTCGTGTTTTAACTGTTGATAACGACTTTCAATTTGAGAGACTAAATCATTAAAATGAAGCTCATCAAACATATTATCGACTCTTAAGTAAAGACGTTTTTGTTTTGGTACGTTATATTTATCAAAAATTTTATCTAAAACCGTTGCATAGTGCTTATAATGAAACTTTAAATAATTGTATTGATCTTCTTCTAGTTTGCGTGCGCGTTTTCTTACATTAGAAAACAAACTATCCTCATCTCGTACTAAAATAACATGTAAATCTAAATCAGGTAATTCTTTCATATGCGCATCCGCAATTTTATAAGTGAGTGCAACTTGTTCATCATCCATAATACCTTCTAACTTTAAAAGTTCAGCGAACACTAAATTTGAAAATAGCGTTGAGTCACAAACTAAGAAAGGCTCATCTTTGGTTTCCCACATCGATAAAAATAAAGCGCCATAAAAAGCGTTTTGGCTAATCAGCGCAAAACGCTTCATGTCTGAATAAAACAAAGGTAAAAAAGGACTGTTTTCAACAGGCTCTTTAACGAGTGGGACTTGATAATAATTAGCAAGTAAACTTGCTAAAGTACTTTTTCCACTACCAATCGGTCCGATAATTCCAATGCGCATAAGCCACCTCTAATTTATTGAGTCAATTCTATTTCTGTTAGTTTTTTTGCGATGATAAAGCCAATGATTAAACTAATTAAAGCAATGATAAACGATAAAGTGTGATCCATTACATAACTGAAAAAATATGAGTATATTGGTGTTTGTAAATCATGACTTACTGCAGTACTTGGATCTTTAATCTCAAAAAATAAGGCAAAAATACTTCCTATAATAAACCCTAAAATCGCAAAATACGTTTCTTTTTTATAGTTTTTTAATGCTTTTTCTATAAGCGAACTAAATAAGATGATCCCTAAAGCTGCACCTAAGCCAAACGGTATAATGACTAAAATATTATAGGTGAACTGATCAAAATCAAAAACATTGCCAATAACATTGGTAACAATCGCTGTATAATAGCCTAAAGTTATGAGTAACGCAGAACCAGATACACCAGGAATAATCATTGTCATTGAGGCAAGCATTCCCAAAATAAAAATGAGTAAAATCGTTAATGGATTAATATCAAAAAATGCCATCCCATTGGCATTATCACTTGCCCCAAAAATTACTAGCATTAAAACAATGCTTAAAGAAACGGTTAATGCGATTACGCTATAAGGCGTAATCGTTTTAGATTTGGCGGTTGCGCGTTTATAAGTATCATTAATGCCGCCTAAAATTATCCCAATAAAAAACATCATGACAATCAACGAATTGATATTGATTAAATACCCTAACAAGCGGGCTAAAGATACAACAGAAATGCCAATGCCAAAAAATAACGGGATTAAAAAGACAAGACTTTTCTTCATTTCAGTAAAGACATGGCTAATCGCATGAAGCATTTTCTCATAAACGCCTAAATATACCGCAAGTGTCCCACCACTTAATCCAGGGATGATAAAAGCAATTCCTATAATAAATCCTTTAAATATCAAAACCATCGATTCCATAGTGTCAACTCTTTCTTCTATTAACTACTATTTATTGTATCACAATAGTTAAGTCGTTATAAATTTATTTAAAGAGAATCCCACAAAAAATTAATACCCTTATAAATGAAAGTTCTAAAGCCTTGCCTTCATTAAAGATGCCCATTAAACGTATTAGACTTTAATTTTAATAGCTTTTATATTACGAATATAATACATAAATTACATAATAATAGCTAACAAGCTTTAAAAGTTAAGCTTTATGCATAAAAAAATGTGCCATTTGGCACATTTATGAAATAACTCTACTTCCTTGTTCAATAAGTGTTTCATCAACTTTGTCTTCTTTTTTAACGTTACATAATCCTTCACAGTCATAAGATTTGATGACTTTTGCGATTTCATCTTTCAAACTTACTGAATCTAAAATCTCTAGTTTTTCAGTAATGTTTTTAAACGTTTCAAACTCAAATTTCGATCCGTTTGCATGTTTTCTATCTTCAATGAATATTTTGTTGTTATTGGTTTTAAGATTATCTTTAGGATCTACTAATAACTCTTCAAATAGTTTTTCACCAGGACGAAGTCCTGTGAAAATAATATCGATATCTTCATAAGGTTTATACCCCGCTAAACGAATCATTTTTTCCGCTAAATCTTTGATTTTTACAGGTTCTCCCATATCAAGGACAAAGATTTCGCCCCCTTTAGCGTAAACCGCACTTTGTAAGATTAGCGTTACGGCTTCAGGGATAGTCATAAAGTAGCGAGTGATTTCTTTATCCGTTACTGTTACAGGTCCACCTGCAGTGATTTGTTTTTTAAATAACGGGATAACACTGCCGTTAGAACCTAAGACATTACCAAATCTAACCGCAGAAAATTTAGTTGTTGAGACTTCACTAAAAGCTTGAATAATCAGTTCTGCATAGCGCTTGGTTGCACCCATAATATTGGTTGGTCTTACTGCTTTATCACTTGAAACGAGTAAAAAGTTAGAAACTTTATACTTATCCGCAAGTTTAACAACATTATACGTACCTAAAACATTCGTTCTAATGGCTTCTTCTGGACTATCTTCCATAAGAGGAACATGTTTATAGGCTGCGGCATGAAAAATCATATCTATATTAAATGCTTTAAAGACTTTTTCTAAACGGTCATAGTTATATACAGACCCTATAAGTACGGTTAAATCTAAATCATCATGGTGACGTCTAAAATCTTGCATGAGTTCCATTTGTATTTCATAGGCATTATTTTCATAAATATCAAAGATAATGAGTTTTTTAGGTTTTAAGCGAGCAATTTGACGGGATAACTCACTCCCAATTGAACCGCCACCACCTGTAACTAAGACTACTTTATCTTCTATAAGTTTAACTAATTCTTTATTTTCTAAATGAATTTCATCGCGGTTTAATAAATCCTCAACTTTAACATCAATGATTTTGGTTTGTTGGCCTTCTTTAACCTCTGTCATTAATGGTAAACGTTTGATGGTAATATTCTTTTCACTAATAAGTTTGACAATATCTTGAAGCTTTTTAAGATTCATATTTGCAATAGCGATTATGATTTCTTCGACACGGTAAAAATCAATAAATTCTAATATATTATCAACGGGTCCTAAAATCCTAATGCCGTTTAAGCGTGAACCAATTTTATTATAATCATCATCAACAAAACCAACAGGAATGTTGTTTAAGGCTTTATTACGGTATATTTCTTTTAATACCATTTCTCCGCCATCGCCAGCGCCAATAATCAATGTTCTTTTCCCAAGCGCATTACGCCACTCAAGATTTAGTTTAAGCATGTTGATGGTTCTTTTAGCAACACGTGGTAAGGCTAAAAAGATAATTTCTAGTGGTGCGATAAAGACAAACATACTCATACCTACAAATTCTATCCCGGTAAATCCAAAGAATAACGCTAAGAATATATTAGATCCAATCGCAACCGCAAAAATTTTAAATGCATCTTCAAATCCAAAATGGTCAAGTAACATTTCATATAATCCAAAGGCTGCATAAAATAGTATCTTAAGCGCAATAACAATCGGTAAAATCATCCAAAATCCAGTAAAATTAATCGGTAAATCTAAAACCATAAAAATAAGCATCGTAAGCCCATACGATAACCCTATAGAAAATCCATCAATCACCATAAACTGAAAAGTTCTAATAATCTTTTTAGTTTTTGCTTGTTGTTCTAACACTTTAAAACCCCCATTTAAAATAATCACCCTTAATGCATGTATATTGGTATATTATATCACTTTATTTGCAACTTATGAAATTGTAAACATTTTCTTTTGGTTAA
>JBKHEA010000026.1:0-12750 GCA_046541015.1 Candidatus Izemoplasmataceae bacterium
CAAAGAGTTCGTTAGTTTTTGTTGAAGGAATTACAGACTACAATTACTTAGTTGCTTTTAGAAGCTATCTTTCAGATAAACATGATTTTAGTCATTTAAAGTTTCTCCCTGTTCAGGGTTTGTTTAATTCGAAGTTAATAAAACAATTGGCAAGTATTGCAACTAATCCTATTATTCTTGTAGATTCAGATCATGCTGGTAAGAAATTTACTGAAGATAACTCTCATAATGGAGCAGAAGTGATTAAATTAGATGATAAGTTTGAAAAGGTAATAGAAGATTTGTTTAGTAAAGATGATCGTGAGAAATATTGTAATGAAAAATCATTAGCCTCATCTGTGTGGTTCAAAAATAATCTGATTAATAAAAAAATTAAAGTTACAAAAAATACAGTCGATAATTTTACAAACCTATTAAATAGACTTGCAGTTTAATGTTTGTTGCATATCCCCCAAATATTTGGGGGATATTTTATTGTATTTTGGTATAATAAATCTGAGGTGATTTTATGAAAAAGTTATATTTTGGATTAACGTTAATGTTAAGTGGTGCAATTATTACTGCAGGTGCTATTATTGGGACGGGAAGTGCAATAGGAGGCAACCATGCTTTTGGAGCACTTGGGTATCAGTTTTCTGATCATGATTCAGGTTCTTTTTTTATTTCTTTAGGATTTTTATTGTTTTTTAGTGGGATGTTGATTGCTTTTTTAGAAGCCTTTAAGAAAGAAAAGTAAATGTTAAATCTAAACTATCTAAAGAAACTAGAAAAAAAAGTACCAACCATACAATTACTGGTTAACAATTTTGAAAAAAACCAAGTATTTGAATATTCTAATACAACCATCCATCAACGTTTTCAAAGCGCTAGTGTTGGAAAGGTTTTTTGTGCAACACTCATGATGATGAGCGTTGAAAAAAAGATGATAAGTTTAGATACTAACATTAGTAAGGTTTTAGATGAAGCAATGCTTGATAATCTTTTTGTTTATAAGGGTATTGATTATAAAAACGATGTTTTAGTAAAACATCTTTTAGCGCATACATCGGGTGTCAATGATTATTTTGAAGGAAAGACAAAAGGCAGTATGCCTTTTATGAAAAAGTTAGAAAAAGATCCTATGCATTTATATAATCCAACTGAACTGATTGATTTTACAAGAAACTACCAACAAGCCATTGCGAAGCCAGGAGAAAAATTTTATTATTCGGATACAGGCTATAATCTCCTAGGGTTAATCCTTGAAGCGCTTTATGAAATACCTTATCATCAGATTTTAAGAAAGTATATTATAGAACCTTTAAAACTTAAAGATACAGCCTTATGTTTTTATGATGAACACTTTGATCAAGAATCCTTAGCGCCAGTATTATTTAAAGGAAAACGTATGGAAAAAACCAATGCATTAAGTTGTGATTTTGCGGGTGGTGGCTTACAAACAAGTGTCTATGATTTAGATCACTTTTTAAGAAGTTTACTTGAAGGAAAACTCATTAGTAAAGATTCATTAGATTTTATGATAAAGCCAAAGCATCGCTTTCACTTTATCATGGATTATGGACACGGGATGATTACGATTGATTTTAAACGTATTGTTCCTTGGATGAGAGGCTACCCTAAAATGGTAGGCGGGTTAGGTAGTTTAAGTGTCCATGCTTTTATTGATCCGATTAGTTTAAATACCATTATCATTAACTTAGGAGACCCATCGAAAATGCGTCTTAGCTTTAAACTTTTAGTAAAAAGTGCTAAATGGTTAAAAAATAATTAGTTGTACATTTTAGCGAATGGTTTTATACTAAAGGTATAAAGTGTAAGGAGGCTATGTATGAAAAAGAAAAAAGATTCACGTAAGCTTTTTAATTTCATTGCGCCAGTTTATGGCTGGTTTTATAAGTCTCAGAAAAAACGCTATAAAAAAATTATTGAAGAAGTTAGTCATGAAATTAATTTAAATGATTATCAATCCATTATAGATTTAGGCTGTGGAACAGGCGCACTTGCAAGTGTACTTGATGACATGGGATTAAAAGTTACTGCGATTGATGCTGCAAGTAAAATGTTAAAAATCGCCAAGAAGAAAAATAAAGATAAAGAGATTACCTTTATACAAGGTGATATTTTAAAACCATTACCTTTTAAAGATCATCACTTTGATTTAGCCATTGCTTCTTATGTTGCTCATGGCTTAAGCAAAGAAGAACGTCGCAAGATGTATTATGCGATGAGTCGCCTTGCTAAAGACTATGTGATTATTCATGATTATAATGCGAACCGTGCCCCACTTACTAGTTTTGTTGAATATTTAGAAGGTGGCGATTACTTTTATTTTATTGACAACGCTGAAAAAGAAATGGAAAGCTGTATTGAAGATATGAAAACTTGTTTTAGTGAAGTCAAGGTATTAGGCGTTGATGTTAGAGCCAATTGGTATATTTGTAAAGTAAAAAAAGAAAAGTAAACCTGCCAAACCATGCAAAGTTGTCATTGCATGGTTTTTTTTATTAGGCTAAAATATTGTTAAGAGGTGAAGCCATGTATGAATTAAAAGATATTATGATGATGTTTAACATTCCAGAAAGAACAATTAGAAGACATTTAAAACTAGGATTATTAAAAGGAAGTAAGGTAGGTGGTATTTGGCGCTTTACTGAAGAAGACATTATGACCTATACAAAACTTGACTCAATGAAACAAACAATCAATAAACAAACGCTACATTTAATTATTGATACCTATAACGGGGTGAAAGGAAGTGATCTAGTGATTATAATCCCAATTAAAAAGACAACGAAAATTAAGCTTGCGGCTTTATCGTTAGAAGTTAGTACATTTAAACATCCATTTACATTCGATTTAAAACTTGAAGGCAGTAAACATATTATTACCTTTAAAGGTGATAATAGTGATGCCGTAACGTTAATTAACTATGTAGAAAATCATTTTGAAAAAGCATAATCAGAAAAATTAAGTCGTTATCTTATATAATAAACATGTAGGAGGCGACTTATGAATTATGAAACGTTTTTAGAAACGATAAAAAATCCACTCATTAAAGAAAAGATGATGGCATTAGTTGATTTTGTTCAGACCACCTTTCCTCATTTAAAACTAGAAATTAAATGGAATCAACCCATGTTTACTGATCATGGTACCTTTATTATCGGTTTTAGTGCAGCAAAAAATCATATTAATTTAGCCCCTGAACAACCTGTTATTTCTTTGTTTAAAGAAAAACTAGATCAAGCTTCATACCATCAAACAAAAATGCTGATTCAAATTAAAGCCCACCAAAGTATTGATTACACGCTTGTTAAAGAAATTATTGAGTTTACCATTACGGATAAAAAAGACACCAATTCCTTTTGGAGGTAAAGCGCGCAAGCGCTTTTTTACTTATGTCTAGGTTCTTTTTAGGTTTTAGTTTTAAACGATAAATAGACTTCTTAAAGAGCCTTAAGCATGATACAATAAATAAAAGGACGTGATTGAATGAAACCATTTAATGATTACAACCAGATTGTTATATTTGATGTTGAAACCAGCGGTTTATCCAGTAAAGAAGCAAGCATTATTGAACTTGGTGCGATTATTGTTAAACCTTTACTTGGTGAATTTGTGATTGAGGAAGAAGTTAGTGTTTTAATCAATATTAAACAAAAACTTCCTGATGAAATCATCAAACTTACGAACATCACTGATGAGATGTTAAAAACTGGGATAAGCGAAGAAGAACTTTTTAAAATCATGAAAAAACTTACAATGCCTAACACCTTATTAATAGCTTATAATTTACCGTTTGATTATGGCTTTTTTAAAGCGCTCTTTTATAAGTATGAAGGACACTCTAAAAGTCTTGATCAATGTGATTTTTTAGATATGTTAACGTGTTATCGCGCTAAACACGCTTACCCTCATAAATTAGATCACGCGGTTGCAATGTATGAAGTTAGTGTCCCAAATACCCATAGAGCTTTAGATGATGTTTTAGCAACTTATGAGCTCTTCTTAAAAATGCATAAAGCCTATAACCTTGAACCCTTTATTAATGTGATTGGGGTATTAAAAAAATATCCTTATCAAAAAATGAAATTGAGTAAGATTAAAACCATAACGCAATAAAAAATAGCTTGAAAATTTCAAGCTATTTTTATGTTATATGGTATCAAGGGCTTCTTTAAAGCGATTTAACCCATTTATGAGTTGTTCTTTTGAACAGGCTAAATTAAGTCGCATAAAACCATTTGCGTTTTGACCAAACTTAATGCCATTAGCTAAAACTAACCCATGTGATAAAAACAAATTATGTAAGGCATTGCCTGCATGATTAAAACAGTTTAAGTCTAACCACATTAGATAAGTCCCTTCTAAAGGTGAGATGAGAATTTTAGGGAAGTGTTTTAAGATAAATGTTTTTGCATAGGTATAATTATCTAATATATGTTTGTTTTGGGCTTCTAACCAAGGGATGCCTTTAGTATATGCAGCTTTTAATGCGGTGACCGCTAAAAGATTAGGCGTATGGATTAAATGTTTATCAAAGGTTTTTCTTAAAGCTAATAAACCTTTTAGATTGTTTGAGATCGTATTTGATATTTTAAGCCCTGCAATATTAAAGGTTTTACTCGGTGCTATAGTAACATAAATATTTTCGTATCGATCAAAATAATGCATTAAACTTCTAAATGGTTGTTTTCCGATGATGATATCTGCATGAATTTCATCGCTAATTAAAATAACATCATATTTTTTACAAAGAGTAACAACTTGATCGAGTTCTTTTTCATTCCAAACCCTGCCAACAGGGTTATGAGGATTACAAAACAAGAATATTTTTGCGCCTTGTTTAAACACTTTTTCTAAATGTTCAAAATCCATCGTATAAAAGCCATTGGTATTAATGAGTGGATTTTCAATTACCGTGCGCTCATTGGTTTCAATAATATGTTTAAACATGTGATAAACGGGTGTTTGAATAACAACTTCATCATCTAAATAACTTAAGGTTTCCATCAAATAAATAATTGAAGTCAAGATTTTATTGCCAGGGACAATCCACGATTTATTGATGGATGCACCATATTGGTTCTTAACATAGTTTATGATGATATCGTAATAATCTTCTCCTAAGCCACTATATCCAAAAGCGCCATGATCAATGCGATTCATTAACGCTTCTTTAATCACCGGTGCTGTTTCATAATCTGAATCAGCAACGCTAAAAGCAAGTGTATCATCGCTTTCACTTTCTTTAATAGCTTGGTCCCATTTTAAGGCATTAGTATTTTTGCGGTTTAGTGTTTTAAATTCCATTGAATCACCCCTTCTTTTATTATAGCAAATTAAATCGATATTTCGCAGGGCATTTAAAGGATTTATAGTCTTTAAGTTTGACACACGAAAATGACCTCTTACATTTTCAGTAAAAACCCTTACACAAGCCTTTTAAAGATATTTAAGGAAGATGTTATTATTTCATTATAAGGGATTATTTTAACTTTTGTCACTAATGAAAAGGCATACTTAAATTTGTTTTTATTGATAATGATTTGACAATCAAGATAAAATGAGAGTATAAAATTAAAAAAAGGAGAAAGATAATGGAAAATAGTTTTCGTGTAAAGATTCAACAATTTGGTCGATTCTTAAGCGGTATGGTTATGCCAAACATTGGTGCATTCATCGCTTGGGGACTTATTACAGCATTTTTTATTCCAACAGGGTGGGTACCTAATGAAACATTAAGTAGTTTGGTTGGCCCTATGATCATTTACATGTTGCCACTATTAATTGGCTTTACTGGTGGTAAGATGATTTATGGAACCCGTGGAGGTGTCTTAGGGGTTATTGCAACTATGGGAGTTATTGTTGGTGCTGATATTCCGATGTTTATTGGGGCAATGGTGATGGGTCCACTTGGTGGATACGCCATTAAACAAATTGACCGTTTATTAAAAGATAAAATCCCTACAGGTTTTGAAATGCTTGTTAATAACTTTACTGCAGGGATTGCAGGGATGCTTTTATCAATGCTTGCACTTTTAATCATTGGTCCAGTTGTTTTAGGATTAAACGCGGCTTTAGAAGCGGGTGTTGATGTTATTGTAAAAGCTAATCTCTTACCTATTGCATCTATATTTATTGAACCAGCGAAAATCTTATTCTTAAATAATGCGATTAATCATGGCGTTTTAGGGCCTCTTGGAATCGCAGAAGCTGCAGATACTGGAAAATCAATCTTCTTCATGCTTGAAACCAATCCAGGTCCAGGGCTTGGGATCTTAGCAGCATTTTGGGCATTTGGAAAAGGGATGAGTAAACAAAGTGCTCCAGGTTCAATCATCATTCATTTCTTTGGTGGTATTCATGAAATTTACTTCCCTTACGTTTTAATGAAACCAGTCCTTGTTTTAGGTGCAATTGCCGGTGGTGCAACGGGTGTCTTTATTTTCCAAATCACAGGTGTAGGATTAGTTGCAACACCTTCTCCTGGTAGTATCTTTGCTTATTTAGCCATGACACCACGTGGAAACTTCTTTGGTGTATTATTAGGAATTTTAGCTTCAACAGTTGTTAGTTTCATCGTTACTGCCTACTTCTTAAAACGTGATAAAACGTTAACGGGTGGCGATTTAGAAACCGCTAAAGAAAAAATGACTGATTTAAAAGGTGCTAAGAAAGTATCCAATGTTACAAAAATAGCTTTTGCGTGTGATGCTGGCATGGGATCAAGCGCAATGGGTGCAAGTACATTAAGAAACAAACTTAAGAAAGCTGGGGTTTCTATTGAAGTCGTTCATTCATCACTAGAAGATATTCCAAATGATGTTGACTTAGTTGTAACCCATAAAGATTTAAAATCACGTGCACAAAAATACGCACCACAAGCAGAAATAATAGCGATTACGAATTTTGTTGGTGCCCCTGAATACGATACACTAGTTAATCGATTAAAATAAAAAAAGGAGTGGCAACACTCCTTTGCTTTTTAATTATGTCACTATAAAAAGGGTTTATATTAGACAATATTAAACGACTTTTTCTTTATTTTGTCACTAAAAAAACGTATGATTAACGTATAAACCCTTGGAGGCTAACTATGAAAAAAACTTTATCTTCTAGAGAAAAAAAGATTATTAGTTTTATTCTTGATAGTTATCAAACAATTACGATTTCAGATATCGCTGAAGCCTTAGATGTTAGTAGAAGAACAATCTTAAGAGAAATGCCTAGTGTTTATACTTGGTTTGATAAGCATCAAGCCCAGTTAAATCATCAAGCAAAAAAAGGTTTATATCTAGACATTAGTGAGTTAGAACGTTCTAAACTAAAAAGAAAACTTGAAGATGTATTGACCGATACGGTCTACACACAAAAAGAACGTCAAGTTTTTATTGCTTCAGAACTCTTACAATCAAGTGAACCGCTAAAACTTTTCTATTTTAGTGAAACCTTAAATGTTAGTGAAGCAACCATCTCACACGATCTTGATAAGGTTGAAGCATGGCTAGAAAAATATCATTTAAAGCTAGAAAGAAAACCAGGGTCTGGCATTGAGTTAATTGGTGAAGAAAAAAATATTAGACAAGCCCTTGTAGCATTTATTTATGAAACTTTAGATGGTGAACAAATTCGTGATGTTGTCAACCACTATATGAGTCAGTTTAAAGAAAAAGAAACCAGTGCGATTGAAAATAGATTACTTAAATTAATTGATGCTAAAACTATAAGCATTATTGAACAAGCGATTTTAAGTAGTGAAGAAGCGATGGGGTTTACATTCGCAGAAAGCTCTTATACAGCCCTTGCAGTGCATTTAGCACTAGCGATATCACGCTTAAGAAAAGGTGACACCATTACTTTAAATCCTGAAGTCTTTGATGATTTATATCATTTAGAAGAATATAGTGTTGCCAAAGCCTTAACCGATAAAATCTCTAAAACCATTGGCTTAACGATTCCTAAAGAAGAAGTTGGTTATGTCACAATGCATTTAAGAGGGGCTCGTTATAAAAGTGGACTTTTTGATGCAAGCTTACTGAAATTTAACGAACTTATAATTAGTAATTATCAGTTAACCATTATTATTAAAGAAATGATTAAATACGCAAAACTTAAAACCAACTACCCACTAGATACTAGTGATTCATTACTTGTTGGGTTAGTCGAACATCTTCGTCCTGCGATTAACCGTATTCAGATGAATCTAGAAATTAGAAACCCTTTGCTTGAAAAAATAAAAGAAGATTATCCTGCTATTTATGAGGTATCTACAGGCTGCGCAAAGATTGTTGAAGACCATTTAAATTTAGTCTTACCAGAATCAGAGATTGGGTATATTGCGCTTCATATTGGTTCAGCCATTGAACAAATTAAAAATAAAGAAAATAGCATCAATCGTGTCTATAAAGTCATTGTTACTTGTATTAGTGGGATTGGGACATCAAAAATGCTAGCTGAACGCATTAAAAAAGAATTCAGCAATATTCAAATTCTTGAAGTGTTTTCTACAACCGCATTAAACAATGCGTATTTAGATCAACAAGAAGTAGACTTGATCATTTCAACCGTTCATTTTGAGCACGATTTATACCCAGTTGTCTTAGTCAATCCGCTTCTTCCTGATAATGACATAGAAAAAATCAAACAACGTTTAAATTCTTTAAGTTTTATTCAAAAACCTAAACTCAATCATGTGAAAGACCATGGCACAACTAAAGCCATGATTACACAGATTAATCATTATACTCAAGCAACTTTAGAAATCTTAGATCATTTAACACTTGATTATTTAGATGCGATTAGTTTTGATGTATTAATGGATCTTATTACATCCCGCATTCATAAAGACTTTAAACTTGAAAAACTCTTAAAAAAAGATTTACTTAGACGAGAAGCCATTGGCTCTATCATCTTTGAACACGATCAACTCTTATTCTTACATACAAGAAGTGAAACCATTCACACGATTCAAATTAAAGTGATTAGACTTATCTCACCGATAGTGTATAAAGATAAACTCATAAAAACAGCCTTAGTCATCTTAGCACCACTAGATACAGTTAGTGAGGCTTTAGAAACTATAGGTTTAATTAGCGCTTCACTAATTAATGACTCTAGTTTAATCTCATGTATTACCAAAGAACCCTATGAAACCTTATTTAGTAAGATACAAGACTTACTCGCAGAATTTTTAAGCCAAAAAAACATGACCCTTCTAAAAGGGTATAAGAAATAAAGGGGAAATCATGAAGACAATATTAAATAAAAAAAATATCTTAATTAATCTACCATCTGTTTCTAAAGAAGAAGCAATTAAAAAGGCTGGACAATTATTAATTGATGATGGCTATACTAGTAAACATTATATTGATGCGATGTTTGAACGCGAAAAAATCGTCTCAACTTATGTAGGTAATGGCGTTGCTATTCCTCATGGTGTTGGGAAACATAAAGATTTAATTTATCATTCGGGGATTGTTGTTATGCAGTATCCTGAAGGGATTGATTATGATGAAGGAAAAGCTTACTTAATCATAGGGATCTCAGGTAAAGGCGATGACCATATTAAGATTTTATCTAAAATCGCTGAAAGTGTATCCGATTTAGACAACGCTGAAAAACTATGGCATGCTAAAGATGTTGAAACCATTTATAAAGCGTTTAACGGAGATCACGAATGATTTATACCGTCACATTAAATCCAGCAATTGATAAGACCATCTATATCGATCAATTAAACCAAGATGACGTTACAAGAGTAATTAAAAGTATTAAAGACGCTGCTGGTAAAGGGATTAATGTTTCTAAAGCTTTAAAAACCTTAGGGACAAACTCTCTAGCTACTGGGATTACTGCAGGTAATAATGGAAAGTTTATTAAAAATTCATTAGAAGCTTTAACAATTGATTATGATTTCATTGATGTCTTAGGTGAAACAAGAGAAAATATGAAACTCATTGAAATTTCAACGAATAAAACTTTAGAAATCAATGAGCTAGGTCCAAAGGTAAGTGAAACTGATTTAAATCGGTTAATAAGTAACCTTAAAAAGCGTATTAAAAAAGAAGACATCATAATCTTATCAGGTAGTCTTCCTAAAGACTTAAGTCAAAATACTTACTATAAACTCATTAAAACGTTTAAAACACTAGGCGTTATAACGGTATTAGATGCATCCGGTGAAGCTTTTAATGTAGCATTAAAAGCATTACCTACTATAATCAAACCCAATATTTTCGAATTAAGAAGCGCTTTAAATGAACCCTTAACGGATGAATCAAGTATTGTAAAATCCTTAAAGAAACTAGTAAATAGCGGTATAGAACTTGCCCTATGCACCTTAGGTAAAGATGGTGCGCTTGCGGTATCTAAAAGCGATGTTTATAAAATTCATCCCCTAAATTTAAAGGCAAATTCAACCGTTGGTGCAGGAGATGCTTTTATTAGTGGTTTATGTTATAAGCTAGAAACGAATGCTTCATTACTTGAAGCCTTAAAATATGCAAGTGCTGTTGCAAGCAGTGCAGTATTAACTGAAAATACATCCATAGGGTCTAAAACAATCATTGACAAACTATATCAACAAATAAAAATAACGAATTTAAGAGAAGAGGAAAATCTATGTTAACAAAAGCTGTAAGATTATATGACAAATTCAAATTACAACTCGATACGTTTGAACTACCTGAAATGACTGAAGATGAAATTTTAGTAAAAGTAGTCTCTGATTCAGTATGTATGTCTACGTATAAAGCCGTTTCATTAGGAAGTGATCATAAACGTGTACCTAATGATATTAATGAAAACCCTGTAGTTATGGGGCACGAGTTTGCGGGGGTTATTGTAAAGGTTGGAAAACGCTGGCAAAATGATTATAAGGCAGGCGATAAATTCACTTTACAACCAGCCTTAAACTATAAAGGCAGTATGGATTCACCAGGCTATTCATTTAGATGGTATGGTGGCAATATGACATATGCGATTATACCTAAAGAAGTCATGGAAATTAACTGTTTTATTAAATATGAAGGCGATGCTTTTTATGAAGCAGGGCTTGCAGAACCTATGAGTTGTGTCATTGGGGCATTTCATGCAGCATACCATACCATTCCAAGCACATATACACATGTAATGGATATAAAAGAAGGCGGGGCGCTTGCGATTCTTGGTGGCTGTGGACCAATGGGCTTAGGTGCCATTGATTATGCAATTCATAGAGACATTAAACCGAGTGTCTTAGTCGTTACTGATATCTCAAATGAACGCTTAGCTCGTGCTGAAGAAATTATTCCTGTTGAAGAAGCAAAAAAACATGGTGTAACCTTACACTACGTTAACCCAACCGATGAAGCTGATCAGATTTCTTATTTAAAATCATTTACTAATGGGTTGGGGTTTGATGATGTTTTTGTCTTTGTCCCAAATAAAGCTTTAGCCGAACAAGGGGATCAAATTTTAGGTAAAGATGGAACGCTTAACTTCTTTGCAGGTCCAACAGATACATCATTTAGTGCGAACATTAACTTATATAATATTCATTATGGATCAACGAAAATCATTGGTTCTACAGGTGGAAACACTGATGATATGATTGAGTCACTTACCTTAACCGCACAAAAACGTATAAATCCTTCAAATATGGTAACACATATTGGAGGTATTGATAGCGCTATAGATACCATACTTAATCTCCCAAATATTCCAGGAGGCAAAAAATTAATTTATAACCATGTCAACATGCCACTAACAGCTATCGAAGACCTACATACATTAGAAAGTTTAGATCCTAAATTTAAAGAACTCGCAGAAATCTGTAAAAAACATAAAAATCTTTGGAGTTTAGAAGCAGAAAATTTCTTATTAGAACATTTCGAAGTTAACGAGTAAAATATAAAAAAAGTGTAGCACCTAATTTAAGGGCTACACTTTTTAAGTCTTTAAGCTTCGTTTAAATAGTCCAAAACGAATGCTTTAAAGTTTATATCAAAATCTTTTTCTACATAGTTTTTGAACTTAGTCATTTTAGCCTCGTTATCATCAGCTGCTAAGATACAAAAACACTTGCTTAAATCTTTTTTAAACTCTTCAATTTTATCTATACGATAATTTGCGAGTGCAGAATAATAATAGAAATAATCTAATAAATAGTATGATTTTTTTGTTTTAGAATAATCAATAATTTTCTTCGTTAACTTCAAGACTTTTTTATAAGAACCAACCATCCCATAATACTTGGCGAGTTGGAAACTAGCTAATATGATTTGGACAGTATTTTCAGTGGTATATAAATTTACACTTAAAATGTACTCTTGAATTTTTTCAGCAACCTTGTCTTTTTCATTAAATGCTTTTAAAGTGAAAAAAGAAGAGAATATTAGCATTTCATTACTGCTAAAAACATTGTTATTTAAGACTTTGGGATAATTGATTAGTGACTTAACGTTTTCTACCATATCTTCAGCGGTTATCTTATTTCTTAACCAACGATCACACTCAATAGCATAATCGTATAATAGTTTATTTTGTGGATCAATAATCTCTTTACGTTTAATTTTTCTTCTTAAGCGTTTTAAGTTTTGTAAGTCTTTGTTTGCTGCAGCATTATAAAACTCTACAACCATTTCACGTTCTTGAACACGATCACTATTAAATTCTTTCATAATGTAATCAGGATTAAATCCTAGACGCTCGGCTAATTGATTAGCTACATATTGTGGAATGACGGATTCACCTTTTAAGTAACGGCGA
>JBKHEA010000027.1:0-12598 GCA_046541015.1 Candidatus Izemoplasmataceae bacterium
AAAACAAAAAGATGGTTGGATTGAAGTTATTACTGGACCGATGTTTGCAGGAAAAACTGAAGAATTAATTAGACGTATTAAACGTTTAGAATATGCTAAAAAGAATATCATTGTTTTTAAACCTGTTATAGATAATAGATATGCCGATAATGAAGTTGTAAGTCACAATAATAACCGAACCAAATCGGTCAACATTTCTAGTGGAAAAGAAATCTTCCAACATGTTAAGAGTGATACCGATGTGGTCGCGGTTGATGAAGTACAGTTTTTAGAACCAGAAACCGTAGATATTTTAAATTATCTAGCTGATCAAGGTAAGCGAGTTATTGTCAGCGGACTTGATACAGATTTTAGAGGCGAACCATTTAGTTTTATGCCAAAATTAATCGCGATTGCAGAATTTGTCACTAAGTTAACTGCTGTGTGTGTAAAATGTAGCGCACCGGCTACAAGAACGCAAAGAATAGTCAATGGTAAACCCGCAAAATACATGGATCCAATTGTTTTAATTGGGGCTAGTGAATCTTATGAGGCAAGATGTCGAAGTTGTCATAAAGTATACCGTAAACCGACAAAATACAAAGGAAGTTTATAGGCATGACCCATGATGATTACATGCGGCAAGCTTTGATTGAAGCAGAAATTGCACTAAAATTAAACGAAGTACCTGTTGGTGCCGTTGTTGTTAAAGATGGTAAAATTATTGGTCGTGGTCACAATACTAAAGAACAAGCGAACTTAGTCACTGGCCATGCTGAAATTAATGCAATAAACGACGCAAGTAAAAAACTAGGTTCTTGGCGTTTAGATGGATGTAGTCTTTATGTAACAATGGAACCTTGTGTAATGTGTTCTGGGGCTATTCTTCAATCACGTATAAAATATTTGATTTATGGAACAGTTGATTATAAACATGGGTCACATCAATCTATAATTAACTTATTTAATAAATCAATAGATCATAAAGTTGAAGTGATTAGTGGAGTTTTAGAAGAGTCATGTAAAAATATGCTGAAAACATTCTTTATTACTTTACGAAAAGATAAAGATAGTGTATAGTAGAAAACGTTAGTAATCTCTTATCAATCATCCTCATTCAATAGATAGTAACGAACCAGGTCAGGTCGGGAACGAAGCAGCCTTAAGTTTTCTATTTATGTGGGTGGGGATGCTTGATGAGAGATTTTTAATAGGAGGGTTAAATTGAAAAAATTGATCTTTTTAGATTTAGACGGTACGATTATTGATCATGTGATTAATGATGTTCCAGAATCTACTATTAGAACCATCGCAAATTTACAAAAAAATAATCATAAAGTAATCATCGCAACAGGAAGACCACCTTCTCTTTTTTATGGTGTCGATAAGCGTTTAAACATTGACTCCTATATTGCCGCAAATGGTAGATATGTTATTTATGAAGGTAAAGAACTTCTTAATGACTATATTGATAAAACACTGGTTAGAAGATTTGTTAAAGATATGAATGATGCTGGGTATGATGTTGGTTTTGAAACAAAAGATGATTACGCAGTCAATACTAAAAACACAAAATTCCCAGATTTATTTAGTGATCATTTTCATCTAGAGTACCCAAAAGTAATTGAAAACTTTCACATTGATAGTGAAATATTACAAATGGTCCTTTTTACTGATAATAAAGATGTTATCGAAAATCTCTCGGAAACCTATCCTGAGCTAGAATTTAACTTATCATGTCCTTATGGTATTGATGTTAATTTAAAAGGTGGCATGAAAGATATAGGTATTAATATTATTTGTAATTATCTAAATGTACCTATTAGCGAAACAATAGCGGTTGGTGATGGTTACAATGATATTAGCATGATAAAAAAAGCTGGAATTGGAATTGCAATGGGTAATGCAAGAGAAGCACTTAAAGAAGTTGCTGATTATGTTACAGATGATTGCACCAATGATGGTATTGAAAAAATTATGAAAAAACTAGAATTAATATAAAAAAACATTGGATTTTCAGCTTATCTGAAAAATTCAATGTTTTTATTTGGTAAGAGGAGCTTTGAACGAAGCTTTAACCCCGTTTTGAATATTTTGAATAGAGTATTCAAATTGATGGGCTTTTAAAACTTCGCTAACTAAGTATAAACCAATGCCAGTACCTTTTGATTTTTCTAACAAAGGGTTTGACGGATTGATTGTATAAAAAGGCATCCATATGTGTTCTAAATGGTTTGCATCAATAGTTGTTCCCATGTTGATAATTTCAAAATAGGCATGAGTACTGTCTTTATAAACACGTACACTTATCATTTCAGAATCAGGTGTATTTTTAATAGCATTCGTAAAGAAATTTGAAATTACACGTTTTATTAGTTTCTTATCGGCAGTAATTTTCACTGTTGTATCTAAATCTTTTTTAAGGTTAAATTGATATTTTTTCATAATATTTGAAAAATCATTAACAAAAAATTCTACAAGATGACTTAGGTTAAACTCTTCTAAATCTAACGGTATTTCATGATCTTCTAGTCTATATATTTCAAGTAAATCTTGTAACATCATCGAAGATTTATTAATCTCATTTAAAACATTCTTCAGTTCATCGCTATAATTTTCTTCAGGTATAATATTATCTAAAATGGCTTGAATGGTAACTTGCATAATCATTAAAGGAGTTTTTAATTCATGTGAAATTGAAGAAACTAATTGTTTTTTCAATTTTGTTTGTTCAGTTTGTTGTTTATATAAAGCGATCAACTCATTATTTTTGTTATTAATTGTCTCAATGGTTTGCTTTAAGTTTTTTGCAATTAAATTGATGCTATTAGATAAGGATGTAGTTTCCTTACTTTTGTATTCATGTGTACTGACTTCAAAATTAAGATTAGCAATTTGCCTAGCCGTTTTTTCGATATTTTTTATTGGATTTGAGGCAGTGTTTCCAATTCTAAGACTCCATAAGATAATAATAACAATAGCGGTTAAATAAACATAGTTTTGATAGGATGATACAATACTTATGATTGAGGAAGTATCTTGGACTTGAATGATAGTCATAACATAGGTCCAATCATTAATTGGTTTAATAAAAATTAATGAGTTTACAGGACCATCATCAGATTGATAGCGAAAACCATCATCATAAACATAATCACTGAGTGAAATTTCATTATTTGATATCTTACCTAACTCGGTTTGAACTATAAAATTTTGTTCATAAAGAAAGTTGAGATTGTAAGGTTTATTAACTTCTGTTATAAACCCTTGGATTTCAATACAATCCACCAAGCAACTCTGATCGTATAAAGAGGTATTGTTTAGTTCTAAAGATCTAATAGTATAATTAGAACTACTTGAAGCTACAACGGTTGCTTCAACATAATTGCCTATACTGTAAGTATGCTCGTTATCTAAGATTAATAATTGATAGTCTGTTAAACCATCAATTGTTTGAACTGTAATTGAGTATTCTGAATATTGATAATTAGTTACTCTAAAGTTTTGGTCAAGGATCACAGAATAAGCATTGTAATTTTTAGTGAAATCATATACTATATCATAATGTTCTGTTGTATTATGATTTTTTAGTTCATCAACATAAATATTAAAATCTTCTTCGAAAGTTTGAATTTCTCTTTGAATATAGAAATTTCTAAAAAATACAGAATTTAAAAATAATTGCAAGATGAAAAATGTGATAAATACTAAGATAATAGTCATTATAATTTGACTTGATAAAGATAAACGGGCATATAATTTAGTAAGTTTATTCATCAATTGCCTCAAATCTGTAACCTACCCCAAATACGGTTTTAATATAATTAGAGTAAAGACCAAGATGTTTTCTTAATTTTTTTACATAGGTATCTACAATCCTATCTTCAACGTAAACATCTATGCCCCAAACCTCATCAAGAAGATGATTTCTTGAACAGATTTTACCTTCATGTTCAACAAAATATTTTAGCAAATCGAATTCGGTTTTAGATAACTCTAACTCTTTTTCATCAACAAAGATTTTGTGGGTATTAGTATTGACCACAATGTGATTTGTCTTTATGATTCCTGAGTGTATGATAGAATGATTTTGGTTTTTAATACGCTCTAATAAGTTTTTTGTTTTAGCAACTAAAACTTTAGGGTTAAATGGTTTTGTAATATAATCATCTACCCTTAACGAATAACCTTTTAAGATATCTTCTTCCTCACTTAAGGCACTCATCATAATGATAGGAATGGCTGAGACTTCGCGAATTTTGCGCGCAATTTCCCATCCATTAGTTCCTGGCATCATAATATCTAGTATAACAATATCTACTGGCTGATGGTTAAATATTTTCAATGCTTCAACGCCAGTATAGGCACTAAACACATTGAAATCTTCAGCTTTAAAGTAATTAGAAACCATTCTATTTATTGTTGGTTCGTCTTCGACAATTAAAATAGTATATTTTACCATAAAGACCACCTCTTTATAGATATTATATATTAAGTACAAGACATATCAAAGGTAATATTCTTTACTAAAGTTGTAAATCATAATAAAATAACCATGAAAAGGTGATTAATATGTATGACGTTATTGTAATAGGCGGTGGTCATGCTGGAAGTGAAGCATGTTTAGCTAGCGCTAGAATGAATAAAAAGACACTACTTATAACAGGGAATATAAATTTTATTGCATCAATGCCTTGTAATCCATCAGTTGGAGGACCCGCTAAAGGGATTGTTGTAAGAGAAATCGATGCACTTGGTGGCGAGATGGCTAAAAATGCTGATGCGACTCAAATCCAAATGCGTCTTTTAAACTATTCTAAAGGACCTGCCGTAAGAGCTTTAAGAGCTCAATCAGATAAAGTTGCATACTCTAGAAGAATGAAAGAAGTCATTTTAAATCAAGACAATCTAGATGTTAAAGAAGCCTATGTAAAGTCTTTAGTGATTGAGAATAACGAAGTTAAGGGTGTGTTATTAGAGACGGGTGAAACTTACTTAGCACCGAGTGTCATTATTACTACAGGGACTTATTTAAATAGTAAAATACTAGTTGGTGCAACGTCAAAAAGCATGGGACCCGATAAACAAAAACCATCTTTAGGGCTTAGTCCACAATTAAAAGAATTAGGATTTAATCTCTTTAGGTTAAAAACAGGGACACCACCAAGAATTAAGCGAGATAGTATCGATTTTTCTGTTACTGAAAGACATGATGGAGATAGAGTTATTAGACATTTTTCACACTTTTCAAATGAAACATATGATATTGATGCACAATATCCTTGTTATTTAACTTATACAGCACCAAATACACATATTATTATTAATAATAATCTAGGTAAATCAGCTATGTACAGCGGTGTTGTTGAGGGTGTTGGTCCAAGATATTGTCCATCCATAGAAGATAAACTAGTACGCTTTCAAGATAAAGAACGTCACCAAATATTTTTAGAACCCGAATCGGTTGAACTAGATGAAATTTATGTTCAAGGTTTTTCAACATCAATGCCTGAAGATATTCAAGAACAAATGGTGCATTCTATACCAGGATTAGAAAAGGCAGTGATTACTAAATATGCATACGCTATAGAATATGATGCTATCGATGCTAGACAATTATGGCCGACCCTTGAATCTAAAAATTACAAAGGGCTATATTTTGCTGGCCAAATTAACGGAACGAGTGGGTATGAGGAAGCAGCTTGTCAAGGATTAATGGCAGGAATAAACGCAAGTTTGAAATTAGATAATAAAGATCCGCTAATTTTAAAAAGAAATGAAGCTTATATAGGGGTGTTAATTGATGACCTTGTTACAAAAGGAACTATAGAACCCTACCGACTTTTAACATCTAGAGCTGAATATAGATTATTGTTAAGACACGATAATGCCGCTGTTCGTCTAATGGATTATGGATTTAAGACAGGACTATTAAAAAAAGAAATATACGATAAGTTTCTTGAAGAAAAAGAGAAAGTAAATGAGTTAAAAAGACAATTAAAAGCCCTTATTCTTTATCCAAATCAAGAGACAAATGATTTAGTTATCTCATTAGGAACGAGTCCATTAAAAGATAAAACTTCTTTTTATGATTTCGTAAAAAGACCTGAAATATCATCACGATTAGTTAAATCGTTTATGGAAGATTTAAATTACAACGATGAAATATTTGAACAAGTTGATATTGATATTAAGTATGAAGGGTATATCCTCAAAGCTAATAAACAAGCTGAAAAATTATTACAAATGGAAAATGTTAAAATACCAAAAGATTTAGATTATTCAAAGATTCACAATTTAGCATTAGAAGCTAGAGATAAATTGAATAAAGTAAAACCTTTATCCATTGGACAAGCTTCAAGAATTAGTGGTGTAAATCCTAGTGATATATCTATTTTATTGGTTTATATAAAAGCTTTAAAAATAAATAATTAGCGGTTTAACTAAGTGTTAAACCGTTTTAATTTATTTAAAGTCTAATCTATTTATGATAAAATAAACCAAGGTGATGATTTATGATGAAAGATTTTCTAGAACTGCTTAATAATGATAAAATTGAATATGATCAGGATATGTTAGATAAATTTGAAATCTATTATGAAACATTGATTGAGTGGAACAAGAAAATGAATCTAACTGCAATAACAGATAAAGAAGAGGTCTATAAAAAACATTTTTATGATTCTTTATGCTTAGCTAAGGCCCTTCCAATGAAAAACCAAACACTACTTGATGTTGGTAGTGGCGCAGGGTTTCCAAGTATCCCTTTAAAGATTATCTATCCAAATCTTAAAGTTACAATTGTAGATTCGTTAAAAAAAAGAATAGGATTTCTTGAAAATCTAATTGATAAAATTGGTGTGGATATTACTTTAATACACAGTAGAATTGAAGATTTTGAGTTAAAAGAATCATTTGATATTGTCACTGCAAGAGCCGTTGCAAACTTAACTATATTAACCGAATTTTGTATGCCTTTTGTAAAAGTTAACGGTTACTTTTTGCCATTAAAGTCAAAATCCTTAAATGAAGAACTTTCTCAAGCGTTACAAGCGATCAAAATTTTAGGAGGAAAATACATAAAAACTATCGATTACTCATACAATAATCTAGAAAGATATATTGTAATGATAAATAAGAAAAAAGAATCCCCTAAGAAATATCCAAGAGATTTTAGTAAAATAAAGAAACAACCATTATAAAAGAAAGGAGCTACTTACTATGATGGATAAAAATGTTTATCGCGCTTTGGAAAACACAAATAGTGATATTCAAAATCATAAAGATGAATTAGAGTTAAAATATCTTAAGAAAAAAATAATCATAGTTAATGTTATGTTACTAACATTAGTAGCACCACTAATGGTTATTCTTTACTTATCTAATATTCCAGTCAATCGACTGTTGGTATATGGATTGTTCATGGGAGTACTGGCTGCTGTTAATATAGCATTTTATGCATATGATGATTATTTTAATAGCCTAAAACTATCTGTTTATATTACTTCCCTTGGAATTTACATGATCTCAATCACACTAATTATGGAATTAAAGACAGCTAGTTCATTTACTTTCTTATTTATCGCCTACGCAATTGTATCAGTTTATCAAGATAAAAAGGCAGCACTAATTAATAATGTATCACTTTTATTTTTTGGCATTATATTTATTTGGAGATATTCTGATATTTTCCGTGTAGATAACTCAAATGTTGAGATTTTCTATATTTATGTGTTTTTAATTGTATTTGTAGCACTACTCTCAGTATCATCATTCATCATTATCAATAGAAAAAGATTTCTGTATAACAAACTCGCACAAATAAAAGAATCAGAGATAAGATTATTAGGCATTATACATAATTTAAAAACTAAATATGATTCTTCTAAACTAGATTATTTAGACTATGTAGAAAAATTTCAATCATTTTCAGAAAATTTGGTAAAAAAAATAGATGTAGACAATGTATTTGAAGCTCAAATACAATTGTTAAAAGACCTTGAAAACTTAAAAGATAACGAATTAAATACTAAATACCCTGAGTATACTTATGAAGAAATTCAAGAGCTTAAACAGTTATATATTAGCAAGCACTCAAAAATAAATTATATGTTGTTTAAATCTAGTCAAGTTTTAACATTAAAAAAAGATGAAAAAATATCTAGTGATAATATGTTTGTTAGTTTTAATAATATCAATGACTCTAGATATAGTAAAATTATAGCATTTGCAGTTTTTTATACACTATTAAAGATTGATAAAGAGTATTTTCAAGCACTTGATGATGATACAATCAAAACTATGCTTCAAAATACAGAATTTAAGTATTTACTTGATCCTAAAATTGCTAGTATATATTATGGAAATTATGAAGTTTTTAACAAGATATTTGAAGATGCCTTTGATAAGAAGGTGAGCTTATGAGAACTTTACTTAATAAAATCAGAAGTAGTGAATTTTTATCTCCAGTAGAGTTACTAAAATTAAAGGTATCTGTAGTATGGACATTTATGTTTATTTTTGGCGCTTTAACCATTCCGGTTTCAATTTTTGAGGATTTTAATAAAGTATTTATAGTCTTAATACCAACTGCATTTGTCCTTATGTTTATTATAGGAATTGTTTCTCTTTCACTGAATCGTGTAAGAATATCCATGCACCTAAGCATTTATACTTTCATGGGGCTAACTCTATATTATGTAGCAGGTACAAACCAACTTTATGGATATTTACTAATTTATATCACGATTATAATTGTAATTTTTTATCAAGATATTTACACCTATGTATTTTATGGTGGAATTGTTACTGTATACGGAATATATTATATTGGAGAGTTCGGTCTAAATCTTTTATATCCAAACGTTATTGACTTGCATTTAACTGATTTAATTTACCAATTATCTTTATTTATATTCTATATAGTGTTTTTAATCAATTTTATTGTTTCTGAATCTATGACCGAACGCTTAAATGAAAGATATTTGCAAGTAGATTCAAATATAAAAAGATTTAGAGAAATCGTTTTAAAATACACCAATGAGCTCGATGATAAAAGCAATAAGAACCCTGTTTATGAATCAGTAGAGTTCCAAAAAGCAGTTAGTGAACTAGCAATATTTATTAATGAGTTTTTTGAACATGATGGTAGTGCTATATCAGAAGCAGTAGAGTTTTATTTCTATATACATAGACTTAATATTGAAGAAATAATGCAAGGCAAAAGTAGTGAAACTGCAAAAATGTTTACTGAAGAATTTAAAAAATTTATGCTTAATCAAGATTCTCACTTATATCACATCTTATTTGAGTTTGTTTGTCAGTTTGACAGTGGCATGAATTCAAAGGATAAACGTTATGAGTTCCAAATAAATAATCTACTCTCATCTAGCACAAATAAGATTATTTATTTAGCTTTCTTATATAAGTATTTAAGACAAGAGAAAACCCAACAAGATAAATGGGGAAGAATTGATCGTCCAATGAGCCATGATGAAATAATTGCATTAATACAATCCAAAGAGTTTAGGGAGTTCATATCTTTTGAAGATGTAAACTTCATTACAACAAACCAAGAAATATTTGAGAAGTATCTATATTAGAATTAAGTTATCCACAAAATTTGTGGATAACTTTTAATTTATGTTGTCGAATTACTCAGTGTTTTATGATAAAATTACATTAATCTGTAAGATTCAATAGAGGTGGAGTATGGGGAAAATTATAGCAGTAAGCAATCAAAAAGGTGGCGTAGGCAAAACAACGACTAGCGTAAACTTGGCAAGTTCTTTATCATATTTAGGGAAGAAAGTTTTGCTTGTTGATGTTGACCACCAAGCGAATGCAACGACTTATATGGGAGTTAATAGAGCTAATCTTAATTATACGGTTGCGGATTTGTTTATCAATGATGTTCCTATCGAAAAGATTATAAAAAGAGTTAAAGCAGTGAATGTTGATATTTTACCAGCTAGATTCGAGTTGACTAATATTGAAAGTAGTTTACTTAGACACGAAAACAAGGAATTTATCTTATCAAATGCTTTGGAAAAAGTTAGATCAAATTATGATTTTATATTAATTGATTGTCCACCATCTTTAGGTGTCATAACAATAAACGCGCTAATGGCTGCAGATGGTGTGTTAATTCCTGTTCAATGTGAATTTTTAGCTATGGATGGCTTAACACAACTACTTAATACAATTCGTGTCATTCAAAATAAACAAAAACATAATAATAAAACTTTGACTATAGAAGGGGTTTTATTAACTATGTTAGATACTAGAAGTAATATTGGTTATGAAGTAATTAATGAAGTTAAAACGTATTTTAAAGAAAAAGTATTTAAGACAATTATTCCTAGAAATGTAAAGTGTTCTGTGGCGCCAAGTTATGGCCTACCAGTTACCGAATTCTCACCGCGTTCTAAAGGGTCAATTAGCTATCAAAATTTAGCGAAAGAGATGGTGGCAAACCTTGAATAAAGATCAATTAGGTAGAAAAATTAAAGATTTAATAGATGAGAATGAAATAAAACTTAGTGAAAACGAAGAGATTATCGAAGTAGAAATACAAAGAATTAAACCTAATCCCAATCAACCACGTGTTAATTTTGATAGTACAGCACTCAAACAGTTGGCAGATTCAATCAAAGAACATGGAGTTATACAACCGGTAATACTAAAGCCTCAAAACGAAATTTTTGTTTTAGTTGCGGGTGAAAGAAGGGTAAGAGCTTCGCTAATAGCAGGAAAGAAAACTATTCCAGCTATTATTAGGGACTATAATTCGATATATTTAACAGAACTTTCAATTTTAGAAAATATTCAAAGAGAGGACTTAACGCCTATTGAAGAGGCTATTGCCTTTGAACGAGCAATCAAAAATTTAGGGTTAACTCAGGCTGAATTAGGAAAAAAAATTGGAAAAAGTAGATCATATATAACAAACATGATTGGATTACTAAATTTACCAATATCTATTATCGAGGATGTAAATAAAGGAAATATCTCTATGGCACATGCACGTATTTTAAGCAAAATTGAAGACATAGCATGGGTAGAACACTTAGCAGATAGAGTTAAAAAAGAGCAATTAAGTGTTAGAAAATTAGAGGAAATAGTTAGAAATAAAAAGGCTAAAAGCATTTCAAGCAAAAAAATATTTTATAACTACAAAGAGTATGAACCTTTATTAAAAGATAGATTTAAAACTATATTGGGTGATGATGTAAAAATAAAAATATCAGATAATACTATCAAGATAAAAGTGAAAAATGTCGAGGCTATGCAAAATATCCTTAAAAAGATTAAGGACGAGTGATTTATGGAAACTGATAAATTTGGTGTAGGAAAGATTGTTACCATGAAAAAACAACATCCATGCGGAGAAAACAAATGGGAAATTATACGCTATGGTGCTGATGTAAAACTAAAATGTACTCGCTGTGAGCGAGTAGTAATGATTGATAGAGTGAAATTTTTAAGAAATGTTAAGAAGTTACTCAACTGATTTGTTTAAAATTAAAAATTGAGTTATCTTATTGACTTGTAAAATTCAGGAAATATGACTTGCTTTTTAAATTCATTTAGTATAAAATGTTAATTGCGTGTTTGGAGGGGTAGCGAAGTGGTTAAACGCGGCAGACTGTAAATCTGTTCCTTAGGGTTCGGCGGTTCAAATCCGTCCCCCTCCACCAGTTATTGGGCTATGGCCAAGTGGTTAAGGCATCGGACTTTGACTCCGACATCGGTGGTTCGAATCCACCTAGCCCAGCCATATAACACGCAACAATCAAAAAGATTAGTAATTATTAATTAAAAATCAATGCAATGTGTTGACAACTCAATTTAAAAATAGTAGAATATTACACGCACTTGATTAAAAAATGGTATGGGGGCCTGTAGCTCAGGTGGTTAGAGCGCACGCCTGATAAGCGTGAGGTCGATGGTTCAAGTCCATTCAGGCCCACCATTTTTGGGGCCTTAGCTCAGCTGGGAGAGCGCCTGCTTTGCACGCAGGAGGTCAGCGGTTCGATCCCGCTAGGCTCCACCATATTCGGAGGATTAGCTCAGTTGGGAGAGCACCTGCCTTACAAGCAGGGGGTCAGTGGTTCGAGCCCGCTATCCTCCACCATAAAGCCGGAATAGCTCAGATGGTAGAGCAACTGACTTGTAATCAGTAGGTCACGGGTTCGACTCCTGTTTCCGGCACCATATAAAACGTCCTGCTAGCTCAGTTGGTAGAGCATCTGACTTTTAATCAGAGGGTCAGAGGTTCGAATCCTCTGCAGGACACCATTTGCCTGGGTGGTGGAATTGGTAGACACGTTGGACTTAAAATCCAATGGTAGCGATACCGTGCCGGTTCGAGTCCGGCCCTAGGTACCATGTATAATTTTAGTGGGGCCTTAGCTCAGCTGGGAGAGCGCCTGCTTTGCACGCAGGAGGTCAGCGGTTCGATCCCGCTAGGCTCCACCATATTTAGCATGTCATATACTACTCGTAATATGGCGGTGTAGCTCAGTTGGCTAGAGCATTCGGTTCATACCCGAAGGGTCGGGGGTTCGAATCCCTTCGCCGCTACCATGTATGGACCCGTAGCTCAGCTGGTCAGAGC
>JBKHEA010000028.1:0-9931 GCA_046541015.1 Candidatus Izemoplasmataceae bacterium
TAAGAATTACCTTCTTCAATATGTAAGCCACCTTGAGATAATTGGATATGCCACCAAGCATCGCCTAAATCCGTTAAGTCTGCGATGAGTTCACCTTCAACAACGCTCATCTGTCCTTCTCCTACAGGGAAGTCAAACGTCCATCCGACATTACCATTTTCAAAGTCTGCATTAAAGATTGAACTTGGGTCATCTTGACCTAAAATGACTTCTACAAAACGGTTATAAACCGTAAGTTTGCCATCATGTTCAACAAGATATTGAACAATATAAGGGGTGTTATTTGCAACATTTGTTTTTACTAAACCAACAACACTAATACTACTTGTAAGATCCGTTGAATCAACACTTGCACTAACCCCTTCAAGTGGATCAAAGGTTTCACCAATCACAACAACTGTATCTTCAACCCCATCAAAGGTTACATCAGTATCTTCAAGGGTAACACGTTCGATACTGACTTCATTAATGGTAACATCCGTTCCTGTATCATCTTCACCAATTTGTCCTAAATAAATAACAAACTTAGCCGTTTCGATTGAACGGTCACTCGTATAAATAAATTCATACGTTTCTAAAGTATCACTTAACTCAAACGCAACATTCCCACCTGGTAACATCGCATACCCATCTGCGGTATCTTCCATACCAAGTCCAAGACGTTTAGCGGTATCACTTTTCGCTTCAATGCTAAAGCGATAGGTTTCACCTTCTGTGATAGTAACCATTTGATGAACCTGAATTTGCCACCACTGTGAACCAGCACTTGAAATATCTGCGACTAACATGTCATCAACCACACTAAAATCAGCACTACCACCTGGTGTATCAAAGGTCCATCCACCTGTATCTAACCCAAAGTCTCCATTATATAAAGCAAATGGATCACTTGTTTCAAATACAACCGTGATAAAACGGTTTACTGTAGTTGTTTTTCCTTGACTATCTGTAACACTATAAGTAATTACATGTTCACCTAAGATTAAACTATTTACAAAGCCTTCAGTTTCAATCTCACTTGTTAAGTCATTGCCATCATAATCTGTAGCACTAACGCCTTCAAGTGGATCAAACTCTGACCCTTGTAAAATGGATTCATCTATAACCCCACTAAAAGTAGGCGCATCGTATTCGCGACTACACGCTGCAAGGCTAATGACTAATACACTTAAAACAATTGCTAAAAATACTTTTTTCAAGACATTTCCTCCTTATGGTAAAACTATTTAATTTATTTTACCACTATTTTACCACTTGATAAAACACGTGTCAATCATATTATGAAAGCACTAACACAACACTACTATGGCATTAAGTCGCTTTTTTGGCTAAACATAGCCCTTAAAAGTAATCGGTTACAATTGGTAAAATTCAGAAAAAAAACGCTACTCAAGCGTTTCTTCTGAGACTTTAGCTACTGTATTTCTAACGATTAGCTTCGTTGGAGTAATGATTTTTAAAGGAATGTCTCTTCCTTCAATTCGGTCAATTAAAAGTTCATAAGCTTTTTCTCCCATTAACTCCGTATAGACTTTAACAGTTGTTAAGGGTGGCAAGGTAAACTCTGCGTTTGTAATATCATTATACCCAATAATACTCATATGTTCAGGTACGCGAATGCCCGCTTCATATAATGCGGTTAAGGCTCCTATACTCATCGAGTCATTTCCGATAAAAAAGGCTGTAGGGAGTTCATCACGATCAATTATAGACTTCATGACTTTATAGCCATCATGATACGTTCTTCCCCCGTGATAAATATACTTTTCTTCATATAGGCCAATTTTTTCTAAATAACTTTTTACTAACTTATAACGACTTTCAGCTAAATCGATATGTTTACTTTCTCTAATTTCTTTAACCCCGATAAAGCCTATTTTAGTATGATTGCGTTTCGTTAAATATTCAATCACTTCTTTAACCGCATTTTCACCATCAAACAAAATCGAATCATATTTATTAAAGTCTGGATCAGAATTAACAAAGACAATGTTATCTGTTAGTTTTGAAAATGCTTTAATCTCTTGTCGTGTAAAATGCCCTATCCCTATAATACCATCAACGTGTTTAATCTTAGTATAATCATACCCATTAGGATTATCATGTAAAACGACCATTTCAACATGTTCATCTTTAATCCGTTTTTCAACCCCTAATCGAATCGATAAATAAAACGGATCTTCTAGTTCTTCTAAGGTAGTATACATACTAACAACCCCTATCGTATAATGCGTTTTTGCATTACGTTGGGTTAATGTTTTATAATTTAATTCTTCTGCGATTTTTAAGATTAAAGCCTTTTTTTCATCTGAAACGCGTAAACTTTCATCAAAGTTTAAAACTCTAGATACTGTTCCTATTGAACACTGAGCGCGTTTAGCAATTTCTTTAATGGTTGCCATATGCATCCCTCCATTAAAACTATTTTACCAAAATTTTACCAAAAAAGAAAGATGGACTTTATTTTCCTTTTTTACCGCATAAAAAAACCTACCCTAAGGTAGGTTTAATCTGTATAATCAACAATAATAGCGTGGTTATTATAAACTTCTTCATAACTCGCATGTCTAATAAATAGGATAAAGAATAGTAAGCTTAATAAGGCGTAGCCATAATTAAGATAAATATTATAGCCTACTAGATAATTCCAAAATGCATGGATTAAAGAAACCACAATAAACATTTCAATAAATAATGGTTTAGTGATTTTTTTTATGCTAAAACTATCTAAATTGTTTAGATAAACAAGCGTTCCTGCCAGTATCCCTGTCCAAAAATGATGTCCAATACCAATAAATCCATAAAACCCACGGTCAACCACAAGACTTAAAGCTTGATTAATATCAAAAGTTTCAAGCAACATCCAAATACCATAATCCGCTGTTTCAAAGGCATCAAAACCAGCACCAATTAAAAAGCCAATCATGATCCCACCTTTAACAGTAATGGTTTTATAATATTTTAACGCAAACACCACCACAACAATTTTTGCGGCTTCTTCAAGAAATCCTGTGATTAAATCGCCAATTAAACCAAATGGATAACCAGTAATTTCTCTAAATAAATAAGTAAAGACAATACCTAATAATCCCCCAATGATGAATAACTTAATCGCATCAAAGGGCTTTATATGTTTTTCTTTATAAAATAAGTAAAGTCCAACAGCTAAAGCGGCTGGTGGGAATATGCTATTTAATAAAATGCTTAAAGAAACATTGCCTGTATACTCCGCAAGACTAATGATAATTAAGGTAAGGATTAAGACTTCTATAAGAAAACGATTTGTTTTAAAGGCACGCCATACATTTTTTATACCATGTTTAATATATTCATAAATACCCATGTGGTATTCATGATCATAAGGTTTAATGCTTAAAGTTTGCCAAAAATGTTTTGGCGTGTATTCTTTTATAACTTCATGGTCATCATATTGTTCTAACTCTAATATACCAACTAATGTTTTTTGATCTTCTATAGATAGTGGAATTTCATTTTTTTCATATTGTCTTAATGTTGTTTCATCAATCAAAGATAACTGGGACACTTCTTTGATTGAAAGACTCTTATCATAGCGTGCTCGTTTTAATAGCCACTTAGGTTTTAAGCTATTCATCTTTAAGATCCCCTCTTCACTTTATTTAGTTTTTCTTTAAACCAAACACGAATTTTTTCTCTTTTTGCAAGACGTTTTTGAACGCGTGCTTCTTTTCTGATTTTCTTTTGTGCAAGACGTTCTTGTTTTTGTTTTTTAATTTGTTCTATTTTTTGATCACGTTTTATTACTTTAGCTTTTTTAAGTTTTCGTTTAATCACTTTTCTAACGGTTTTAGCTTTAACCGTTGTTGTCATTCCTAAAGCATCTGTTACAAAACATTTTAGTGATTTCGTTTTTATTTTACCGTAGTTATAATCATTAATAACGGCTAGTAATGAATCAATATCAATCTTAATCTTAATAGAATCTCTTGATGGAATAACAATTTTTCCTTCAAGGGAATAATCAATTTGCTTAAGATAGGTTTTATAGTAATCAATGGTTTGATGTTTATACATATAACCTAAAGCAGCTAAACGAGAGTCTGTAAGATTATTATTATAAACTAATATTGTAAACATCTCTTTTTGACTGATTGGTTCATATTCAAAATGGGTTGAGATGCGGTACTTTCTACTCGATAAATATTTAGAAAATCCGAAAGTCTTTATCATAATAATAATTGCAACAAATAATAATACAAGCAATAAAATTAAGACACTAAGTTCAAATACTTCTCTAATAAATTCACTCATTTGATTCATCCCTTTCTTCCTTTGTTAACAAGTGGTTAATAATCTGATTTACCTTAGTGTAGGTTTCATTATTATGATACTTTGTAACAAATTGTGCTTTCTCTTTGAGTAAATATATAAGAATGTTTAAATCATAAGCGCTTGCTTGACTTAATAAATAATTTAGTTGATCTTGATTTAGTTTATGTGAATACTGTTTTAATAAGTCTAAGTTCCCTTTAGTAATAGCACTAAGCATGGTGTATTGATAATCAATATTTAAAGTAGAAAGTGAAAAGACATAATCATATAAAGTCGGTAAATCGTTAATAATTAATGTCTTTAATAAGTAATTAATGTCTGTAAACAAGCCTTTTTTAATTACTTTTTTAAAGAGTTCTAAATCATTAAGTTTGCTTAAATCTAAGGCTACTTGTTGTGCTTGAATAATTTTTAGTTGATATCTTGTATAAGTTTTTTTAGGCATTGCATCAAGCGTCATCATGATACCTTCTTTAAAATGACGTTTAATAAATGCTTCCATCATTATAGGGTAATCATTAAAAACATCATAAACTTTAAAATAGGTCTTTAACATTTCAGTAGCTTGATAACTAGCGATTAAATCAATCCATTGTTCATTTGTTAATACTTTATATTTTTGATTATAAGGAATTAAATTTAACACTTTGGTTTGTTTAGTAACAATGGCTTTCATCAATGTTTCTACAAGCGGTTGTTTTTTACTTTGATTAAGTAAAGTCACGATTGCTTTACGCTCTAACTCATCATAAATGATAAACGCACCATTATCGATAGTATAACGGTAGATATATTTTTCAACCCCATCAATATTTTTTTCTAGCATGAAGTGTACAAGTTTTAAAGTGATGGCTTTAGCTTGATGATGATAGTCATGAAATAAATCAATTCCTGATTCATAAAGGTATTTAAACATATCAACTTTTCCATATTCCATAATGTACTCAATTAATACTTTCCCGTAAAGATCAGGTTCTTTAATGTTTAAATCTTTTGGTGAAACTTTCTTTAGTTCATCTAACCCTTTTTTTGTAACTCTTTCATATTCTGAAATTACATCATGCTCTCCACTAGATTTTTGGCTTAAGAGTTCATCGAGTGATACATTAAAAATCTCAGAGATTTTTACTAAATTTTGCATATCGAATGAACTTTTGCCATTTAGGTTTTGTGATACAGCGGACTTTGAAATATTAAGTAACCCTGCAAGTTGTTCTTGAGTCATATTACGCTCTTTTAAGAGTTTTTTAATCAATAGTCCAACTTTTACATTATTTATGACATCTGGCATTGTCATCCCTCCTTAATTTAAATTATAGTGTTACTTAACTTAATAATCAAGACGTTGTTACTTAACTTGGCTATTTAATCCTTTGTTATAAGGCAAAAAGGGTTATTAAATAACTAAAATAACGTTCAGTATTACTTAACTATCTTAGTAAATCATAAAAAAGCATAACCAAATTTGGTTATGCTTCTTCTTTTAAGAGTTTTCGAATTTCACGCATTTCATAGTTTGCATCTTTATACCAGTTTGATGCGAAGATTCTATAGATAGTCCAGCCTCTTGATTTTAAATATTTTTCTTGATGATAAAAGGCATCTCTTGTATCGATGGTTTTTGAAGGGTTACCAACATCACAAATAATACCGAGTTTATAGGTGTTATCCGTTTTATCAAATAATCCAAAATCAATGTTATACCCACCGATGCCAATATTTTCTTCAACGCTTAAGGTTTCTTTTTCTAAACGTTTTAACACATCTTCTTGAAGTAAGGTTAAGTGATCTTTTAATCTTGAGTCATCTCGGTTTGACAAGGTTTTTAAAACGTTTTTTGCGCCATTAAAATCTTTATTTGATACATAGTAACCATATTCTAAATATTTCTTTAATAGTTTTGGGCCTTCACTTTTTAAATCTTCAACATGAAATTCTCCAGGAATAAACGATGTCACTAAATAGATTTTCTTTTTAGCACGGCTAATGGCTACATTCAAGCGGTTTTGACCACCTTCATTATTTAACCAACCAAATTGTCTTAAGAAACGACCTTCTTGGTTTTTAGCATACGCGGTTGAAAAGATAATGATATCGCGTTCATCCCCTTGAACGTTTTCAATGTTTTTGATGAATAAGCTTTTATCTTCATTATCATCAAATCGCGATAATTCTTGTTGGAGTTTTTTAGTATAGCGGTTGCTTGTAAATAGTTCTTCATCCAGTAAATCTTCAATTAAATTACGTTGACTTGTGTTAAAGGTAATTACCCCAATCGATTCATTATGTTTTCTTGTACGGATGATTTTCTTAATGAGATCAACGACTTTTACGGCTTCTTTAAAGTTTTTGCGTTCATGCCATAAACCATCAGGAATCATGATATATTCAATCGGTGGTTTTTTAGGTTTTTCTAAGTTTGGTGAAACGATGAGTTTACCTTCATAAAAGGCATAATTAGAAAAAGCAATCAATTCTTCATAGTGTGATCGGTAATGATAATTAAGAATGGTTTCTTTATATTTATAGCGTGCTAAATCGAGTAAACTTTCAGCATCTAAACTAATATCAATATCATCATCTTCTAAAAGGTCTTCATCATCTAAGGCAAGACGTCCTTGACCTAAACTAGAAGGACGAAGTTGTTTGGTGTCGCCTGCGATTACTACTTTTTTTGCACGATAAATCGTAGGTATCCCTTTTTCAACATACATTTGACTGGCCTCATCAAAGATGACTAAGTCAAACATGGCGTAATTTAATGGGATGATGGATGATACCGCTTCAGGGGTCATCATCCATACTTTCACATGGTTAAAAAGTTCTAACTGATACGTATGGACAAATTTATGAACACTCCATTTTCTTTCAGCATCGAGTCTTCTTTTTATATCCATGATGCGTTTTGTGTTAGAAAAATTAAGCGCTTCTTGATATAGATTCATCGCAAAGGTTTCAGAACACATACCTTTTTTAGCTTGAATCAAGGCTTCAAGCTTTTCCATGTTTTCTTTATAGTATTTAATATCTTTTACACGGTCTTTATTAAAGGCTTCAAATTTTTCAATAAAGCCTGTATAGACAGTATCAAAGATATCTTTATGAAAAGATTCAACCTCTTTAATATGGGTGAAGGGTTCTTGATAAAGTAACATATCTAAATAGACTTTTTCTTCTTTCGGTAAATTCGTATATAAGGTTAAGCCTTTTTCAAAGTCTTTATGATGGTTTTTAATTAACGCATAAAAATCATCATCTGCCATAATCATTTTTAAGAAACGTTTTGCTTGACGTTTTTTCTTATAGAAAAACGGGATCTCTTCAATATGATTATCTATAAACGTTTTACGCTTTTTACGTTTATTAAAAAAGAATTTAGTTTTGTCGTAGTGGTTTTTAAATGCTTCAAAGTCTTTATAAAACTCTGCTCTTAAGAGTTTTTCACTACGGGTTAGTTTTACATGAATATCACGAATAATTGGATAAAAATCTAGCGATTTTTTTACCAGTAATAAACGTTTAAGGAGTGTTTTAGATTCAAATCGTTTTTCAATACGATTTAAGATCTCATATGAAAAAGGATTAAAGGTTTTTTTAAATAGATCATAAATTTTTTCAGGGAGTAAATTTTCTTTAATGTCTTTGGTTTTTAAGTAACGGGGATATATTTTATAGAGTTCAACATCAAGGAGTTTAGGTAAGTAAAAAAGTTGATGGGCTTCTTGAAGTTTTTTCATGATTGCATCGATTGCTTCATCAGCACTCTCACGGTCGTTATTTAAATTACGACTTGGTGGGAGTGGGTCGATATGGTTTTTTAGTTGATGGTAAAATGCTTGTTTATCTTGAGCATCATCTAAAAATAACGCAAATTTAGAGGCAAACCCTAAACGGGTTTTAATCACGTCTAGCGCTACTTTTTTTTCAGATACAACTAAGACATTTTCACCACGCTTTATTTGTGAAGCGATAAGTGAGGTAATCGTTTGACTTTTACCAGTTCCAGGTGGTCCCCAGATGACAAGCTTATCAAACTTATTAATAAGATCAATAACTTTTTCTTGTGAATAATTTAGATCATTGATATAGGTTAAATCACTTTCAGTGAATAACCCTTTATCCATGGATTTAAATGGGGTATTTAAATCATAGTCATAGTTTCTAAATGGTTCTTCAAGTAAGTCTTCTAATAAATCGTTATAGGTTTTGTTTTTTAGTATTGCGGTAATATCTTCTTGGATTTTACTAGAATGGATTTGATATTTACCTAGCACCATATAAGGCTTTAAGGTAAGTTCGCCTTGTTTATACTGTTTGAAATCTTTTTTCAATGAGTTTTCAAATGGCATAAACGGGGTTTCTTTTAAAGAATTTGTTGATAGTTCTAAATGATGATCTTTATAAAAAGGGATAACAATATCTTGAATGGTTTTAAAGGTTAAGTGATCCATATAAGGCATTTCTTTTAATTCTTCTGTACGTGCAAACTTTGTATTAGCAATCAGTAAATCACGGTTTAAGACAATGTCTTTTTCTTCATTTAGTTTTAAATAAAAATCATAGCCTTTGCGTTCTAAGATAACTGGGGTAAAGACTAATGGTGCTTTAACGTCAAAATCTTCCCCTTGAAGTTTCCCTTCAATAAACGGGTAAGCAATAAAAAGTTCATAAGTTCCTTTATCGCGTAAATCGCGGTTTATCTCACGGTATAAAAGCGTAAGCGCACGGTGAAATTTATCTTCTTCTTTGGTGCGCTCTTTATTTAAAGCATGCGTTAAACGCATGGTTTTTTTGTTGGTTGTTAAAAGTTTTTGTAAAGCGTCTTTTAAATGTTCAGTGACTAAATCAACCCCAAGGCGCTGGGTAATTTTAGACGTGTATAAATTGCGGTTACGTCTTGAGATATTGGTTAAGCGGTCTTTATAACTTTGTAAAACACGTTGTGTTTTTTTAGAAACACTAACTTCATTAATCGAAGTATGTTTATGTTTTAAGATAACGCCTAAAAAATGATGCCCATAATTTTCAATAAACGCATCATTGATCCCTTGAATCCCCATAAAGTCATCGATTTTCAAAGGTTTTTTCTGCGCTATTTTAATTAAGGCTTCATCGCTACATATTAAGGGTGCGTTATCATACGCATCTTTATACCTCATGCGTAAATGATCACGCATATAAGATAATTCTTCTAGTAATAAATCTTTCTTAAGCGGCATACAAACAACTCCTAACAAGGCAAAGGCGCTTTCAAGAAAGCGCCTCTTGTTTCTTGTATCTATATTATAACAAGAATTTATGAATGTTTAATGGAAAGATGTAAAAAGTTATATTGTTATTTTTATTGATGGGTATTCTACCATTAATGTCATTAACTCATTTATAGTTTCTTTTGATGCATACGGGCTTGGTTTAACTTCCATACTATTTATAATCTCGCATGGCAATTCAGCTAACATTCTATCATGAGGAGGTTTTGGCATAATTCCATTAGGATTATTACTCAAGCCTCTAGGACAAACAGTTACCCTAATTCTAGTTTCTTTTTCTATTTCCCAACATTTATTTTTAACATAACCAGTTAACAATTCGTAATTAAAGTGCTTCTTATCATATATTC
>JBKHEA010000029.1:0-9804 GCA_046541015.1 Candidatus Izemoplasmataceae bacterium
CATTAGTTTTTAACGCATTAAGCGCTGGGACAACTTGGACTGGATCTTTTGCCATGGCTTCTTTTGATTGGTATAGTTTGGTTAAGATTGGTTGATAGGATGTATCTTTTTCATAAATCGGATAGCCTTTAATGGATGCCGATTCAATTAAAATAAGTTTGCCTATTAAATCTGGATATTTCGCTGCAAATTTTAAGGCGATGCCACCCCCAGTAGACCAACCTGCAAGATGGGCATTTTTAATGGTTAATGCTTCCATAAATAATTTGATATCATCCGCATAATCTTCTAAAGATTCAATTGGTGTGTGATAAGTAGAATCTCCAAAACCTCTTAAATCTAATGCAATGGTGTGATAATTACGTGATAATAAGTCAAAAATAGGTAAGTAGTGGTAACTGCTGCTCATATTGCCATGAATTAAAATTAAAACTTCCTGATTGTCAATCCCTGATTCAATATAATGAATGGTCTCATCATTTGATAATTTGATGGTTGCTTTATTCATAATAGCCTCCTATATTTTATATGACTTTTGATCAAGTAAAAAACCTTTTATGGTCGAAACAAAAAGCTTAGGTTGTTCATACATACTCGCGTGTCCACACCCATTAAACGTAACAAGTGTTGCATTTTTTAGGTTGTTTTTTAAGTATATTTGTTCGTGTGGTGGGGTTAAATAGTCTAAATCACTAGAAACAATTAATGTTTCAATATCAATAGCTTTTAACTCACTTAGAACATCATGACTTTCTGCACTTATCGTTAAACGAATCATCGATTTCAAAAAATCATCATTACTAAATAAAGGGACTAAAACTTTTTGACGCGCTTGCATCCAAGCTATATTTTTTTGATAGAAGGGTGGACTATATATAAAAGGAATGGTGATATAGTAATAGGCTAGCCCATTTTTCGTTTTAGCGACTTCATTCCAGCCTCTTCCTATATCTTTAAGCCAGTCACTTGTTTTAGCAACGGCATTTAAAACGATTAACTTATCAATTTTTTCTTGATATTTTGCAGCAAATTGTAAAGCTACACTGCCTCCATAACTAATCCCTACTACATGAATTTTTTCAATCTTTAGATGGATAAGTAAAGCATTTAAAAGTTCAACTTGAATGGCCTGTGTATAGGGCTCATCCATTTTAGAACTTTGTCCTTGATCAAACATATCAAAGCGTAAAACTTGAAAAGATTCAGTTAATGATGTCATAAACGGTTCCCAACTTTTTGTCGACATCATAATCCCATTTAAGATTACCATTTTGGGTAGATGCGTGTTGCCATCTAGTTGATAATATATTTCTTTATCGTTATACAAAAAAGTTGCCATGATTATATGTACCCTATTTCTTCAGCTTCTTTTCTTAATTGATCTTTAAATTTGGGATGGGAAATTGCAATGAGTTTTTCAACACGTTCTTTAATGCTTGTCCCTCTTAAATGAGCAACGCCATATTCAGTGACAATATAATCAACATCATTTCTTGATAAACTAACTGCGGCACCCGGTTTTAAAGTCGATACGATTTTACTTATTTCTTCACGCTCACCCGTTTCATGGTTTTTAACCATAGCCGTTGAATATAAAGCAATAAAACTTCGACCATTCTTAGCACGTTGTGCGCCGGTTGCTGTATCTGTTTGTCCACCAGTTCCACTAAACTGAACGGTTCCAATAGATTCACTACAACATTGTCCTGTTAAATCAACTTCAATGGTAGTGTTAATCGATACTTGATTATCATTTAAGCCAATAACCATAGGATCATTGACATAATTGCCATCTAAAATCATAACTGCAGGATTGTTATCAATAAAATCATATAGTTCATTGGTACCAAGCGCAAAAGCACAAACCATTTTGCCTTTATGCAAGGTTTTCTTTTTATTGGTTATAACGCCTTGTTTAAATAGTTTCATAAATCCAGTCGTTAACATTTCTGTGTGCACACCTAGATCTTTTTTATCGGTTAAAGCAAGCGCTACGGCATTAGGAATGCCACCAATACCTAGTTGGACAGTATCGCCATCATGAATATGTTCTGCGATAAATGCACCGATTTTTTTATCTTTTTCATTTGGTATGGTATCTGGTAAAACTGGTACATCATAATCCACTTCAACAAAGTAATCCACATCATTTTGATGAACTTCTAAATCGCCAAAGGTTCTTGGTAATTTAGGGTTGATTTCTAAAATAACAATATCCGCTTGTTCAAGGACGCTTTTTTCATAGACGTTAGATAGCGATAAACTCACAAACCCATGTTTATCTGGTGGGGTTGCATTGCCTATATAAATATTAGGTTTAAGATGTTCTAAACGTTTTCTTCCTGCAAAGTGGAGTTGATTTGGAATGAATGAAATGTTTTTATGTTTAAAGGCTTTTCTTAAATCTCCAGAAAAAAACCAACTGTTTATTGTAAACTTATCTTTATATGCTTCATTAATCATAAACTCATAAGGATAAAGCGGTAAACAGTTATCAATGGTTACATGATTAATACGTTTAGCGATTTTATGTAAATTTAAGAAAAACTCACGGCCTTCACTGGCCGCCATTCCTGCGATAATATGATCTTTGTCTTTAACCAAATCTAAAGCTTGGTCTATAGTAATGGTTTTAGGCATGATTATGCTCCTTTCGTTGCGCTTTGAAAGGGTGGATTCCACCCTTTCTTCGCAACCTCAGTATTATTATTCTTGGTCTAAAATTTCATCAATTGTTTCAATTGGTTTATCATTTACAAAGGTAATGGTTTCTCCATCAATAGTTCCTTTTAAGAAAGCCATTGCTTGAGTTCCAACACGACGACCATCAGCAAAGTCAAGTAATCCTCCAAATGGGAATGGCACTGGTTCTTCTTCCATAGCATTAATATAGTTTTCCCATGTAAGTGGTTCTTCACCAACACGACGTAATCCTTCAACAAATGTTGCAGCAGCAATCCATCCTGCAAACGCATATGAATTTGAAGCTAATGATTCATCAACTTTACTAACTTCTTCAGCAAATTCTAAATATTCAGCACTAAAATTACCTTCAGCATCAAAGATATCAATCCAAGATGAAGCATAGATATCAAAGTTCGCAAGCGCTTCACTAACACCAGCTAACCAAGTATCATTTGCATTAACATAGCTTGTAATTACAGGGACTGTATTGCCTTGTTCATTTAAAGCTAAAACAGCGGTTGTTGCTGGTGCTTGGTTTGCTGCCACTAAAATAACATCGACGCCTGCATCAATAAGTACTTGAGCAGCTGCACTCATGTCAGTTTGAGTTGGGGCAACTTGGATGATTGCTGGTACATTTACGCCTTCGATATCAGCACGTAATTGAATACCGTTTAATAGTCCACGTCCATCATCTGCATTGGTATAAATAACCCCAATGTTCTCAGCACCAAATTCAGCGATTGCGCGTGCAACCATAACTTCACCTTCAGCATCATAGATAGGTTGAACAGGGAAACTTGAGCGTTCACCATCGGTAGCATCTGTGTTAAATAGCGCACTAATTCCTGTTGCATAGTATACACGTGGAATACCAATACCATCTAAGTAATCAAGTGTATTTCCTACAGTAGGTGTTCCAAAGTGTCCAACTAAAGCAAACACTTCATCATCTTCAACTAATGTTTGAGTATACGCTAGCCCTTGCGCTGCATCAAACCCATCATCATAATGTTTAAATTCAATGGTACGTCCATTAACGCCACCATCTTCATTAACCATGTCAAAGTAAGCTTCTAGCGCTTGATTAAATGGTTCACCAACAAACGCTAAATCACCACTTGTTGCGGCAGTATTCCCAACAGTAACCGTTGAATCGGTAACACCTTGAGCACTTTCTTCACCACCACAAGCAGAAAGGGTAAATAAAGATAAGACTAAAGCAAAAACAATTAATACTTTTTTCATAATATCCTCCTATTATTTTATATCTATAAATCTGCAACGCAGATGTGTTGCTATTTTCCTAAGTAAGCCTCAATTAATTCTGGATCATTCATCAAAGTTTTAGCATCGCCTTCTTTGATGATTTTTCCTACTTGAATCACATAAGCATAATCAGCAATTTTTAATGTTTGTAAAGCATTTTGTTCAACAATTAAAATCGTAATGCCTTGTGATTTTAGTTTTTTGATAATTGAAAAGATATTTTTAACAATCAGTGGCGCAAGTCCTAAAGAAGGTTCATCTAAAATAAGTAATTTTGGATTTCCCATCAATCCTCGCCCAATCGCAAGCATTTGTTGTTCACCACCACTAAGTGAGAGTGCAACTTGGTTTTTTCTTTCTAGTAATACAGGGAAATACTCATAAACATAAGTTAAATTATTTTCAATTAATTCTTTAACCGATAAATTAACTTGATTTTGATGGTTTACTTTTTTTTCATATTTATGAGTAAGTTTAGGATGAATATGGTCTAATGAGACTGTTTTAGAAGTTAAACTAAATGCACCAATCATCAAGTTTTCATAAACGGTTAAGTCACCAAATATTTGTCTACCTTCTGGAATATGAACAATCCCTTTTTTAGTAATTTTTTCAGGTTGTAACTTAGTAATTACTTCTTCATCAAATGTAATTTGACCATTCGTTGCAGTAATTAAACCACTAATTTTTTTAAGCAGGGTGCTTTTTCCACCACCATTAGCGCCTAAAATGGCTACTATTGATCCTTTTTTTACCTCGATATCAACATTTTTTAAAGCATGGATGGCTCCATAGGATACACTTAGAGATTCAACTTTTAGTAAAGGGTTCATATTAAGCATCCTTTCCTAAGTAAGCTTCTTGAACTAATGGATTTTTTTGAATGACTTTTGGTGTATCCATTGCTAAGAATTTACCAAAGTTAATCGCACAAACACGATCACAAATATTCATTACAAAGCCCATATCATGTTCAATTAATAAAATCGAGGTTTGATATTTTTCTCTAATTTGATAAATAAGTTTTTCTAGTTCATCTGTTTCTGAATCATTAAGCCCTGCAGCTGGTTCATCTAATATAATTAGTTTAGGATCTGCCATAAGCGTTCTAGCAATTTCGATCTTTTTTAAGATCCCATAAGGTTGTCCTGCAACATACATATCTTTTAAGTGCTCTATGCCTAAGAAGGTTAATACTTCAATAGCTTTTTCTTTCATGGCTATTTCTTCTTTTCGCATTCTTTTTGTTCTTAAAATATGCTCAATAATGCCTGTTTTATAAAGATTGTGAGCACCTATAAGTAAATTATCTAAAATACTTAAATCACGTACAAGTTCAACGTTTTGGAATGTTCTTACTAAGCCTTGATCAATGACTTTAGTTACCTTTACATCACGTAAATCAATTGCTTCTTTTTTATTATTAATGAAATGAATGGTCCCACTATATTCCTTGTAAAACTGTGTGATGCAGTTAAACACGGTCGTTTTTCCCGCACCATTAGGACCTATTAATCCAACGATCTCATTTTCATATACATCAAAACTTAAATTATCTACGGCTTTTAAACCTCCAAACGACATGCTAACTTGCTTTAATTCTAATATCTTATTTTTCATCGGATTTCACAACCTTTTTTTGCAAATGAAGTTTCCATTTAAAGTATAATTTTTTAATGTCATAACCGATGTATACAAGTCCGTGAGGATAAAATAATATCACTAAGATAATTAAAACCCCACTCATAATGTACGATACATCACCAAATAATTCTTTTAAGAATAAGTTAGGGACACCGTAGATGATAAAAGCACCGATAAAGGTTCCAAAAATAGATTTAAATCCACCAACAACAACCATGGCAATGATGAATAAACTTAGTCCTAAACTCCACCCTTCTTTTGGGACACCAGGGTTATATATGGCGTATAATATACCGCCAACTGTGGCATAAAGTGTTGCCGTAATAAAAGCCGTTAAACGATATTTAATTAAACTAATCCCCATCGCTTGAGCAGCATGTTCGCTTCGACTCATCGCCATTAATGCTCTACCTGTACGACTTTTAACGATATTGTGCATGACAATCATTGCTAAAACCATAAATAGGACTAATAGAATAAATAGCATGCTTCGCTCATCTTGTGGGTAATTACTTAATGTAATAAATCCAAAAAGTGTAACAGGGTTTGAATCAACCGTATTTCCTGGACCAAATAAACTTTCTACTTGAGTAAAAATCTGAGTTAAGATTTCCCCAACGAATAAGGTTGCAATGGCTAAGTAAATTCCATCAACTTTTAATGAGAAAAGTCCAATTAACGCCCCAACAGATCCAGCAATCACTAAAACGATAAGTACACTTATTTCTAAAGGAACTCCAGCATTTAATAAACTCGCTGTTCCTAAGGCACCAACCCCAACAAATCCAGCAGTACCTAAAGATATTAAACCACTAAAGCCCATAAGAATATTAAGTCCTAAAGCTACAACAGTATAAATAACGACTAAACTAAGCGTTCCCATCGTACCAAATTTCATCAAACCGATATGAGGTAAAATCCCTGCTAAGCTTATCAATAAACCAAACAAAACAATTGGTAATAAAGGTTGTTTTTTAAAAGCTTTTGAAAGTGTTGTTAAGTATTTTTCTATTATGTTAATTGTTTTCATGTCATCACCTCTACACTTTCTTTGTCGGTTTCTTACCAAATAAACCAAATGGTTTAAAATATAAGAAAACGAGTATACCCATGTATACAATAACATTGCCCCAAATATCTGAGACATAAAATGTCATTGCATTGCGTAAAAACGCAATAATATAAGCACCAATCACAGGACCATAAAAGGTTTGAAATCCACCAAGTGTACCTGCAAAGAAAGCACTAATTTGAACACTTAATAACATATTTGGATTAACTCTAACTTGTGGAGCTACAAACAAGGCTGCAAGTGTCCCTAGCATAGCTGCAGTTGCCCATGAAACCATAGTAACTGTTTTAGTAGGTACACCCATGAGTTTACTTGTTGTTTCATTGGATGCTGTGACTCTTGTTGCTAATCCCCATTTGGTTTTTTGAATAAACCAAAACATAAAGCCCATTAGTACTAATGACACTAAAATGATGAAAATAGTATTATAACGAAGGGTTGCCCCTGAAATAATAAAACTATTAGGATTCGCTTGCGTTGATGGGATAAAACTACTTAAGTTATAATTATCAACACCGAAGAAACGAGGAATTAATCCAGTAATAATCATGATAATGCCTAAGGTTATAATTTGTTTAGATATCGGACTAACTTTAGATGCTGGACGAATGATAAGCGCATCAATCGTGATCCCTGTTAAGAAAGCAGTAATCATAGCAATAAACGCAACAACCCATATATTCCATCCTAATGTGCTCATAATGTAGGCTGCAATATAGGCATTAAATGTTCCAATCATGCCTTGAGCAAAGTTGGTAGTTTTACTCGTTCTAAAAATCAAAACGATACCCAAAGCAGCTAGCGCATAAATACTTCCTGTTTGTAAACTACTAAAAACAATCCTTAAAAAACTACTCACGAATATCACCCCATTGAATAATGGATGCACCCCAGACATAACCAATGCCTGCAGCAAGCATGCAAATGGTCGACTGATCTTTAATTTTACCTTCTTTTAAAGCTAAATGCAGAGATAATATTTGATCAATTTGACCGATATGTCCATAGTTTTCCAAGTAAATGGTTTGTGTTTCATCTAATCCTAATGCATCAAGCATGGCAAGATGTCCTGACCTTTTTATATGCAATATCGCTAAATAATCTATATCACTTTTATCAAGCTTTGATTTTTCTAAGGCTTTATCAATGCATGTAAACCAATTTTTCATGGACACTTCATTGAGCCTAGTTTTCATTTTTTCTGGTTCCATTAATCTTAAACTCTTCATTGCTTGATCGATGTTATCTTTAGTTATAGGATTAGCGGTCCCGCCGATTTCAACACCGGCAGTACGCGCTAATGTTCCATCTGCGATAATGTGTGATCCAGCTAGGAGGTTTTTGCCATAATTTTTCTTTAGAATCATTGCGCCACCACCGGCAGAAAGATTATACATCATCGACATGTTTTTGTCTGAAAAATCAACAAAATCGCCATTGCGATATCCACCAACAATCATAATCGTATCAATCTCATCATCAGCCATTAGCATATCTTTGGCAATCTTTAAAGCGCTAACGCCTGTTGAACAACGATTTTGTAAATCAATGCCCCAAGCATTTTTTGCACCAATCTTGCCTTGTACATAAAGGGCTGTGGTTGTAAGTGGGTATTCTTTCCATTCTTCACCAATCGATAAAATCACATCGATGGTTAAAGGGTCTACCTTTGTATTTTTAATAGCATCCATTGCCGCTAAGTAAGCCATTTCTTGCGTACCTTCTTGTTGACTTGCGACATAGATTTCTTTTATTCCAAGTTTATTTATAACAGCCTCTTCTGTCCAAATCCCGTTTGTTGCTTTTGCGATTTCTTTGGCTGTCATTTTTTTTGATGGCAAATAAATGCCTGTTCCTACTATTCCAACATGTTTTAAGGACATGTTTCATCACTCCTAAATATTTTTAAAGTCTCATGCCACCATTAACACTTAATACATGTCCAGTAACGTAACTTGCTTCATCACTTGCTAAAAATAATGCTGCATTCGCAATTTCGATTGGTTCACCAAGACGTTTTAGCATGGTTAACCCAGCAAACTGCTTAAGTAAATCTTCAGGGACAGTTTTTAAAATATCTGTCATAATATAACCAGGTGCAATGGCATTAACACGAACAGGTACACCTTTACGTGCAAACTCTTTTGCCCATGTTTTAGTTAACCCGATAACACCGGCTTTTGTTGCGCTATAATTTGCTTGGCCAATGTTGCCATATTCACCAACAACACTTGAGATATTAATGATTGAACCACCACCGATAGTTTCCATATGTGGTCCAATGTGTCTAGTTAAGTTAAATACTCCTTTTAAGTTTACATTAATAACTAAATCCCATTGTTCATCGGTCATTTTTCTAGTCATTGAATCTCTAGTAATTCCAGCATTATTAACTAAAATATCGATTTGCCCATATTTACTGATAACATCATTAAAAAATGCTTCACAGGCTTTACTATCGGTTACATTTAATACATAACCTTCAACATTTTCCTTATTATATTTAAGGGGTTGCATATCAACAGCGATAACTTTTGCACCTTCATCCGCAAAACGTTCTGCCATACTTTGTCCTAATCCTTGTGCACCACCTGTAATAATAGCTACTTTATTGTTTAAACGCATTAGACGTCACTCCTTTTTAAGATTATTGCAGTTCCCATACCGCCACCAATGCAAAGTGAAGCGAGGCCATATGTATTATTTCGTTTAATCATTTCATGAATTAAGGTTACAGTAATTCTATTTCCACTTGCGCCAACTGGATGTCCTAAAGCTATAGCACCACCATTGACATTACATTTTTCTAAAATAGTTTCTTTACGCACACCATAAGCATTTTCTAAATCTTTAATTACGCCTAAACTTTGAGCCGCAAAGGCTTCATTAAGTTCAAATAATTCAATATCTTTAAAATTTAAGTCTGTATTTTTAATCGCTTGTTCAATCGCAGGAACCGGTCCTAATCCCATATAATTAGGATCAACACCTGCTTGTCCAACCCCAACGATTTCAACTAGTGGCGTTAGATTATATTGTTTAAGCGCTTCTTCACTAACTACCATCATAAAACTAGCGCCATCATTAATCCCTGAACTATTTCCTGCGGTAACCGACCCATCTTTTTTAAATGC
>JBKHEA010000030.1:0-9715 GCA_046541015.1 Candidatus Izemoplasmataceae bacterium
AATAAGAAAACACTTACAAGTTATTGTGGTTGACTATCATATGACAATGTGTTATTGTTATGACAATGAAATAATAATAAACGATGTTTAAAGAGGTTGCGTTAAGTCAATAGTACTCAATAGAGGAAAGGGGCTGACGCCGAAGTGCTTAGCACTGGGCTTATGCTGAAAAAGTATAAGACTGTTCAAGTGGGTTGCCCGACTCACGATGGATGCGCTTTAACATGGTTGGGCGAAAGGACGCTTTTATTTAAAAGTCGTGAGCCTTTTGCTCGCGACTTTTTTATATTTTAGAAAGAAGGCTAAACATGAAAAATTTATACATAGGCGGCGTAAATGTCAATGAATTAAGAGAAACCTATGGAACACCCTTATATGTAATAGATGAAGGATTAGTTAGAAAAACTTGCCAATCGTTTTTAAACGAATTTAAACATAACGACGTTCAAACAGAAGTTATTTATGCTTCAAAAGCCTTCTTAACTAAAGCAATGGTCAAACTGATTGATGAAGAAGGTTTAAGTTTAGATGTGGTTTCTGGTGGAGAACTGTATACTGCGTTTAAAGCAAACTATCCTATGGAAAAAGTGTATTTTCACGGTAATAATAAATCAAAAGAAGAATTACTTTTAGCGATTGAATTAAATGTTGGAACGATTATTATTGATAATCCCTATGAATTTGAGTTGTTAGAATCCCTATTAATAGATAAGAAAGTGAATGTCTTACTTAGAATCAATCCAGGGATTGAAGCACATACGCATGAATTCATTGCAACGACTAAAAACGATTCTAAATTTGGTCTTAGTATTTTTGATGAAGCAACAAAATCCTTGATTCGCTTGCTTCATCAGTCAAGCAAAGTAAATTTTTTAGGTTTTCATAGTCATATAGGATCACAGATTTTTGAAGAACAATCATTTTTCGAACATGTTAAAGCAGTCTTAAATTATGTTAAATCCTTAAAAGATTCAGAAGATATCACTGTTAAAGTGATCAACTTAGGTGGCGGATTTGGGGTCAAATATGTTGATGAAGATGCACCGATTGTTGATGCGACCTTTTTATCTCGTTTGGCTAGTTACGTAGGCAATTATAGTGATCAATTATCCATTAATACGCCTAAAGTTTGCATTGAACCAGGTCGTGCAATCGTTGCTAATGCTGGGATAACTTTGTATAGTGTTGGAACAACGAAGAAAACCTATGGAGGAAAACATTACGTTTTTGTTGATGGGTCAATGGCTGATCATATTCGTACGGCTTTATATGATGCGTCCTACAAAGCCGTTTTAGCTAACCGCATGGATGAAGCGCATAATTTAGATTTTACTGTTACTGGAAAAGCGTGTGAATCAGGAGATATCATCGTTAAACATGCAAAACTTCCCTTACCTAAAGAAAATGACTTACTAGCGGTTTTATCAACGGGAGCCTATCATTACTCTATGGCATCTAATTATAATCGCTTATTAAAGCCAGCTGTTGTTTTTTGTCAAAATGGAGAAAGTAGATTAGTTGTAAAAAGAGAAACATACGATGATCTGCTGAGAAATGACCTATGAATGAAGGCACTATTGTTTTAAAATTTGGTGGGTCGAGTTTAGAAACTATTGAAAAAATGCAAGCGATTGCTTTAAAGATTGCTAAAACGAAAACGATCTATCAAAATGTGATTGTCGTTGTAAGCGCAATGGGGAAAACAACCAATATGTTATTAAACCTTGCAAATAGCGCTAGTGTAAATCCTGACAAGCGAGAGATAGATATGCTATTATCAACTGGTGAACAAGTATCTAGTGCATTGTTTTCAATGATTTTAAAAGACAAAGGCATTGATGCGATTGCTTTAAACGGGTATCAAGCTGGTATTGTAACAGAAGGCTTACATACTAAAAATAAAATTAAGGATATTGATTTATCCAAAATAGATAAATATTTGAATCAAAATAAAGTTGTAGTTGTTACAGGATTTCAAGGCGTTAATAGCGATGGGGACATCACGACATTAGGACGTGGGGGTTCTGACACAACTGCGGTTGCTATTGCGGCTAAAAAAGGTTGTCGTTGTGAAATCTATACGGATGTATCTGGTATTTATCGCGTGAATCCTAGCATGGTTAAAACCGCTAAAAAACTAAAAACTATAACTTATGAAGAGATGTCTGAACTTGCATTTTTAGGCGCAAAAGTCATGGAACCTCGTGCTGTCGAAATAGGTCAAAAATATCATGTTCCTATTTATGTTGCTAATGCACATATTGAAGAAGAAGGAACACTAATAAAAGAAGGTGGCAATGTGTTAGAACAGCGTTCTATAACAGGAATCAGTGTAATAGATCAAGTGGCATTGGTTACTATTAATAATTATCCACGGACAAGTGAAAGTGTCGCAAACTTATTCATGCAAATGGCAGACAAAGAAGTCAACATTGACATGATTAGCCAAACATTATTAAGTGATGATTTAATCAATATATCATTTACCTGTGATAAAGAAGATTTACGCATGGTTTATGATGTAGTTCAAGGTTTAAAAGTGAATTATCCAATGTTTGATGTTATTCAAGATACTAGCGTATCTAAATTAAGTGTTGTTGGACTAGGCATGCGATCACAATCAGGTGTTGCAGCTAAAATATTTAAGTTATTTGCAGATCACAGCATTCCTTTTAAATTAGTTACCACATCTGAAATTTCAATTTCATATACGATCCCAAAAGATGTCACTGAAAAAACTGTTACATTACTTGCAGAAACGTTTGAGTTAGGAGAAAAACATGATCATATATAAATACGAATCAACAGGAAACGATTTTATTTTAACTAACGAAGCTATTTCTGATATGAGTCAGTTTGCAAAAGAAGTATGTGATAGACACTTTGGAATCGGGGCAGATGGCTTAATGGTTTCTACACGTTCAGAAATCGCAGATGTTAAGATGCATTATTATAATTCAGATGGCTCAATTGCCCCGATGTGTGGGAATGGGTTAAGAGCATTTTCACATTTTGTTTATCATCAAGGTATTGTATCAAAAACACGTTTTAGTGTTGAGACTTTGGCAGGTATTATGGAAGTCACCTTACAAGATAATAATCTCGTATCTTTGAATATTGGAAAGCCTAGTTTTGCGCTTAGTAAAGAAGATATTGATACCAAGATAGATTCATTTCAACATATCAAACTTGATATATCGGGTAAGCAATTAGATTTGTATCCTTTGATGATGGGAACCTTTCATGGTGTGGTTTTTGTTGATAGTTTAAAAAGCCTTGATATTGAAACATTAGGGAAAACTATCGCAATGCATCCTTTATTTCCTAAACAAATCAATGTGAACTTTGTAGAAATCGTAGATGAACACTCAATCAATTTAATAACTTATGAACGTGGTGCTGGATTAACGTTATCTTGTGGTACTGGCGCAAGCGCTAGTGCATTGGTTTCGCATAAGTTAGGCTATACTAAAGATTTAATTACTATTAATGTACCTGGAGGAACTTTAGAAGTGCGTGTTAAATCGTCTATTTATCTTAAAGGACCAACACGTTTAATTGGTAAAATAGAGTACGGAGGTTAACAATGAAGCCATTAAATATCGCTATAGTTGGCGCAACTGGTATGGTAGGTAGAAAAATGCTAGACATTTTAAGCGAATACCAAATACCTATTAATAAACTATATTTATTTGCATCGGGTAAATCAGCTGGAAAAACCCTTAAAGTTAACAATCAAGAATATCCCATTTACGAACTTACTGAATCATCGTTTGATGAATCTATAGATGTTGCCTTATTTTCAGCTGGTGCTACAGTTAGTTTACAGTATGCTCCACTTGCTAAAGAAAAGGGCATTTTAGTTATTGATAATTCAAGTGCTTTTAGAAACGATGATGATATCCCTTTAATTGTTCCAGAGATTAACATCAATAAGGTAAAAGACCATTTGATTATCGCAAACCCTAATTGTTCCACGATTCAATCGGTTTTACCTTTAAAAATATTGGATAATTTATTTGGATTAAGCCGTGTAGTTTACACAACATTTCAAGCTGTTTCAGGCTCTGGAAACAAAGGCATTGACGCTTATAATGAAAAAGAAAACCAAAACTTTTATCCTAAAACAATCTTTGGCAATGTAGTACCTCATATTGATGTCTTTTTAGATAACGGGTATACTAAAGAAGAAATGAAGATGATTTTAGAAACAAGAAAAATATTAGGAATAAAAGATCTAGCAGTTACTGCAACTTGTGTCCGTGTTCCTGTTTTAAATGGCCATAGCGTTAGCATCAACGTTACGTGTAAAGAACCTGTTGATTTAGAAATTTTAAAAGAAGCTTTTAACAATGCTTTAGGTATAACTTATCTAGATACACCTAATTACACGACCCCACTTGATTTAAACCAAACGGATAGTGTTTATATAAGTCGCCTACGACATGATGATAGTCAAAAAAACAGCATCAATTTTTGGGTAGTCGCAGATAATATTAGAAAAGGTGCTGCAAGTAATGCAGTACAAATTTTAAAAGCTTTAAAGGAGGCAAAACAATGATTTTTAAAGGATCCGGTGTTGCACTCATCACTCCATTTAAAAATGGGGAAATTGATATAGAATCATTTAATAAACTTATTGAGTTTCATATTAAGTCATCTACTGATGCCCTAATTATTACAGGTACAACGGGTGAAAGTGCTACTTTAAGTAAAGAAGAAAAACTTCTTTTATATGAAGAAGCGGTTAAGACAGCGAAAAAGCGTGTTCCAATTATCGCAAATACAGGAACCAATAATACTTTTGAAAGTATTGATCTTTCCTTAGGCGCAGAGCGCTTAGGGGTTGATGGTTTGCTAGTTGTTACACCTTATTATAATAAACCTACACAAAAAGGTTTATATGCGCATTTTACCGCTATTGCAAACGCAACTGCATTACCGATTATTTTATATAATGTTCCTTCAAGGACTTCTGTGAGTTTATCGTTAGAAACGATTGTCGAGTTATCTAAAATATCTAATATTGTTGGAATTAAAGAAGCGAGTGGCGATTTATCTTTCGTTGAAGAAATCATCCTTTCAACACCGAAAAACTTTGCGCTTTATAGTGGTAATGATGATTTATATGCAGATACTTTACGCTTAGGTGGCGATGGGGTTATTAGTGTAGTTGCAAATATTGTACCTAGTGTTAGTCATCAACTTTTTAAAGAGTTTCAAGAAGATAAGGAAAATGCTTTTTTTATTCAAGAACGCTTAAACATATTAAATGATTGCTTGTTTATTGAATCAAATCCAGTCCCTGTTAAGACAGCCTTATCAATCATGTCTACTATTTCTAATGAAGTGAGATTACCGCTTGTAACTTTAGAAGAATCCAGTCTTAATAGGCTTAAAAAAGCATTAAATACCTTTGGGATTGAGGCGATTAAGTTATGAGTATTATTGTCTATGGTGCTTTAGGTTCAATGGGTAAAATGACGGTTAATTACTTAGAAAATATTGGGGAAAACGTTATACCTATTGATGCCTTTAGTTCTTCAAAAAAGGTTAGTGATACTTTCCCTAAGAGTAAAGTCGATGCTATTATTGACTTTTCTCACCCAAATCAACTTGAAAGTGTTTTAAACTATGCACGAGCTTACTTAGTTCCCCTTGTTATAGCGACGACTGGGTATGACAGCCAAGCTTTAGAAAAGATAGAAGAAGCAAGCAAACATATTCCGATTTTTAAAAGTTCAAATTTATCCTATGGTGTCCACGTTTTAAAAAACATATTAAAAGCTTATACTAAAGATTTAGAGTTAGATTATGATATAGAAATTATCGAAAAACATCATAAACATAAAGTTGATGCACCTAGTGGTACAGCTTTATTACTTAAAGATGCCATTGTTGATGGCGCAAAATTAGAAAAAAAAGTGATTAAAGATCGAACCAATAATCCCGCAAAAAGAAATGATCAAGAAATTGGCATTGTATCAGTTAGGGCTGGGAGTATTGTAGGCGAACACACCATAATATTTTCAGGTCTACAAGACACAATTACACTTACTCACCAAGCACACTCAAAAGAAATATTCGCACAAGGTGCTTATAAAGCTTGTGAATTTATAAAAAAACAACATCCAGGATTATATTCAATGGATGACTTAATTTAGGAGGCTATTATGGCTATAGAATTTACAGATGCATATGAAATTGCACGGTTTATAAAAAACGCAGAAAAACAAACCCCAATCACGTTATATATTAATGGTGATTTTAAAGATATCACGTTTGAAAATGTTAAAGTATTTGGGACAGAATCTTCAAAAGTGATTATTGGAGATATTGTACATATTGAAACAATTTTAAAAAAATATCAAGATCAAATTACTGATTATCATATGACTTATGATCGACGTAATTCAGCGATTCCTTTACTTGATACAACCCATTTAAAGGCACGTATTGAACCAGGAGCTTACATACGTGAACACGCACATATTGGAGAAAATGTTGTGGTGATGATGGGGGCTGTTATTAATATTGGCGCATCGATTGGTAAAGGAACAATGATTGACATGAATGCAGTCATTGGCGCAAGAGGAACTATAGGAGAAAATTGCCATATTGGTGCTGGTGCCGTTGTTGCTGGTGTGTTAGAACCACCTTCAAAAACACCGGTTATCATTGAAGATAATGTTTTAGTTGGAGCCAATGCCGTTATTTTAGAAGGTGTTAGAGTGCATAAAGGTGCCGTGGTTGCTGCAGGTGCTATCGTTACAAAAGATGTACCAGCTAACACAGTTGTTGCAGGTTCACCCGCAAGAATTATTAAAGATAAAGATGATCAAACCATAGAAAAAACTAAGCTTATTGATGATTTAAGAGGTTAATATATGAATGAAAATTCGAACCCCTTAATCCAAACTTATCGTCGCTTACCGATTAAACTATCCTATGGAATTGGATCTTATTTATACGATGAATCTGATCAAGCCTATTTAGATATGTTCTCTGGCATTGCTGTTAACGCACTTGGTCATAATCATGAGAAAATCAATAAAGCTTTACATAAACAAAGCCAACAATTTTTACATGTATCCAATGCTTTCTTAACTGACACACAAGAAACCCTAGCAAAAAAACTTGTTTTAACGAGTGGATTAAACAGTGTGTTTTTCTCAAATTCAGGAACTGAAGCTATAGAAGCTGCACTAAAAATCGCTAGAAAATGGGGGAAATCTATCCATCCATCAAAAACTGAAGTGCTTGCGTTTAGTAGTGCCTTTCATGGACGAAGTAGTGCGGGTATGGCACTTTCATATAATCCACTTTATAAAGTACCATTTTCGCCTTTATTACCAGGCGTTACGCATACTTTGTTTAATGATGCCGATGCATTAAACCAGGCAGTTAACGATAATGTTTGCGCAATATTCCTTGAAATTATTCAAGGAGAAGGTGGGATTATTCCTATAGATGAAGTTTTTGTAAAAAGCATTGTCGAGGCTGCATCAAAACATAATATTTTAATAGTCATTGATGAAATTCAAACTGGACTACTTAGAACAGGTGAATATTTTGGCTACCAATTATTTAATTTAATGCCAGATATTGTAACAGTAGCCAAAGCACTTGGTGGTGGCTTACCTCTTGGAGCAACCATTGTTAATAAAAAGCTTGCGAATGTGTTAGGTTATGGAGAACATGGGTCAACCTTTGGAGGCAATCCCTTAGCTTGTGCCTTAGGCAATGTTGTCATGGATGAAATCATGTCTAAACCATTTAAAGACCATTTGAAATCACAAGCAGCGTATTTAAAAACATCATTAATGAATTTGCAATCTACTTATCCTAATATTATTTTAAAAGTCAGAGGCTATGGTTTGATGCTTGGAATAGAATTAAATGAAGATAAGGTTGAACAAGTTAAAGAATTATTCATCAAACATCACGTTTTAATTAATATTACACGTCAAAATGTTTTAAGATTATTACCGCCCCTAAATATAGAAAGAGAAGATTTAAAGAAATTCTTAGATATCTTTGAAGTAATTCTAAAATCTTTGACTTAGTAGGTGAAAGAATGGACCAAGATTATTTGTTAAAACAAATTACCCATCATAGAAGACAATTGCATCAAATTCCTGAAATAGGCTTTGATTTATATCAAACCCATGCTTATATTCGTGAAGCACTTACTTCATATGGTTATGACATTGATGTCGTTGCACGAACAGGAATCGTTGTAAAAAAAACTGGTTTTAGCGATGAAGCAGTAGCTTTTCGAGCGGACATGGATGCGTTAAGTGTATTTGAAAAAACTAACAGTCCTTTTGAATCAAAAACACCAGGTAAGATGCATGCATGTGGTCATGATGGACATATGGCAATGCTTTTAGCCTTTGCAGAATATGTATCGAAACTAGAAAAACCAAAAAAGACAATTGTCTTTATATTCCAACCTGCAGAAGAAGGTCCAGGTGGTGCTAAGGTTATTATTGATGAAGGTGTATTTGAACGTTATAATATCAAATCCATCTATGGCTTTCATGTGTATCCAGAGTTAGAAGAAGGCAAAATTGGTTTAGTTAGAGGCCCAATGATGGCCCAAAATGGTGAATTTGATGTTACTATATTAGGAAAAAGTTCTCACGGTGCTCAACCGCATTCAGGAAATGATGCCATTGTTGCAACAAGTATGTTAATCGCTCAGTACCAAATGATTGTTTCAAGATTTGCAGATCCATTAGTGCCATCAGTCGTAACTGTAGGGACAATTCAAGGTGGCGAAGCAAGAAATATTATTGCTCAAAATGTCTCAATATCAGGAACCATTAGAACATTTGATCCTACAAATTATAAAAAAATCAAAGATAGTCTTAATCAAATTAATCAAGCCATTGAAATGAGTCATGGCGTTAAAGTTATGATGGATTTTAGAGATTTTTACCCACCGGTTGTTAATGATAATCATCTGTATGAAGCTGCAAAATCTCTTCTAGATGAAGAGGAAACGGCTTTAATCCGTCCGATGATGTTTGCAGAAGACTTTGCGTTTTACCAACAAGTTGTCCCAGGACTATTTATGATGGTTGGAACACGTGATGAGAGTGTGGGTTATATTCATCCCTTACATAGTTGCTATTTTAATATGAACGAACGTGCATTATTAAAAGGTGTGAATACTTATATAAAATTAGCTACTGGTTTATCTATTTTATAAAAAAGGGATTGACTAAATTTCTTAAACGTTATATTTCAAAATAAATATAAAATTAATCGTTGTCTTCTATGGTCTTTTACCTAACAAATTTGCGATGAAAGTGTTTATTAATAAAGAGAGGGATTAATTAAATGCGTTATGATCGATAAAATAATTTTGTTACAAAAGACCATAGAATCGAAATACCTCATAAAATTCTTAATTTGTAAAACGGCTTATTAAAGCCGTTTTATATTTAACAAAAAGAAAATGTTACTTTTTTAAGTTAAAAAGGTTGACTTTAATAAGCACATTTTATATACTCTTTAATGCGGGCCAAAATCAAGCGATTTAAAGGGCCTTGCACATCATAAAAAAATCTAAGTTAATTCGTGTTTAAATCTTGACTTAATATTCATTATGTTATAGAATATTAAAGCACGACAAAAAGTGCGATTACTTAATTATGGTCTTTGAAAACTGAATAGAACAGAAATACTTTGAGTAGACAGAATCAAA
>JBKHEA010000031.1:0-8564 GCA_046541015.1 Candidatus Izemoplasmataceae bacterium
AAGATTGGTTAAAAAAAAAAACAAAAGAAAAAGCAAAAAAAAAACTCTCTACATTAAATGGTCATGTTGGGTATCCAGATGAACTCCCTCCATACTATGATCAGTTTGAAGTTCACGGTTATGAAGAAGGTTCTGACTTAGTAAAAGAACGTTTAGCAATGACAAAAATAATTAATACCTATGATTTTGCAAAATATAATAAAGCCCCAAATAAAAATTTATGGGGTATGCCAGCAAGTATGGTAAACGCTTATTATAGTCCAACCAACAATCAAATTGTTTTCCCTGCGGCTATCTTACAAGAACCATATTATAGTTTAAAACAAACCCCATCAGAAAACTATGGTGGTATCGGAGCTGTCATGGCCCATGAAATTTCTCATGCCTTCGATAATAATGGGGCTAAATTCGATGAAACTGGGTCATTAAATAATTGGTGGACGGAAGATGACTTAAGCGCTTTTAAACAAAAAGCTAAAGATATGATTGAATTATTTGATGGTATAGAAACAGGCTTTGGCCCATGTAATGGCGAATTAACAGTATCAGAAAATATAGCTGATAGTGGTGGATTACGATGCGCACTAGAAGCTAGTAAAAAAGGTGAAAACCATAATTTTGATGAATTTTTCAAAAACTGGGCTCGTGTATGGCGTAATAAAGCCTCAATAGAATATAGTCAATTATTATTAAGAGTTGATGTTCACGGACCGTCAATCTTAAGAGCAAATATGCAACTTAGTAACTTGCCTGAATTCCAAGACTTCTATAAAATTAGTCAAGAAGATAAAATGTATCTTGAGAAAGAAAAAATGGTTAGTATTTGGTAAGATTTTTATAAAATAAAAAAAGCATGCGTATTTAACTATTGCATGCTTTTTTACTAAACAGAATTTTGATAAATGCTATAATAGAGAAAAATAGTATGGAGGACATATGAAAACAACCCATAAAAACAATAAGCTTGCTTGGGAAGAAGCCTATGATAAGGCCCCAGATAGTTTTAAATCAATTACTAATCAATTACAGAATAATCCAAAATCTTTCTTAAACCCTCTTTTAATACAAGCATTTAATCACATTGATTTAAACAATAAAGTCGTTGCGCAGTTTTCATGTAATAATGGCCGTGAAACGTTGGCAATGCAAATTGTTTATAACATTAATAAAGTTTATGGTTTTGACATTGCTTCTAATATGATTAGGGATGCAAAAAAGACAACTGAATCTCTGAATCTCGATGCCAGTTTTATTGCAACAGACATTTTAGATATTGATGAAAGTTTTAACAATACTTTTGATGTTGTCGTCATGATGATTGGGGCTATTACATGGTTTGAGTCCTTAGAAGAAGTATTTGCTGTTGTTAAACGCGTTTTGAAAGATGATGGCTATTTTGTCTTAATTGATGGTCATCCACTAACTATGATGTTTGCGTTTGATTACGAAAAAGAGTACGACCCAAATTGTCCGTATGGCCTACAGCATAATTATTTTAAAACAACCCCTTTTATTGATGACAATGGAATGTATTATATGACACAACAGGTTTATGAGTCATTACCGTTTACATCGTATTCGCATACACTAAGTGAAATCATTAATAGCCTAGTAAAAAACGGGTTAAATATTAAGTTATTTGAAGAAAGTAACCTAAACTTACTCGATAATTTCTCGGATTTGCATGAAAAGCATATTCCACTAACTTTTTTAGCATTAAGTCAAAAGAAATAAATAAAAATCGATCTTCAAGTGGTTGTTATATAAAAAATATTGATAATTGCTATGAAAAATACTTCAAGGATGTATAATAAAATTATCAAAGCAATAAAGGAGGGTTAATTACGGACAAAGATAAAAAGTATTTTAGTTGTTCTGAAAAACATGAAATTGAATATCTTGCCAAAAAGTTTCAAGAACCCAAAGCAGAAGTTATTGCGAAAATAAAAGAACTTTGTAAGCAAAAAGTCATTAAACATTCAACGCATGAAGAAGCAGAACAAGCCTTAATCAACGTAGGATTTCATAAGAAATAAAAAAATAGACAATGGTTTCCCATTGTCTATTTTTTTATCTTACTTTATGCATAAAATCTTTTAATCCTTTTGTGCTTGGTTTATCTAAAATATCTGGTGGTCCTTGTTCAATAATTTTTCCTTGTTCCATAAAGATAACGTAATCAGCAAAATCTCTTACAAAACTGATAACATGCGTTACAAACATAAATGTTTTACCAGAGTCTTTTAAGTTTTCAACGGCTGTTAATACTTCATGCGTCAAGATTGGGTCAAGTGATGAGGTTGGTTCATCTAAAAAAATAATTTCTGGATTTAAGGACAATGCACGTGCAAGGGATGCACGCTGTGCTTGACCTCCTGATACATTTTTTGGTAACTTGTGGGCTTGATCTGCAAGTTGTAACTTCGATAAGTTCTCCATTGCAACTTTTTTAGCTTCTTCTTTATTAAAACCACGCGTTTTTTCTAATATTAACGTGATATTATCTAAAAGCGTAATATGGGGAAACAAATTATGGTGTTGGAAGACAAAGCCTACACGTTTTTTATGGGTATCAGAGTTAACAGGATAATCATTGATTTTCACTTTGCCAGAACTAGGTTTTTCTAGCCCAGACAAAATTCTAAGTAAAGTCGATTTTCCTGAACCTGAGACACCAATAATTCCGATTGAATTATAGCCTTCAAGTTTTAAATCTAAATTGTCGATAACCTTTACATCATAATAATGATTTAATTTTTCTATATCAATTTTCATTCTAAAGACCATCTCCTTTCAAGCCACTTAGTAAATTGTGAAAGTGGGATGGTAATCATAAGATATAAAGCCCACATTATAATATAACCCTCAGCATAAGCAAAGGTTCTAGATTGTGCAATTTGAATTGAATAATATAAATCAGTAAAGCTAATGACACTTAAGAGTGCACTTCCTTTAATAATTAAAGAAAAATTATTCATTAAAGGAGGCATGAGAATGCGAATAACTTGTGGAATAATAATGTAACGATAACGCTGAAATCCAGTAAATCCAAATAAATCCATTGCCATATGTTGATCTTCACCTATACTAGAAAAAGCGCTTTTAAAGATATTTGTCATATAAGGCGTAATATAAATAGTTAATCCCAAGATTCCCATAATACCACGTTCATAGACATTAAATGCTGGACCAATCATAAAAGCCATGGCAACAATCATAACTAGAAGGGGTGTTCCATAAATAATTTCAGTAAAAACATCTACAAACGCTTTAAATGCAATAAACTTAGTACTTATAAGCAAATAGAGTAAGAAACCTAAAATCACACTACCTAATAACGCTACTAATGAAATAAGTATGGTATAAAAATACCCTTCAATCATGATGTCAACATAGCCACTTAATAAACTTAAATTGAAAGGTCTTTGTTGCCTTAGGGCAACAAAGACAGCAAATCCAACAAAAAATAGTGTCGATACGACATAACTTAAAGTTTTTAAATTACGATCATTTTTTTTAGTCTTCATTGATAAAGAATTCTAATCCGTAACGTTCTAATAACGCAGAAACTTCAGGGTCCCATTTAGCGGATAGTGTTTCATATAAACCACCTGGTTCATCCATTGTTGCAATAAATGCATTTGCTTGTTCAAGCAATTCATCATTACCTTTTGCAACTGCCATGCCTATTGGACTAGATTCAAATGGATCCCATACTACAACAGTCGTATCTGGGTTTGCACGATGGCCATTGGTTACAGGGAATGAACTCATTAATAAGATATCACCAGTACCTTGTGAAATTTCATTAACTGCGGTGTTTAAATCAACAGCTTCTGAAACATCTTTTCCTAAAGATTGTGGAATAGATGCAGATACTTGAGATGCGATACCTACATATTGAGCCTCTTCAATAGCGAGCAACTCTTCAGTAGTTGTATCTTCAGTGATATCATTATCGTCAGCAAAATCTTTATTAACTAAAGATATAATTTTAAAGTAAAAATATGGATCTGAAAAATCAACAACTTCAGCACGTTCTTCAGTAATACTCATCGATGCAATAATAATATCAATTTCTCCACTATTAAGTGCAGGAATTAATGACCCAAATTGGGTATTAACAATTTCAACTTCTCGACCAATATATTCTCCGAAAGCTTCTGCGACATCAACACTGATTCCGATAGGTTCATCATCTTCAATCGTTTCAAATGGTGGATAACGTAAATCCATACCTACGCGTAATACATCCTCATCACTTCTGCCACACGCAGCTAGTAAGAATATTCCTAAAAACAAAGTACTTACTAATAATAATTTTTTCATCATGACACTCCTTTTTTATCCTTTATAAAATTTACCTACTATTAAAAGGTAAGTTAATTATAAAGTTTGAATCTCAAATCAACAACATATATGCTTAAGATTTCTTATTTTTATTGTATATGATTTTTACACCTATCACAATTAATATAATAAGGATTTATTTTATCAATCTACCTGATAAACAGACAAAATTGACCAATTATAAGGAATAATTAAACATGTTTCTAATTTGAAATACTTTCTAAAAAGCGCTTAAATGTGGCAATATAGCGGATAGTAAAGTAAATAACCTAAAGTAAGTAAGTGTATTAAATATATTTGATATGCATTTATCACTTGACTTTGATTTTTATCGTTTATGATGAAGCTACGAAACAAAAAATTAAACTTAAATAAGAAGGGAGGATCAATACCTAAAACATGGTATTGAACTAAAATATGAGTTTGATTAAAAAATTTTCACTAGTATTTTTATTCATTGGTGTAATATTTACCTTGGCAGCCTGTGCTGAGGCAGAAGGGTTAACAGGACCCGAAGGCCCTCAAGGAGAAACAGGACCACAAGGCGAAGTGGGTCCTGCAGGACCAGCAGGTGCTCAAGGAGAAACAGGACCACAAGGCGAACAAGGACCAACTGGTCCAGCAGGACTTGATGGTCAACCTGGATTAAGTGCTTATCAAGCGTACGTGAATGAATATCCTGGTTATGAAGAAGATGAAGAAACTTGGTTAATAGAATTAGTTCGTGGAGAGTTAGTTCTTGAAGTAACTTTAGAGTATCTTGATGGAGAAACCGAATCATTTGAATTTTTTAAAGGCCAAGAAGTAGCTTCTTCTCCATATGGATTAGATTGGTACTTAGATGATGATTTTACTACACTTGCAGATGGTTCATTTGTTACAGAGGATACCACCTTTTATATTAATGCAGGGGATGTTGTACAAACTGCTGTTGAGAATGGATTTGACACATTAGCTACAGCATTAACCGAAGCTGGTTTGGTTTCTGCATTAGAAGGTGAAGGACCATTTACAGTCTTTGCACCAAGTGAAGAAGCATTTGCTGATTTACTTACAGCGTTAGATATTACTGCTGAAGATTTACTCGCAGATCCTGATTTAGCATCAATTTTATTGTTCCATGTTATTGAAGGAGAATTCTATGCAGAAGATGTCATAGAAGCTGCACCTATTATTTTAGAAACATTGAGTGGCGTTTACGTAACTATTACAGTTGAAGAAGGTAATGTTTTCATTAATGGTGCTCAAGTTATTTTAGCTGATGTTCCTGCAACAAATGGTGTTATTCATGTTATCGAAGAAGTTATTTTACCTCCAAGCGATGTTGTTGAGACCGCGACAGAGGATGGATCGTTTGATGTATTAGTAGCAGCATTACAAGCTACTGATTTAGATGATGTTTTAAGTGGTGAAGGACCATTTACAGTCTTTGCGCCAACTGATGATGCGTTTACTGCATTATTAGGAGATTTAGGTTTAACTGCTGAAGCGTTACTTGAGTATCCGTTTTTAGCAGATATTCTTACTTACCATGTGGTACCTGATTATGTGTTCTCAAGCGACATCTTAGCTGAAGAAGAAGACTTTACTGTTGAGACGGTCTTAGGTCAAGAAATCGAGGTAACCTTTGTAGATGGTAATGTATTTGTTGATGGTGCTCAAGTTGTCTTAACTGATGTCATTGCATCAAATGGTGTTATTCATGTTATTGATTCAGTTATTGTTCCTGAACTTGACATTGTCCAAACTGCAAGCTTAAATCCAGATTTCTCAACGCTTGTTGCTGCATTAGTTGAAACGGATTTAGATGATGTTTTACGCGGTGAAGGACCATTTACTGTCTTTGCACCTACTGATGATGCGTTCGCAGATTTATTAACAGCCCTTGATATTACAGCTGAAGATTTACTCGCAAATCCAGACTTAGCTGATATTCTTTTATATCATGTTTTAGATGATGAGTTCTTAGCGGCTGATGTATTAGAAGCGGCACCATTTACGATTGAAACGGTTAATGGCAATGTCATTGATATTACCGTAGTTGATGGATCAGTATTTATTAATGATGCTGAAGTTATAATGACTGATTTTGTAACAAGTAATGGTGTGATTCATGTCATTGATGAGGTCATCTTACCACCAAGTGATATTGTAACTACAGCTTCAGAGGCTGGCAACTTTACTATTTTACTTCAAGCATTAGAAGAAGCAGGATTAACCTCAACGTTAGAAGGACCTGGTGCCTTTACAGTATTTGCACCAACTGATGATGCTTTTAACGCTTTCTTAACTGAAAATAATTTAACTGCTCAAGATCTACTCGATGATCCTGAACTTTCAAGTATCCTTTTATACCACGTTTTAGATGGTAGTGTATATAGCTATGATTTACTCGCAGAATTTGATTCTTATGATAATAACCCACTATTCTTTGAAACATTAAATGGTAGTGAATTAAAACTATTCTTTAATGAATCAGATGCTTTAAGTATAAACTTTGAAACAACCAATGTTATCACAACCAATATTTTAGTTAACAATGGTGTGATTCATGTGATTGATGAAATATTGTTACCTCCAGGAAATGTTGCAGAAGTTTTAACAGCTGAAGGTGAGTTCACAACCTTACTTGCAGCTTTAGATGAAACTGAATTAGATACAGTATTGTTAGGACTTGAAGATGAGTTTACTCTCTTTGCACCAACTGATGATGCTTTTGCTGATTTATTAGCTGCACTAGGTATTACTGCAGAAGATTTACTTGCGGATCCTGACTTGGACAATATTCTTTTATACCATGTTGTTGATGGTGCTGGATATAGTTCACTTATTCTTGATGCATCCTATTTAGTTGGTCCAACATTCAATGATATTTCAATCGTCATTACAGTCGATGAAAATGGCTTAGTATATGTTAATGATATTCAAGTTGTAACAGCGGATATTATGTTTGACAATGGTGTCATCCATGTCATTGAAGAAGTTTTACTACCACCGGGTGATGTAACTGAAGTCGCAACAGATAATGGATCATTTACGACTTTATTAACAGCGCTTGAACAAGAAGATTTAGATGTTGCTTTACAAGGTGAAGGACCATTTACAGTCTTTGCACCAAACGATGATGCTTTTACAGCTTTACTTACAGATTTAGACATTACTGCACAAGATTTATTAGCACATCCTGAATTATCTAATATCTTAACTTATCATGTTGTTCCAGGATTCTATTCATCCGTAGACATACTCAATTTAACAGCTGATGGTCCAGTAAGACTTGATACACTTAATGGAGAACCAATTTTAATAGAAGTTGTTGATGGTGTAGTTTATGTTGATGGTGTAGAAGTCATATTAGCTGATGTAGTAGGTTCAAACGGAATCATTCATGTGATTGATTATGTTTTAGCCCCTCAAGTTACCGTTGATTTTGGAACTTCACAATCAACCGGATACAATACAACAGACAATGGCGATGGAACATTTGGAAGATTCTTAAATTATGATGACATTGAATTTAATTTCTATAATGCACAAGTTGCCACATCAAGTTTTGAACCACATGCCGATACAGGTGCCTTTGCTGTATTAGGTGTTGGACGTGGTGGTAATCCTGCTTACATTGAGTTTGAAGCTACAGGTTTATCTGAGATTTCTTTTGATGTATCATGGTGGAGCCCAAATGATTCTAATAATGCTGGGTTAATTACAACCCTTGAACTTCAAGTGTGGGATGAAACCGCTGAAGAATGGGTAACCTTAGTTGACTTTGAAAGTGACTTAGATGCTCAAACTTATACAACCGTTACGGTAGAAGTTACTGAAGGTAGTGTATTTAGATTCTTTGGTGAAGCATCACAAGCAAGCAATGGTATTCGTATTACTTTAGATAATATAGTGTTTGTATCTCCCCTAGTATAAATATAGCCATAGGTAAAGGAAGCGTACAAGCGTACGCTTCCTTTCAGTCTATAACACTACTTTAAACAAGGTTGCTAATACCTTATTTTTGCTTTACCTTAAAAGTTAAACTTTCAAATAGTAATATATGTCCATTTTTCAAACTTAATAAATGGTTTGATCGTTTTATACGATAGAATAAAACCCGTCAATTTTAGAACTAAAACATTACTAAACTAGAAGATCCACTTCTTGGATTAATAAGAAAACACTTACAAGTTATTGTGGTTGACTATCATATGACAATGTGTTAT
>JBKHEA010000032.1:0-8498 GCA_046541015.1 Candidatus Izemoplasmataceae bacterium
CTATGTTTTTTTGGAGGTCCCGACCGGATTCGAACCGGTGATCACGGAGTTGCAGTCCATTGCCTTAGCCACTTGGCTACGGGACCGTTTTAAAACGCTATTTTATATTATCATAAATTTGATTTTTGTCAATATCTATCAAGCGTTTTCTTGGCTTACATACTCCCCTGCACGTTTTTCAAAAAACTCTAGTATTTTAGTTTGAATAAACATAATAATAAGCGCTAATGGAATCGCAATAATAAATAGTATTAATACAAGCATTAAAGGACTAACTTCTTTAAATCGGTAAAAGATATAACTTGTTAATAAAAAACGTGTACCACGTGATATAAAAACAGCTAAAATAAAAGGTTTAAACTTCATACGCGCAAGTGCGGCGGTAAATATAATCACAAAGAAAGGTAGTGGGGTCATCGCAAAAATAAAAATGGCCCACACACCATAACGTGTAAATAACTTTTGAGCACGTGCTTGATGCTCTTTTTTTAAGACTTTATTATAAAACTTATTATCCTCTTTAGCCATAAAATAATAGATGATAAATGCGCCTACAACATTGGCGATGGTGGCATTTAACCCCACACGCCACCAAGGCTTACCTGCAACATTAATAAGGGTAACGAAGAAAAACTCAACGCCAGATATTGGGGTAATCGTTTCAATGATTGAATAGATAAAAAGGCCGTATTCTCCAAAGCCTTCCCAAAATAACCTAAAGCCTTCGAAAAAACGTCCAATCCAATCGACGAAACTCTCATCTGCATTTGCTAAAAATAAAAAATTCATGGTGTCACCCCAATAACCCTATCGATGAATTTTGTTAGTCTAATTATACCATATGAACCCTTTTATAAACAATGTTATGACTATAGAATCAAATAAAAAAACACTTCATATAAAGTGTTTGATTGTTTGATGGGTCGCATTTTACGAATGGCGGTCGTTTTAACCTCGCATTTCGCATATGACGGTGATTTTAATTAACAAACCAATATCTTGATTACAATAATCGGTCAGTATATAAGTAACTTGAACCCTTTTCGAAAAACTTAAATTAAAGTATAATAAGTAGATATACAATTAGATTCTATATGTAAACGAACTTACTGTAAATGTAGTAAGTTCGTTTGAGAATGTACTTCTTTTAATCTACTGTAAATAAATACTCTACATTTTGTGATGATGATCCAAATGTTGTAAGCACAAGAAGGTATGGTATGTCTTGACACATGTCCTTTGTGATTTTTGATTGTAGATTTCCTCCACCATCATCATTATATACATGCGGGTATAGACTATCAGTTTTCATTGGATATGTATGTCTAGGATCAATAAGATATAAATACATATCTTGATAGTCACCATTTGGTCGTTTGTCAGTTTCGAAAGTTAATACTTTTCTACTTGTAGGTGTAAAAGTATATAAAGATGCTCTGCTATGAGAAGTAATTCCATACAAAGTCCAAGTTAAGCCCTCTCTATTATATATACTTTCATATGTGGAGTACGAGTTCGATGGTATTATTGTGAATTTAACCTCTCCTAATTTATAGGAATTATACATCCTTACCTTTACTGTATATTCGATATTCGCATTAAAATAATACGATTTAAGTGCATTTGTTTTATATCCATCATCATCGTCATAAGCTATTCTAGTTCCATTAGTATCATAAATCTCTATATACGTATCTCTATGACCAAATGTTTGCAGAGTTCTAGTTCCCGAAGTAGAGAATGTTATATTATATTCTTTGCTTTCACCTTTACCTAGTGTAAGAACTCTTTCTATATATCTATTCGCGTAATAGTTTGAATCAACATAAATTGTTTCGTCACTAGCATTTGAAGTTGGGTTCGAAGTTTCTAATGTGATGTCTACAAAATAAGGTACCAACAAGCCAAGTTGTTGAGCAATATAAAGAGTATTTACAGCTACTCCTGGTATACTCCAACCATAATCTCCTAATGCAAAATCATACCTATCTGTAATAACGACAACACTACTAGATTCAGATTTCGTAAATCTAAAACTATGTATTGCATTATACAGATCTTTATCATTTGTTGTTCCTGAGTTTGGAAATGATGATGATCCTGAGTAGACAGTTCCTGAAACAATATCTTGATATATTGTTGAATATTCAACATCACTACCCTCATTTGGATAATAAACTGAATCTAACTCATCATTATCTCTAGCATGTACAAGCAATTCTTCAGCTAAATCATAGTTTTTCAATGAAAAATAAGCGATAGCTGCAGATATAGCTGCTCTGTACACAAGAAAAGGATCTACAATAGTAATTGATTTTACATCTTCATCATCATATGTTGGATAATCAAGAGTGTAAGTCATATAATCATCTCTTACAGACTTAAAAGAATCTAGCATAGTAATGGCATATTCTTTCTCATCTGTAGATTTCGTTTCTAAAACAGCACTTTCGAAATGATTTATTCTTTTATTTAACTCTGCTTCAATCGAAGTGTCCTTCTTCTCTAGTTCAAGAATTATAGAATTAATTGCATTTATTGCATTCTTCTCATTTTCTTCTGTTAACAAGATTGAGTTATAATCTAAATCAGGTCTTTCCTCGTTTGTATTGACGCTTTCCTCTTCTACCTTCTTTTCATTTATGGTATCTTCTGCATAGGTACTCGTAATATTCCCAAGTAAAACAATTGTTAATAACATCATTAATAATATCGTTATTTTTTTCATCTTATCCTTCCTCTCTATTCTATTTTTTCAATTAAGTACAAGACATTCTCTTGCTCAAAATAAATTAAATATAAAGTTGAACCACTATCTGTGAAGATTTTAAAACTGTAACTCATACTCCAATCAATTTCTACAGATTCATTTACTTGAATGTGAAACTGATCTAGAGATTGATTAACAATAGTTTCTAAATCAATATTATCATCAGTTTTTGTTGTAAAATCAATATCAGTTAAAAAACTATCATCTTCAGATAATTCAATCTTAAGATAGATTATACCCTCACCAAAACTTCCTCGTTCATCAAGAGAATAAACCACATCATTCTTCTTATCAATTTCCAAACCCCACTTTTTATTAATATGATTTAGTGTTGTATTTCTATTACTTATAAAGAAACCTATTGATCCTACTATCAGTAAAGCTACAATTATGTATACAGTTAGTTTAATCTTCATATTTACCTCCTTTATATATACTTAATTTTAACAAAATGCAATGTATACTAACAGCGCACATCTGTCGTATTTTTAATTGATAAAATTAAAAAATCACCAAAATAGGTGATTACACTTCTCCCTATCTCTTACAACTCTAGAATATCATACAGACCAACAATATTCAAAGAGAAAATAACTCATTTTGCATATTACCGTCACAAATCGTACCTACTGCAACATTTCATAAAAAGCAAAAGAAACAAAAACGATTTAAGGGATTTCTCCTTTACCTATCTTAATAATTCTATATATAAAATAGGATTTAAACAGTTCTCAACTGCACATAACTGCATAAAAAAAGATGATTTCTCATCTTTTGTTTGTCAATGGTCGGGAAGACAGGATTCGAACCTGCGACCTCCTGGTCCCAAACCAGGCGCTCTACCAAGCTAAGCTACTTCCCGTTTTATGATGGCGCGCCCAAGAGGAGTCGAACCCCTAACCTTTTGATCCGTAGTCAAACGCTCTATCCAATTGAGCTATGGGCGCACTTTTTAGCAGCAAAATGATTATACCATAGTGAAGATGGTATTTCAATAGTTATTTAAGCCTTTTCTATCATATCAAAAACATTGAATACTTGCAAGTAGTTTGTCATATTTTTTATGATTATTCGTTTTAAGATTGCTAGTTTTATGATAGAATATAGTCGTATCTAAAGGAGGCGTATTATGCAATATATACTTGGTGTTTTAGGCTTTATACTCATTGTGCCTTTATGGTTCATTGTAAAACGATTTGGTAAGAGTATTCATAAAAACGAAAATGTATTTTATTTAGTGATAGGTGGGTTTAATTTAATCTTAGCCATTGCTGCAATATGGATTCAATTAAGCAGTGACTTTCCAACATTTAAAGAAAATAACCCTGTCCTTTATGGCATCTTCTTTCAAGGACATATTCCATTTGCCTTTTATGTGCTAGTTATGATGGCCGGGGCATTAAAACCAAAAACTAAAGCCAAAATTAGTTTAATGATGGTAAGAAGAGAAATGGCAATTATTGGGTTTTTATTTTTAGTTCCGCATATGTTATTACTTATTGTAACAGCATTAGTTAACTATAACCCAACTGGAACACTGGCATTTTTAATCATGTTGCCTTTGTTTATCACATCATTCACGCAAGTTAAAAAGAAAATGAAACCACTCAGTTGGAAAAAATTACACAAATGGGCATATCCAGCGTACTTAATGATTTATCTACATGTTGCATCGATTACGGTTATCTTCAATGAAATTCGTTATAGTGATGGGACTTATAATTTAAATGATTACATCTTTGGCTATGTTCGTTTTGGACTTTACACGATAGTCTTTTTAGTGTATACCATCTTAAAATTTAAAAATGATATCTTACTTAAAAAACCAACACCAGTTAAAAAAGCCTCGTAGAGGCTTTTTTTATGAAAATAAATACCTTAAAATATCAGGTAAACGCTTAGCCCAATCAGTCTCATGATGTTTACCACCTGCAATAATCTGATATTGAAGTCTATCTTGAGTGAGTTTTTGTCTTAAGAGATCCACCATAATGGCATTAGAAATCATATAATCACTTGAGTTTCCTCCACCGACTTCTTCATCGCCTGTATCTATATAAAGTTTTTTTATATGTGATAGATCACTTTCTTTAATGCAATGTCTAAAAGCACTAGGCGATACATAATAAGCTCCAGATACACTGCCAATAAGGCCAAAAGTTTCAGGATATTTGCATCCTGCATATAAACTAATAACGCCACCCATTGAACTCCCCATGATGGCTGTATGATCTTTATCTTTAAGGGTTCTATAATTTGAGTCAATCATCGGTTTTAATTCATTCACTAAATAATCTAAATAAACATGGCCTTTGCCACCTGGGATAATCCCTTCTTCATTAAAAACATTAATTTCAAAAGGGTAAGGCCCATATTCATTGAGTCGTTTTATCCCATTAGCACAAGATAGTCCAACGATAATGATATCTTTTAAATCCTTATAATTGTTATAGGCATCTAAAACACCCCAAGTAACCCCCGCATAAGAATCTTCTTCAAAAAACAAATTATGTCCATCATGCATATATAAAACCGGATAATGTTTGTTAGATTCATCATAGTGTTTCGGTAATGCTATATAGCGAATTGCGCTTCTATTTAATGGTTCTATAAAAATCTCTTCTCTAATCACTTTCATAAAAAACACCCACTTTCTAATATATTATATCATTAGAAAGTGGGTCTTTATCTTTTATTTTACACTTGATGATGCTAGTTTTTTTGATTCAAAGTCTGGTAAAACAAGGTTTAGAAAAATTCCTGCGAGAGTGGCTAAGCTCATACCTTGTAAGCTAACCGCTTCATTAATCGGGATTGCAGCCCCACCTAAGCCAACAATTAAGATGGTTGCAACAATAATGAGGTTTCTCATATTGGCTAAGTCAACTTTTGCCTTTACCAAAACTTTTACACCATTTGATGCAATTAGTCCATATAATACAATAGTCATGCCACCAATCACTGCCCAAGGAATACTATTAACAAAAGCTTGGACATACCCAAAGAATCCTAGGACTACTGCAATTACTGCAGCTAATCCTGTAACATATACACTAGCAACCTTAGTCATCGCAACAACACCAGTATTTTCTCCATAAGTCGTATTAGCTGGACCACCAATCATTGCAGATACCATTGTCGCAAGCCCGTCTCCTAAGAGTGTTTTATCAAGTCCAGGATTATCAATGAAATCTTTTCCAGTTACTTCACCTAATACAGTATGATCACCAATATGTTCAGCAATTGTTACAAATGCGATAGGTAAAAACATAAAGAGTGCACTAAAATCTAAAGCATACGTTCCAATAAATGTAAATTCTGGTAACTGGAAGAATGTATAGCCACTAAAGGCAACTTCTAAATCTAAAATACCCATATAGATACTGAATAAATACCCTACAATAATCGCTACTAAGAATGGAATTATCTTGAAAAACCCTTTCGCAAAAATACTAATGCCAACTACCGTAAAGAATGTAACCATTGCTACTAGTGGTATTTCCCATCCACTTGTACCATCTAGCCCCGCACTACCTACAGCAACACTTGCTAAACTCAGTCCAATGATGATAATGACTGGGCCAATCACTACAGGTGGTAATAAAAATTTAATCCATCCACTACCTGTCAAACGAATAATGAAGGCTACAAGTACATAAATTAACCCAACTAATATTAATCCAACATAGGCACTACTAAATCCATTTACACTACCTGCAACGCTAATTGCCGCAATATAAGCGAAACTACTACCTAAATAAACGGGGACTTTTCCTTTAGTACAAGCAATATAAATTAATGTCCCAATTCCACTTGCAACAAGCGCAACCCCAACATTTAATCCTGTGAGGATCGGTACTAATACCGTCGCCCCAAACATCGCAAACACATGTTGTAAACTTAATACAATCCACTTTAAAAAGTTACTCGGCCTTTCATTTACATCAAGAGTCATTTTTTCTTCCATTTTCTTTCTCCTTTGTCTTTTTTTTCAAAAAAAAATTCTAAGTCGAAAGACATAGAAAAGGAATATTTACCTATAGATTGCCTCGGCAATATGTTTCCTTACTAGTCTCTCTGGACTACCTTAAAGGTTTCTATAAGCATGTTAGCATATTTAAAAATTATATGCAAGGTTTATTTAAAAATTCAATAAATTGAGTTTGCGTATTAATTGAAAATCATATAAAAAAGTGTTTTACTATAACTGTAGATAATCTTAAGGAGGTTGTTATTTTATGAAACATGAATTGCCAAAATTAAATTATACTTACGATGCACTAGAACCTTATTTTGATGCGATGACAATGGAGATTCACCATACAAAACATCACAATGCCTATATCACTAAATATGTTGATGCATTAGATGGTCATGAATTACTTAATAAGGATGTAGAAGAAGTTTTAAGAAACTTAGACGAAGTTCCAAGTGAAAAACGTCAAGCTGTTATTAATCATGGTGGAGGGTATTTTAACCACAGACTATTTTGGGAGATTTTAACCCCAAACAGTTCTGAAAAGCCTTCAGGAGATTTATTAAAAGCAATTGAATCAACATTTGGTAGCTTTGAAAAATTCCAAGAGACTTTTAATAACGCTGCTGCAACACGTTTTGGTAGTGGTTGGGCATGGTTAGTAGTTACACCTAATCAAGAACTCAAAGTAACTAGCACACCAAATCAAGATACACCATTTAATGAAGGTACACCTATTTTAGGACTTGATGTATGGGAACATGCTTATTACTTGAAATACCAAAACAAACGTCCTGATTATATTAGTGCATTTTGGCATGTAATTAATTGGGAAAAAGTTGAATCACTTTACAAAGAAGCTTTATAAAAAGACCATTTATGGTCTTTTTTTTGGCTAAATGATGCTATAATAAATATTAGGAGGATGATTTATGAAAATAATCAAGACAGACCAAGCCCCTGCTGCGGTTGGCGCTTACAGCCAAGGGGTAATGATTCATGATACTTTATATGTATCTGGACAAATTCCGTTTGTGCCAGAAACGATGAGTGTTGTTTCTAACCTAATTAAAGATCAAACATTACAAAGTTTAAAAAATGTCTTAGCAATTGTTGAAGCTGCAGGATTAAAAAAGGAAAACATTGTAAAGTGTAATATTTATATGACCAATCTTGCAGAGTTTCAAATCATGAACGATGTCTATGCCGAATTTTTTAAAGATCATAAGCCAGCACGTGCAGCCGTTGAAGTTCGAGGTTTACCCAAAAATGTTCAAATTGAAATTGAAGCAGTAGCTGTTAAGTTTTAATATGTTTAATCTAAATAATGATTCAAAAACTTTAACCCTTGTTGGGTTGATTTTAGAAGGATTATTACTATTCCTCGGCGCATTATTCGGCTTGATTTTCGGACTCATTTTTGGTGGTATGACAAGTAGTGAATTTTCTGATCAAAGCGCTGTACCTATGATTGTTATTTTTGTTATTTTCGGATTTTTTTATCTTATCGGCCTTACCTTTTTCATTATCAATACGATTGTTTACAAAAAACTTAAAAGTCCTATCCCGTTTAGCACTGCAAATAAGCTTCTGACTTATCAAATGGTTATAGGGATTATTTATTTACTCTCTAATACACTCGTTGGCATTTTATACTTGCTTAGTTCAATATTTGGCAAACGTGCCTTAGACGAACAAAACCTCCGTAATTAACGGAGGTTTTTTTATTAACTAAATTTATCGTAGAATACT
>JBKHEA010000033.1:0-7694 GCA_046541015.1 Candidatus Izemoplasmataceae bacterium
AAACCTCCGTAATTAACGGAGGTTTTTTTATTAACTAAATTTATCGTAGAATACTTGTTTATCTGGAATGTCATGTTTTTTTAGAACTTTAATACAAGCATCAATCATACCCGGTGAACCACATAAGTAAGCTTCAGTCCCTTTTAAATCACCAGTCATACGATCTAAGACATCAGTGATTAATCCAGTTTCACCTTCCCAGTTATCATCCGGTTCTGGATCAGATAAGGCAGGAATATATTCGAAATTTGGAAATTCTTTAGATAATTCCATCATTTCTTCTGTAAAATATAAGTCGCGTTTTGCGCGTGCACCAAAGAAATAGCGTACTTTTCTTGGCATGTTTTGATCTCTTAAGTAATGCAAGATAGAACGTATAGGTGCTTTCCCAGAACCTCCTGCAATACAAACAATTGGTCTATCAGAATCTTCTTGTAAGTAAAAGTCTCCATATGGCCCTGTAACAATGATTTTATCACCAATTTCTAAGGCTTTATGTACAAAGGTTGTAGCTTGACCTTTAGGAACCATACGAATAATAAACTCTATTTTATCGGTATATTTAGGGTTTGATGCAATGGAGTAAGCACGAATAATATCAATGCCGGGAACTTTTAATTGTGCGTATTGTCCTGGTTTAAAATTCATGGTTTTAGGTTCGATAAGTTTTAATCTTACGAGTCTTGTGTCATAGGTTAATTCTTCTACATAATCAACTATAGTATGGTACTCTTGAGCACTTAGCATAGATTCAGGAATTTCAATTTTCATTTGATCTTTAACCTTAACTTGGCAACTAAGTCGAACGCCATCTTCTTTTTCGGCCTGACTTAAGAAAGGCTCTTCAGTTGGCTTAACATCTCCGCCACCTTCGGTCACTTTACATTTGCAAAATCCACATGTCGCTTTCCCACCACATGCGGAGGGAATAAAGATTTTATTTTGAGACAATACATTAAGGAGTGTATCATCACCCATGACTGGGATTTCTTTTTTCTTATTAACAATAAGTGTCTTCTCGCCCTTACCTCCTAATAATATATCTGCGAGGATTAAGAGTAAGGTAATAACGAGCATTACACTGAGTAAAATTAAAGGTATTAAGAAATTCATAGTGTCACTCTCCTATTGTATACTTGCTAAACCAGTAAATCCAATGAATGCTAATGATAAAATCCCAAGAATAACAAAGACAATGCCTTTACCGGCTAAACCTCTAGGGACATCACTGATTTTTGCCATTTTTTCTCTGATTCCTGCTACGAGTACTATTGCGACAAACCATCCTACAGCACTACCTGTACTAAAGGCAACAGTTTCTCCAAATGTATATTGTCTATTTACAAAGAATAATGATACAGCTAAAACAACACAGTTTACCGTAATTAGTGGTAAGAATATTCCAAATGCATTATATAAAGCTGGAATAAATTTTTCTAAAAACATTTCTAAGAACTGAACGGTTGCAGCAATCGTGATAATAAATACTAATAAATTAAGTTGGGTTGTGCCAGTTGCTTTTAATAATAAATAAATTGGATAGTTAATAATTGCTGTTAAAGAAACCACAAATATAACGGCAAGTCCCATACCTTTTGCATTTCTAACATTCGTTGAAATCGCAATTAATGGACACATCCCTAAGATGTAAGCAAGCGCGATATTATGGTTTAAAATTGAGCCGATAAATATTTCGGATAAATGAGCCATTTTTATCTTCCTTTCATTTTAGGGTCACATTACTGTGCCGCTTGATCAAAATTTTGTGTGAGTTCACGTAAAATCCAGATGAGTAATGCTACAATAAAGAATCCACCTGGTGCCATTGCCATTACTACCCATGTAGTAAAGGTGTCTGGCATTACTTGAATGTTTAATATAGTACCAAAGGCTAAAATTTCACGAATTGCGGCAATAATAATGAGTACGTAAGTATACCCCATTCCACTCGCAAATCCATCAATCAAAGTGTAACGAACGGGATTTTTTACCGCAAAAGCTTCTGCTCTACCCATTACGATACAGTTTGTAATAATGAGTCCTACATAAGCCCCAAGTGCTGCTGCAATGATTGGGAAAAAAGCTTGTAAGAATGCTTGAACACTAATAACATAAAGTGAAATAATGACCATATAAGTTACCATTCTAAGTTTAGATGGAATAAAGCTTCTTATTAAAGATACCGTCCCACTACTAGCCATAACAACAAATGTTACACCAAGCCCCATTGCAATCGCATTCTCAACGCGATTTGTAACCGCTAAGGCTGAACATATTCCTAACACTGAAATCAGTATTGGATTATTTTTAGTTAGACCTTCTTTAGAGATATTAAACCATTTTGTATAACGCAAACGTATTAATCGTTTCATTTTATTAACCCCCTATTCTTGATAGTCGTCCAAAGCATCTTGATATTCTCCATAAGCTTCATTCAAGATTGCTTGGAACGCTTCACTTGTTCTAGTTGCACCTGTAATGGAGTCAACTTCATTATCTAAAGATGTGTCTGCTTCTTTACTAATAACAATTTCTGGTGTCATTTTCTTTCCAACAAATGTTTCTAGATATTCTTCTTCAGCGACAACTCCGCCTAATCCAGGGGTTTCTTCTTGTTGTAAAATACTAATTGCTTTAATGGTTTCAAAGTCATCTTCGAGTGTTAAAACACCAATAATTGGTCCCCATACACCGCCACCTTCAAATTCAAAACTTACGCGTCCACTATCCATATGGATATAATAAGTTAACCCTTCAAATTCATGGACTTCTATTTCTTCTTCAAACGTTTCAGTAATGGTACCAATTGTATAATCTATATCATTACCATCAAGGATGGTTGAATATAAGGCAGCTGCTTCATTTTCTGCAATACGATCTAGTGTTAACGCATTAACAACTAATAATACACCTGATGTAAATAATCCTAACATTGTGATAAATACTAACATTTTTCCATATATTTTCATGATGTAGCCTCCTCAGCCTCTTCTTTTTCTAAGGAACTATCAATAAGTGGTGCTATGGCATTCATTATAATAACAGCGAATACAATCCCTTCAGGGAATGTTGCAAAAATACGAATAATAATAGTAAATAGTGCAATACCAAAGCCATAAATCATTCGTCCTGTACCTGAAATTGGTGCTGTAACAGGATCTGTAATAACAAAAAATGATGCGAATAAAACAGCCCCTGTAAATAACGCAAAGATAGGATTAACAAATGTATCTGGCATTATCAAATATCCAATTCCCATCAGTACTAAAAACGAAACGATAAACGATAGTGGAATACGCCAATCAATAACTTTAAATAAAATCAAGGCAAGGCCTAATAATAAAATACCTAATCTAAAGGTTTCACCTAGTAATCCAGGAGTAGTGCCTAACAATAAATCTGAAAAAGTACTCTCACCTAAACTACCTGTTGTATTTAATGTAATTAAAGGCGTTGTTGTTCCAATTTCATCATTTAAAGGATTGATCCAAGTTGTATTCATTTCGACAGGGAATGATATCGTTACAAATAAAATCCCTACGAGTGCGGGATTGAAAATATTTTTTCCTGATCCCCCAAAAATGGCTTTACCAAAAAAAGTTCCAAATCCTGCGGCAACTATTGGTAACCAAATTGGCACTGTTACAGGTAATAAAAGTGTTACAATCATAGGTACTATAATCCAGCTTCTATCAAACTGGCGTTTTCTAAAATACGCAAAATTAACTTCTACAAATAAACTAGAAACAATTGCTGCTAGTAAAAGCCATATAACATTTGCGCCAAAAATCACAGTAGATGAAATGATTAAAGCCCCTAAAAAAACGGTAAAAATCGTTACATTTCGTTTTGATAAAGCCTCATCATACCTACTTTTTGTTGTTTCATTCATAGAGTCACCACTTTCTTATGTTTTCATTTATGTAATAAATCGTGCAATAAAACCTGTTGTTTATATTATAGCACAGGTTAATAAATATTATTCGTAATTATTATAAATTATATGGCAGTAAAAATCAGTTAAAACGATAAGTTTTTTAATTACTGCCTTTAGATTGAAAAGCCTTATAAATAAACAAAAAACAACTTTTCACAGCATGGAAAGTTGTTTTATTTATATTATGAAATATCCTTTAAATATTGCTTGATTTTTGTCACGATTAAATCGACTGCGATGTCATGTTTTCTATCATTTGGAATAATGACATCTGCATAGCGTTTTGTTGGTTTAATATACTTATGAAACATGGGCTTAACTGTCTCTTGATATTGATGAATAATGCTATCTAAACTTCGACCACGTTCATCCATATCACGTAACATTCGTCTTATAAATCTCGTGTCATCATCGAGTTCAACAAACAAGTTGATGTGTGATAAATCTCTTATTTTGGCATTTTCTAAAATGAGTATGCCTTCAACAATAATGATCTTTTTAGGCGCAATTATTTCTTGTTGTGCTAATCTTGTATGCATGACAAAGTCATAGATTGGTTTTGAAACTTTTTCCCCATGTAATAAGGCTTTTAAGTGTTCATATAACAAATCATTATCTAAAGATGAAGGATGATCATAATTCATTTTATAACGCTCTTCTAAAGGCATATTACTTTGATCAAGATAATAGTCATCATGTTTAATAATTAACACATCATCTAATCCCGCTTTATCAAGAATTTCATTTACAACAGTACTCTTACCAGACGCAGAACCACCTGCGACTAAAATTAACAACGGTTTCATCGTTTGACCCCTTTCATGAAACAATCGTAAAGATTATACACTATATCAATAAAACTTTAAACCTTAAATACAAAAAAACAGATGGCAAAGGGGAGCCATCTGTTAAATCTATCTTAAAGATTTTAGTGCTTTACTCCAAGCGTTAACTTGTTCAAATAAAACAACTAAATTAGCGTCATGCGCATCACTTGGTTTAAAGACACCATCTTTAAAATCCGTGAATAAAGATAATAAAATATGTGTACGTACATCTGCAACTTGTAACTCATTTAGAATACCTCTTAAATGTTCGCTTGCACGTGCGCCTCCTGCTGAACCATAACTAACAATTCCGGCTGCTTTATTAATCCAAGGATCTCTTGCAGAATCGAGCGCATTTTTTAGTGCTCCAGTTATACTGTGATTGTATTCTGCAACAACAAATATAAACCCATCATAAGTGCTTAAAGCTTCATTCCATTTTGCTACTTGAGTCATATCTTTAGTTGTCCCTAAGAATGGTAAATCAAAATCTCTAATATCTACTACACTATAGGTCGCATCTGCATTAGTTGATGCTTTTTCTAATACCCATTCAGCAACACTTCTTCCAACACGACCTTGACGCGTTGAGCTTACAATAATTCCAATGTTTAATTTATCTGACATAATCGTCCTCCTAATTTATACTTACTTTATGTAAGTTATTATATATTTGTTAGTATTTAAAGTAAAGGAAAGTGCTCGAAAAAAGCATTATTTATTGTTGCTTATTTTATCAGTAAACCTGATAATATTTTTTTAACATTCAGATAGAATGAAAGTTAGCCGATAATCATTAAACTCTATGATTTAAAGCGGTAAATACGATATCTTTTAAGCAAAAAAAGAGAGTCTAAGACTCTCTTATGTATGCTGCTCTACAAAATCCTTAAAACGTTGCATGTCATTAAGTGTTTTTTTATTAAAGGCTTCTTTAGGAATGTTTAATGGTTTTTCAAACTCTACATTGACATCGTTAATCCATAATGTTTTTCCATTATCTTCAACAAATAAAAATTTGTCTTCTTTAATGGCACCAGGAACTTCATAACGATATATTAAAGACTCTGGTAAATTTTCTAACTTAATAATTTCTTTCATTGCGTAGCGTTCTTTACCAACTTTATAAATCAGTAAAAAACTATTTTCTTCTTGTTCCACCGGTACAACTTCTACTAAGTCTTCGTGCCAATACATCATTTTTTCATGATCTAGTAATAAATTGACAACGCGTTCGAGTGTTGCATTAATCATAACTTCACATTGATAGTTCATAATCTCCATCCTTTCGAATTTTAACATTATGGGTACAAAGTGATGATTAAAGCTTTTATTCAATTGTTCGGTGTTGATACTTAATTGTATATAATTTGTAAGCTTCTTTCAAGAGTCTTGCTTAAATCAAGTTCAAATTAGTGATTAAGACAAATATTATGAATCCTATGACCATGCTTGTTAAGTTGGCAATAAGCGCAAAGCTTAGCCTTCTTAAAAGAGAGTGTTCCTTAACAAAAACGCCTAAATAAATCATCTCAACTGTAAATACAAAGATTTCACCAAGGATAAAAATAAGTATGGCTGACAATAACTGATAATTAAAAGAACTGTAGTAGGCTATAAGTGTTCCAATGGTTAAACTGGCTTGAGTGATAAGATTTAATCCAAGGACATGATAATACGTTTTTTTAAATCGAAAACCAAACACAAAAAGTATAAGTATTTCAATTCCAAGTGTAGATAAAAGCCTAATAAAGAAATTCGATATGGTAAGTGGATTGGTCGCAGGATGACCAACAAACCCACTCACGCTTCCTGCGTTAAATTGATCAGTTGTGCTATCAATGCCTTTAATATTATAAGTTAACGCGTAATCAAATTGACTCATTGTGATAACTTCTGATGTGATTAATGTATCATTTTCTGTATAAATGGCAATTTTAAATTCGCGTGGTCCATTGAGAAATAACATAAATCTATTTTCGTCATAATTTTCTAAAAAATAGCCTCCATAACGATCGTTTTCATACAAAAAGTAAGAAACAAATCCTTCGGAATCTTGATAAGTAATTAATCGTTCTGGATAGGATTCAAAATAACCAAAATAGTCATCTTGATCTGTTTCAAGCATCGAACGCGCTTGATCAATCTCGCTTTCACTTAACGGGCTATCTTTATAAATCAATAAATCCATGTAATACTCATTTAAATCATGTTCAATCGTAAGTACTAAATTAACCGGTGGTCCAGAGTTAGCCTTAACCCCTGTTAGACTAACTAAGACACTAATTCCAATTAAAGTGATAGCTATCAAGCGGCTAAAACATGTTTTCATAGTACCCCTCCTATTCATGTTTAGTTTACCAAATAGACTCGAAGAAAAAAAGGGGATTAGTGTATCGTTCAAGAGAACTTAATTAACCTACAAAAAAAGTTTGTGCTATATGGCACAAACTTTTGTTTAAAATAGACTTGCAATAAATAAAATGATACTTGTAAGAATGAGTGCGCCATGAGTAATTAGATAAAAATTCATCGATTTAAATTTAAATTTGAGTCCAATAATCAAAAAGAGATACTTAAGATAATCATGGTAAAAGAAATAAAAACATACTCAAGAAAAAATCAAGATCAGCAAAGCCATCTGAAGAACTTGGTGATGACATGATGGTTTGAACAAATACTACGATCAGTAACCCTTTTAAAAGGGTACTAATAATCCCTAGTAGTTTTGTTGCTCTATCCATAAATTCTCCTATTCTTGCTTATAAAATATGATCATTATAGTGTGAACGCTCAACGCCAATGTTCTTTATGCTTAGCTAGTAGGAAACCATTATATTATACTTAGCATGATCAAAGATATATTTAATATTGCTTTTATCCCCTAAAAATAAAAAAAACTTACCCAAAATGTAAGTTAAAAAGAATAT
>JBKHEA010000034.1:0-7683 GCA_046541015.1 Candidatus Izemoplasmataceae bacterium
GTTCGAATCCCTTCGCCGCTACCATGTATGGACCCGTAGCTCAGCTGGTCAGAGCCACCGGCTCATAACCGGTTGGTCGCAGGTTCGAGTCCTGCCGGGTCCACCAACTAATTTAATCGGAGGAATACCCAAGTCTGGCTGAAGGGATCGGTCTTGAAAACCGACAGGGTGTGAAAGCGCCGCGGGGGTTCGAATCCCTCTTCCTCCGCCATTGACATTTTAATCTTAAGTTGTTATAATTATTCAGCAGTAAATAAATCGCGGGGTGGAGCAGTCTGGTAGCTCGTCGGGCTCATAACCCGAAGGTCGTAGGTTCAAATCCTTCCCCCGCAACCAATTGGTCCCGTGGTGTAGCGGTTAACATGCCTGACTGTCACTCAGGAGATCGCGAGTTCGAGTCTCGTCGGGACCGCCATTTTTTTGGCTCGGTAGCTCAGTTGGTAGAGCAACGGACTGAAAATCCGTGTGTCGGCGGTTCGATTCCGCCCTGAGCCACCATCATCGCACAATTTAGCCATTTAGTGGCTTTTTTTATATCCGGATTTCAAATCATATGTAAACATATTTTTGATTTTAACCCACCTGTATTATTATTTGTTATTACATTATTTATTTTTACTTAAAATATAGTAAATAACCTCTCTTAGCAGTATATATTAATAGAGGTGATTTAATGTTTGAAAAAGAAAGTATGATAAGTTTTCAAGAGCTTGGTTCGTTTATTGATTTTTATAAAGGATTACGTTTATACAACAACTGGACATTGCAAACAGGGCTATTAAATAAACGTGGCAACATGATTAATGACAGACCCTATACTTTAAAACTAAAAAACATTTTCAATGAGAAAAAATTATTTAGAAGATCTGTTTCAATTGCCGAGATAGTTTCTTGGTTAGATTCATATGAAATTTTGAAAAGAATCATTCTTAAGTTAAACAAAGAACTTAATTACGATAAAATTGGTAAAATTACTCTGTATCAAGAGTATTTAATTCGTTTATCAAAAGCAAGAAGAGTTGACTATATTTTTGTTCACAAAAACAATATATTATTAGTTGAATTTAGATTGTCTGATCACTTTCCAAACATGTCAAATGCTTGGCAAAAAAAAGAACTTGAATTAATAATTTACAAAGAATTAATTAAAAATTACTTATCTGATTGCTATAATGTATATACATATGCATTTATTATGATGCCTGAATATGATAATAAGATAGCGATAGAAAAAAACATAAAATATAATAACGCTAATGTTGAACATTTTTGTGAGTATCTAATTTCTTATTTATTGGAGTGAACTATATGAACTATAATATATTACTAGTTAATGATGATGGCATTCAATCAGATCGATTGAAATATGCAAAAGAAGTATTAAGTAAATATGGAAAAGTATTGGTTGTTGCTCCATTAGAAGAACAATCAGGTAAGAGCGTCTCAATTTCAATAGCGGGTATTAAATTCCAAAAGATTTCAAATTATGAATACGCAGTAATTGGAACGCCAGCTGACTGTGTTACATTTGCTCTATTTGGGCTGGACTTCAAGCCTGATATTGTTATATCAGGTATAAATAAAGGGTATAATATTGGTATTGACACGATTTACTCTGGAACTGTTGGTGCTGCTTTACAAGCTTCTTATCATGGGTTTAAGGCAGTAGCATTTTCCGCTGATTATACCGGAATGGATAATATGAAGAAATACTTTGAAACAACATTTTTGTACATTATCAAAAATCAATTACTTAGCAACGATTATATTCTTAATGTAAATTTTCCTAAAGAAGTTTTCAAAGACGAAAGACCAATAAAAATGACTAGATTATTTTATGTTAAAATGCTCTTAGAAGGTAAAATCGAAAATGATATGTTCATTCATAAAAGAAATGTTATTCCACAAGAAATTCCAAAAGATACCGATGTATATGCACTAAGAAATGGATTTATTTCTATATCGAAAATAAGTTTCAATAAAAACTTATAAACCAGTGTTTAATCATGCTGATTCTTCTACATATTATTAAGTTATACAAAAGACACATTATAGATTTAATGTGTCTTTTTTAATGTGCTCGTATTAATTAAATGCCTTTTTATCGGGTCTTTTTTATTTTAGACTTACAATGTAAGGGCTTTTATGATATGATTTATTTGTCAAATCTAAGGAGGTTAAATTCAATATGGATACAATTAAAGTGATAGTATGGGGTTTCGGAGCAATGGGTAAAGGCATTACTGAAATGCTGCTCGAGAAAAGAGGCGTTGAAATTGTAGGTATTTGTGATTTAGATCCGAATTATGTTGGTAATGATTTTAAAAACTTTATAGATACCAATAATAAACATAAATCAATTAATATAAGCGATGATATCGATAGTATTATAAAAGAAACCAATCCAGATATTGCCTTGGTGGCAACGGATTCATTTACATCGAAGACATATGAAAAAATCGCTAAACTAGTAAACAATAAAATCAATGTTATTAGTACCGCTGAAGAAATGGCATTTCCTTATGCTAGTGAACCCGAATTAAGCTTAAACATTGATGAACTAGCTAAAAAGAATGGGGTTAGTGTTTTAGGAACAGGGATTAACCCTGGTTTTGTAATGGATTTGCTAGTGATTGCATTAACTGGTGTGATGAGAGATGTTAAAGAGATTGATGTTAGTAGGATTAACAGTCTAAGTCCATTTGGTCCAACGGTTATGGAAGAGCAAGGTGTGGGCATATCTTTATCCGAATATAACAATCGAATAAAAAATAACAGTCTTGCAGGTCATGTTGGTTTTAAAGAAAGTATTAATATGATTGCAAAAGCATTAGGTATCAATATCACTAAGTTCGAACAACAAATGAAACCTATTATATCCGAAAACTCTAGGAAGAGTAAGTATACTGAAGTTGAACCGGGTAACTTAGCGGGCATTAACATGACAGCTCAAGGATTTGTTGACAATGATTTATTTATTAATATGAGCCATCCTCAACAAATTGAACCAGAGTCGGTAGGGATTGAAACTGGAGATTACATTAAAATAAAAGGCAATCCAGAAGTAAACATGACTATAACACCTGAAATTGATGGGGGTGTTGGAACTATTGCCATGTGTGTAAATATGATTCCCCATGTATTAAATGCTAAACCAGGATTAAAAACCATGATTGATTTGCCAGTACCAAGAGCAATATTGGGTGATATGAGAGAATTACTAGAATGATTTTGGGTTTACAATTTTATAATAAGTAAATTAAGAGGTTGAAAATACCTCTTTTTTGTTAATTAGTCAATAGGGTGTACAATGTAAGGGTTTTTATGATATTATAATTACGTGTGTGAAATCCATAAATTTTGTTGTTAAAGGATGATTATTATGCTAATCAACAAAGGTAAATATGTAAGAATAAGAAAACACTTACTACTACCAGGTAGTAGAGAAGAAAATGTACCGAACGAAACACAGAAAGTACCTTTAAAAATGTGGGTTAAAGGTAGGTTGGTTGATGAATCAGAATTGTTTGAAGAAACTAAAATAATCACCATAACAGGTAGAGTTGTAAAAGGTGAGTTAAAAGAAGTAGAGCCAAGATACAAACATGATTTTGGTGATTTTGTTGAGGAGTTGTCTTCAGTTAGAGAGATAATCCTAAAGGAAATGTGGGGTGATCTTAGTGACTTATAATATAAAGGATATAGTAAATAAAAAATCTGATATCATTAAAAATAGTGTGTCAATTGATTACAATAGATTTGAGTATAAGGGACTGGGATTTGATTATGAGGCTCTTATGCAAGATTCAGGATTAGATTTGATTAAAATAAAACAAATTCAAAATGAAGCTTTAGTAGGAAACACACCACTAATAGAATTAAAAAACTTAACATTATATGCTAGAAAATTTTCAGCAAAAGGCTTTGGAGCAAGAATCTTTTTAAAGGATGAAGCTCAAAATCTTAGTGGATCATTTAAAGCAAGGAGAGCAGCCATTAGTATTTATCAAGCGAAACAACTTGGTTATAAAGGTGTTATTGCAGCAACGAGTGGAAATTATGGGGCTGCGGTTGCTGCTTTAGCTGCGAGAAATGGGCTGAAATGCATTATAGTACAAGAAGCTTTTGATTCTAATAACAAGGCACAACCAGAAATTATAGAAAAAGCACGTGCTTGCGAAGCATATGGAGCAGAAGTTGTGCAATTAAGTGTTGGACCCGAATTATTTTATACGTTTTTAAAATTACTAGATGAAACTGGTTATTTTAATGCATCGTTGTATTCTCCCTATGGTGTTATGGGAATTGAAACGTTAGGTTATGAAATTGGTAATGAAATTAAAGAGAAATATAATAAGTTTCCTGAAGTAGTTGTTTGTACTAATGCAGGTGGCGGTAATCTTACAGGGACTGCAAGAGGATTAAAAAAAGTTGGTGCAGGAGCTACCAAAATTATTGCTGCGAGCGTAGATTTAAAAGGTTTACACATGGCTAGTGATATGGACTTTAATAAAAAATCATTTACCACTGGACATACAGGGTTTGGTATACCATTTACGACTTATCCAGATCGTAGCGATGTACCAAGAAGTGCCGCTAGACCATTAAGATACATCGACAAGTACTATACAGTTAACCAAGGAAGTGTCTTTTTTATTACCGAAGCTTTAGCAGTTTTAGAAGGATTAGAGCGAGGTCCAGCAGGAAATACAAGTCTTGCGGTTGCTTTTAAATTAGCCCAAACGATGAAAGAAGATGAAATCATTGTAGTTCAAGAAAGTGAATATACTGGGGCTGGTAAACATCATCAACCACAATTATCGTTTGCAAAGAAAAACGGTATTGAGCTAATTTTTGGAGATGTGAACACTGAACAACCTGGTAAGAATATTGTTTTTCCAAAATCTGCTGCAGGTATTGACATTAAAGAACTTGATTTAGATAAATTAAGAATTTCTTATTTAAAAAATCAAATAAAAAGAGAAAAAATAAACAACAAATCAATTAATCCGCTAGAATTTAGCGATGAAGATAAAGACTACTTAATGCAAGAATTAAACTTAACATCTGAGGCTTTGGATACAATTATTGAGCGATATATAAAGGAGGTCAGCCATGAAAGAAAGACAGGATGATTATTTAAATCGAAGTAAACATTTAAAGAATATGAATGATAGCGAACTTAAGAATTATTTCTATGAGCTTGCTGAGAAAATTGTAAATCCATTATTAGAACTTAGCTATACACATACAACAAAGTCTATTGAGCGAAGTGTGTTGTTAAGAATGGGACTATCAAGTATAGATTCTAAGGCTGTAGTCGACAAATTGAATGAGTTGAATTTACTTAGAAAAGGTGCTGGACACTGTGTTTATAAATTGATGAAAGAAAAAAGCATGGATCTCCAACAAGCAACAAACAGTATTATAAATGAAAACGGCGCAGATTATATATTGGAGATGTTTAAGAAATGAGTATAAATTTAAAGCCAAATGAAAAACTGAATATCTACAATATATTAAATGATCTTGACAAGTATAGAACCAATAAACGTGGATGGGTATGGCGCGATGCAAAAGAAATAAAACTTAATAAATTTACCTATAAACAAGCTAGTCCAAGTTTAAAACAATATGTAGCCTTGCCTAGTTCAGCATCGTTAAATAATATTGATCCACAACCTGACTGTGTTATCACGACAGAAATTGCTTCAGGAAGATTTGAAGATGACATCAGACGAATGAGAATGGCCGCCTATCACGGTGCTGATCATATCATGGTCATTAGAACGGCTGGACAATCTCATTTTGATGGATTATTAGAAGGGACCCCTCAAGGTATCGGTGGAATACCTGTCACAAGAAAACAAATTAGGGCACAAAGAAGAGCATTAGATATCATAGAAGAAGAAGTGGGAAGACCAATTAATTATCATTCTTATGTATCAGGTGTAGCGGGTCCTGAGATGGCAGTGCTATTTGCAGAAGAGGGTGTTAATGGAGCACATCAAGATCCTCAGTACAATATTCTTTATAGGAATATTAATATGGTGCGAAGTTTTGTTGATGCAGCAGAAAGTAAAAAAGTATTAGCTTATGCAAATATTGCTCAAATAGATGGTGCACACAATGCAAATGCAACGGCTAGAGATGCATGGAAAGTAATGCCTGAATTATTAGTGCAACATGCTATAAATTCTGTGTTCAGTGAAAAGGTTGGAATTAGACCGGATAATATATGTTTATCTACTGTACCACCTGCAGCGCCACCTAGTCCAGATTTAAAGCTTAATTTACCTTATGCAGTCGCACTAAGAGAGTTCTTTGACAAGTATAAAATGCGTGCACAAATGAACACAAAGTATATGGATTCTTCAACAAGAGAAGCGACAGTTACGCATGTTTTAAACTTACTTATATCAAGATTAACTAGTGCTGATATTCAAAGTACGATTACTCCTGATGAGGGTAGAAATGTACCTTGGCATATCTATAACATTGAGGCATTAGATACTGCTAAACAAGCTTTAGTAGGTATGGATGATTTATTAAGTATGGTTGAATTAAAAAACACTGGTTATTTGTACAATAAAAAACGAGAAATTCAAGAGCGTGCCATTTTAATGATGGAAGAAATCATTGAAATGGGCGGTTATTTTAATGCCGTTCAAGAGGGCATGTTTGTCGATAGTGGGGAGTATCCTCAAAGAAATGCTGATGGAATATCAAGAGACATTGATGGGGGTGTTGGTAGCAACACAGTAATAAAGCGTGACAAAGATTACATGGCTCCGGTCACTGCACACTATGGTTATAATAATATTGCTCAATATAATAAAGATTTTGTAGATGAGCCATCTAAACTTATTAACGGCTGCACCTTTGAGAATCCAGATAAAATCGTTTTTATTGATGAGCTAGATGAAACGGATAATGTTTATTTACGACTAGAAGAAACAGAAAAATATCGTAACAGTAATCTAATAAAACCAGAAGTTGAATGGCTTGGAGATGGTGTTGTGACACTAGATTTATTTTTTCCAACTTCAATTAAAATTGCTACTGAAGCTGCAATTGTAGCAGCAAAAAGAATGAACTTACAAGATGTAGAAGTAATTCACAAAGAAATCCTTCACCCATCAGAAGGGACAAGGATTCAAGTGAAAGGCAAAGTTGATTTCGATATCAATATTGATGAACTCGTCATTCCTAAAGATATTGAAACAATGAGTGAAGAAGAGATTATTGCATTTGTAAAACATAATCCAATAAAAGTCATTGCAGGTACAGCAGGTAGTGATGAACATAGTGTTGGCATTAGAGAAGTACTAGACATAAAACATGGCGGTATAGAAAAGTATGGAATTAAATACACTTATTTAGGTACTAGTGTTCCAATTGAAAAATTTATTGATGCTGCTATAGAAATGGATGCGCAGTGTATTATGATGTCAACAATCATATCACATGATGATATTCACTATAAAAGCATGGAAAAACTCCATAATTATGCCGTTGAAAAGGGTGTTCGAGATAAACTAATACTACTTGCTGGGGGAACTCAAGTTACACCAGAGATTGCAAGAAAGAACAAAATGGACCAAGGTTTCGGAAGAGGGACAAAAGGCATCCATGTTGCTAGTTTCATTGTTAATAAATATAAGGAGATTAAAGGTGATAGTT
>JBKHEA010000035.1:0-6882 GCA_046541015.1 Candidatus Izemoplasmataceae bacterium
AACAAATATAATGAAATTCAGGTGGTTTTATGCATGCACTCATCGTTTTACCCAATCAATTATTTATAGAAAAAGATAAAAATGTTGATTATATCATTATAGAAGATAATCACTATTTTAATGATGAGATAAAGTATCATAAACATAAACTTATCTTGCATCGTGCATCACTTAAACACTACTATGATACCTTAAATCAAAATAAGACTTATTTAGAATATCCTGTTAAAGAAGCCACCTTACATGCTACCTTAAATAAGTATGATAAGGTTTATATGTTTGACCCGATTAATCACGTAGTATTAGATCGCTACAAAGCTTTTAATATAACCTTGATTGAAAGCCCAAATTTTTTAACAACAAGGGCTATGATTGAAGACTACTTTAGTAAAAATAAATTTTATATGTATGATTTTTACACCTTTCAGCGCAGGCGCTTAAACATTCTTATGGAAGAATCTAAACCTGTTGGGGGCAAATATAGTTTTGATTCAGATAACCGAAAAAAACTGCCTAAAGATATTAAGGTTCAAGCACCTTTAACGTTTAACAATGCTTATAGTAAAAAAGCACAAGAATGGGTCGATCAAACTTTCCCAAATAATCCTGGCTTAAGTTCTACTTTTAATCATCCCACTTCTAAAATGGAAGCATTAAAACAAATGACTTTTTTCTTTACTCATAAGTTTAATCACTTCGGACCCTACCAAGATGCCTTAAGTGAAATAGATCCTTACTTATTTCATTCTAACTTATCTAGCAGTTTAAACATTGGTCTATTAAATCCTTTAGATATCGTTAACGCTGCCTTAAAAACGCATGCTCCTATTGAATCTAAAGAAGGCTTTATTAGGCAAATCATTGGTTGGCGAGAATACATTCGTGCCGTTTATCACCTAAAAGGCAACACCATGCGCAAGATGAATGTTTTAAACCATCATTATAAGTTAAGTGATGCTTGGCTTCAAGCAACGACTAATATCCCTATTCTTGATTATGTTATCGAAAAGCTCATTCATACAAGTTACTCACACCACATCGAACGCTTAATGGTTCTTGGGAATACAATGATGATGTGCCATGTTGATCCTAATGAAGTTTACAAATACTTTATGGCCATGCATATTGATGCATATGACTGGGTAATGGTACCAAATGTTTATGGTATGAGCCAATATGCAAGTGGGGATTTAATGATCACAAAACCGTATTTTAGTAGCGCAAATTATCTGCTTAAAATGGGGGTTAAAAAAGGTGAGTGGGAAACGATTTATGAAGCCTTATTTTACCTGTTTATTGAGTCTCATAAAACTATGATAAAATCCAATCCAAGACTTAAAATGTTAATGACGCATTATAATAAGAAATCTCAAGATGAACTAAATGCCTATAAAATCATCAAAGAAAACTTACTTAAACGGTTAGTGATAAAAAAATAATAATAGAATTTACTTTTATTTTTTCATATAATAAAGGTAAGAAGGTGAGACCATGTTAAAAAAACCATGGAATTCAGATGGCGAACTTTTAATCATTGAAAGTTTTAAATGGGTTTTATTAACTGCTTTTAGTATGGTGGTTTTTTCTACCTTTTTTAATCATAGTCTTTCACTTTATCAAGTAGCTCCTGTATTAAGTTTTACCGTCATTAGTACCCTACTTGTTCATCTACTATTTTTAAATAGTCTACTCTTCATTGAGATTATGCACCTTTTACATTTGAAACTTATTCAATTAATTAAACAAAAAATTGTTTTAAATATTGATACAACCCCTAAATTAATTATTCACTATATTAATCATTTGCCTAATAAAGAAAACGAATATTTAAAGCTTTGTATCTTCCGTATTTAAAATAAACGGTTCTTTTTCTCAACCATTTATTTTAAAAGGAGGAAACGATGAATTTTTTAATGCGCTTTGTAGAAAACTACAAAGAAATTTTTGATTTGCGTAAAAAAAGGGCTGTACCTTACGCGATTAAATTTAAGGATGTAGGCATGATTTTAATCATGCAAATAATGGTTTATGCACTGTTTGGATTTTTATTTAATCAGTTTCATAACTTATATTTTATTAGTTTATCTTTAAATGCTTTAGTAATATTCACTGGGATAATCATAATGATTAAAAAAGAGATTACCTTTAAAAAAACTAATCAGTTAGACTATGCTTTATGGGTCGGGACAATTTATGATATCAGTCAGTTGATCATGATTGTATCAACGGTAAACTTAGTTGTCATGCTTATCGTTTATCATCTTGTTGTCTCAGTTAGTTACTTAGTGTTTTTAGCTATTGTCAGCATTTTAAGTAGTATTGTACATTTATCTTTAAGACGGTTTAATTATTTGAGTACATCTGTTCATTCAACGAATGCAGTTGTTGTGACATTTTATATAACCCTTTTAGCAATCACGCTATTTTATACAATAGGTATTGAATCTATTTTACTTGCCTACTTTATCGTTTATAGTTTGATTTTAATCGGATTATGGCTAAATCAAAAACTGTTTAATCAGCTCAAAAGTAGTCATTTAGTTATACTCAGTTTGGCTTTTAGTTTTCTTTTACTTATCGGGCTCACTCATGCTTTAATCATAGAAAATATATGGTTTGAACCCCTTCATGATACAAAAGCTAATTTAGGCAAATCCCATACAATCAGTCATGAAAATTATAAACCTTATTACTTTACTGATGGATCTTTCTTATATGTTGATAGTAAAGATTTTACGGTTTATGATGAAAATCTTCATTTAGTCCAAACCCTTATAAAAGATGAGCTAACTGAGTATTTTGTGATGGATGAAACAATTTATAAAACTGTCTTGAGTGACAATCAAAATGATTTAACTATAGATGATTATGCTCGATATGACCTATATATGCAAAGTAACGATGAATTTATTTATATAGATACTATGGTTAATCTTAAAAGTCTTCACAGTCCAAAAAGTATTGTCTTTTTTCGCTATCAAGATGAAATGTATTATACGACAAACCATGGCGAATATATTTGGGCATTAGATCGCTTTATAGCCTCAAATATTAATTACACGCCTTCACGCATCTTACACATAAATACTCAACATCTAATCTTTACCCATAATGACCAACTCTTTGTCAATCACCATTTACATACAGCTATCCCTTATAGTAATAGTCGGGTTGGCTTTGATTTAGATAAGCACTTTACTTGCGTCACAAACATCGAGCACTATATTGAATTTTATCCTGAGTGTTTAGGTGAAAGGATTAAAAAGATAGAAGATGACCATAATTTACTACTGATTGATGACGCCATTTTTACTTATCAAAAAAATCCCGCCCAAATGTCTAATGAAAATCGTTTAGAACATATTAACTATAATGGAAACGCAATGTTTAATCATGTAGAAGGCTTTGATGATCTTTTCTATATTGAAGAAACTCTTTACATCATGATAGAATCGATTCAGCATGAAGAAGACTCAGTCATTTATACAAATACCTTTTATCAGATTGACCCAGATGATTTATCAAGGTTAATCTTTCATCCTCAAGCATTATCTATACGCTTAAGCATGGCTATGATTTACTTTCTAATGTTACTAGTTCCTATCGATTTAAAAGTAAGAAAGTAAAGGTTTAGGCATTGACGCAAGATAATGGTTAAACTTAAAAAGATACTAGTTTTATAATTAAAAAAGCCCTGATTTAGGGCTTTTTAAGTGGTTTTAATCAAAATCATTGCATAGATTACTAATAATATTGAAACGATAGGGGCAAGGAGGTTAGTATAAACCATGACTAAACCAATAAATGCCCCTATCAAAATGATTATCCCTAACCCTAATCCGCTATGTTTGAAATCTTTTTTAGATTGAAATAAGGTCGTGCTTAATAAAACAATCATAAAAAATAGTGGTATAAGAAAAACCCAAAAAAGATCAAACAAACCTAAAGTCATCATGGACTAACCTCCTAATGGCTTTATTCAAGCATAAACCAAGAAGAAAAACTATTGGCTTTTAAGTAATTGCCAAAAAATCCATGATTCTTATAATCTAAAATGGTTTTTTTATGTGCGTTTTCGTATTTAATTTTAATAATTTATAATCCTTAAAGTAATCATAAAAGCTTTGTTTATATAAATAAGAGACACTATAATTACCCATTAAAATAAGTGGCACAAATTGAAGCGGGAAGGCTAAATCAAAAAGTGTGATTGGGTAAAAGATAAACGCTATACTAGGAATGAGTAAAATCAAGAAATCTGTAAGGGTAATAAGATTTAATACCCATAAGTTAAACCCAAGGGGTGCCTTCTCGTAATCTAAGTCGTTTTTATTCATAAAAAGTGGATAGACAAAGATAAATAAAAGTAAATAACTTATAATCAACAAAAACATAATTGCACCTAATAAGAGGTGATCTTGTGAATCTGAATTATAGCTATCCATTATTAAGATATACCCATAAATAATCGTCACAAAACTAAAAATAAACTTACCAAGTGATAACCCTAATAGTTTATCTTTTCCTTTAATGTTTCTTTCATAAACTAAAGTCTCATGTGTTTCAAGTTCACCTTCAATGTAACGTTGTGAGGGTTTTTTTATGATAAAACTTAAACTATAAATGATTAAAAGAATAAGTGAAAGAAAGAAAAACCCTAAGATTACTTGATGGGGGAAAAAATAGGCAATCAATAAAACAAAGATAAAAAAGCCATTTAACAATAAAAAGGTTTGATCTTTACGCGGGTTAAACGCTAAAATTCTAACGACTTCTTTACTTGATTTTAGTGCACTTATTTTATATACTTCACCTAGTAACTGATCTACTGTAATATTAAAAAACTCAGCCATCGTTTTAAGCATGGTAATGTCTGGTTCACTTGTACCATTTTCCCAGTTGCTAATGGTTGAATTAGATACATTTAACTGATGCGCAAGTGCTTTTTGGGTAAGCCCTTCTTCTTGTCTTAACCGTCTTAAGTTTAAACTAAATTTATTCATGGCATCCTCCTAATTGAAACTGTTTTGGGGTGAAACTATAATATTTTTTAAACGTTTTAATATAATGTGCCGCATCATAAAAATGTAAAATACTCGCTACTTCAGAAACACTTAATGCCATCGTTAATAAGGTTTTACTATACTCTATTTTAGCACGTGTGATATAGCTTGTAATCGGTTCATTCATCGTTTCTTTAAAACGTTTTTTAATATGACTTTCTGAATACGATAGTTTATCCGCCATTGTTTTTAGCTCAATTTTATCTTCTAGATGTAGATGAATATAACTTAAAAGTTTGTCAACAAGAGGATTAGAAGTTTTTAATTGGTCTTCATTAAATCGCTTACTAAAATCACTTGTAAGATTGATTTCAATGGTTTTTAAAGTAGAAAGACTATTAGCGTTAAATATTTTATTATAGTAATCATTATAAAAAGGATGAACCGCTGTTTTAGTGATGCCTTTATCAGTTAAGGCATTCGTTAATAAACCAAGTAACATAAATAAGCCAATTTTAGTATGGTCAAAATAGGCATCTTGATAACGCTTGTCGATACTTTTTTTTAAATACCGCTTGTTTGATTCTTTAACTGCTTTAATATAAGCTGCATCAAACAGTAAAGGATCGCCTTCAAAATATTTCATATCATCACCTAATCTATTTATACTATTTTTAATCAATATTTACAATATTTATTCCTTTATTTTATATATACTATGGGTGAAGTGATGCATACGTCAATTTAGAAAAACGCTATTTCTCCCATAAAAAATAAGGTGGCATGCCACCTTATTTTAATAGCCTATATGTCTTTTTTCTTCATTAAACTTTAAAACATCATCTTCCCAATAAAAGTAATCATTATACTTTGAAAAACTATCTTTACTATAGAGTTCAGCTTTATCGATAGAGCCATATTTTTTAATACGATAATTTACCCATTTTGTATATAGCCTAATGATTGGCATATTAATTTCAGTATACTTAAGTTGATAATTTTGGACATCTAAATTATTGATAAATAAGAAAAACTTATTCGCAAAGATCTCATCTACCATATCAATCGCAATCATTTTTTCTGTGACTAAATAATCCATGATTTCAAAAAACATGATGTAATCACCCATGAGCCTTCCATCATCTTCTGTAAGGTGACTTTCTAAATGATCTCTTATTTTTTTAAGTTTTTTATAGATATAATCAATGTCTTCGTTTTCTGAAAAGGTGTTGTTTAAATTGTAAATAAATTCTGCGTTTGTAATTTTGTGATCTTTATTGAGTTGATAAATGACTGCGATTACACCAAAAACTGCAGTAGATAGTGTAATCATTTGAGCAAAACGTTCGTCTAAAAAATCCTTTAATACATAACTAATTAAAATGATAAAAAGTATCAATAAAATAATCGTGATGGTGTTATTGCGTATTTTTTTCATTATAGACCCCCTATATAGTTTAAGCCTACTTAATTCGTTAGCTATTGTCAAATCTTTTTATACTTTGTGGTAAAATAAGCTTGTAGTAAGGAGGTTAAAATATGGTAAAAGATAAAAACGATTTAGTGTTTAATGAAATTATCCATCCATTAAGCCATGAGGCATCAATGGCAGTACTTATTGGTGAACATGAAGGATGGCTTGATTATGTTATGCGTCTTGTGAGTGTTAAAGAAGGTGGGTTTACTCCACTTCATGAACACCCGTGGCCGCATATAAATTACATGGTTGAAGGCGAAGGCATTTTAATGATTGATGGGGTTGAACATCCTGTGAAGGCTGGAAGCCATGCCTATGTGCCTAAAAATACTTTACATCAATTTAAAAACGCTGGTAAAGAGCCATTCAAATTCATCTGTATTGTTCCAAAAGAGGGTCATC
>JBKHEA010000036.1:0-6431 GCA_046541015.1 Candidatus Izemoplasmataceae bacterium
GTTGATATGGATCTTAGAAAACCAAAAATCCATCGTGCGTTTAATATTTCAAACTCCGTTGGACTAAGTCAAATGATTACTAAAAACGTAAAGAAAGAACATGCAGTTTATAAGCATACCGACTACTTACACATTTTACCTGCCGGAGAAAAGATGCCCTTCCCTGCAGAATTCTTACTAAGTAAATCCCTAACTACGCTTATTGAAGACTTGAAAAATGATTATGAAAAAATCATTATTGATTGTCCACCAATGGCCGCAGTTGCGGATGCATCAATTATTTCTCGCTTTAGTGATGGTACGATTGTCGTTGTTGCGAGTAGAAGTACCAAAAAACCTTTAGTTGATGAAATGATTAAAACGTTAAAGCTAAATGGCGCAAATATTGTTGGGGGGATTTTGACCCGTGTTAAACAAAACGATTATCGTTATCAAACGGGTTACTATTATTATGGTGAATAAAAAAATTCAAACATCTTGTTTGAATTTTTTTATTCTATTATATCTAATGCATCTAACTCTTTAATAAAATTATCGACGTCTTTTTCAGCTCGTTCTTGATCAATGTCATACGCACTTATTAGATAATCAACAAGTTCTTCATAACTTCGGTTGGTTTTTAGATAATCAAACAACGCTTTTCCAGTTTCATTTAATCGCATAAGTCCGCTAAAATTAATCGCTTCATTCCCGGTTGGAAAAATAATGTGTTGTTTTGCAACGGTTCTTAATACAAATGTGTCTTTAATTTTCATGATCTAACTCCTTAATATAATTTTTAATCACTGTAACACTAGAAAGCTCTTTAGTTGTTTCATATAATACCATAGGTATAGTCTCGACTAGATTTTCGATGACATCTAAAGATGAATCTAGTAAAGTTTTTGTTGTTGGTCTTAAAATGTTACGCATGATATGATTAATTTTTTCTACATCATTTAATGGTATAATTTTATTTTCTTTTCCCTGTTTTAAGAAAATGATGGCTTTTAATGGGGCTGTGATATTACTATTTTCTTTAGTTTTTCCAGAAAAAGGTGATCCTGAAACAACAAACGAGCCCTCTTCTTGGTAGATAATTGGTTTATCATCATTAATGATAAGGATATCTTCTTCTACTTCTTTCCATAAGTTTGTATGGGTCGTTTTCCCAGTTTTTGATGGGGCAGAAAACAGTATACCATGACCATTATAAAGAATTCCTGAAGCATGAAGTGCGACTTTTTTATGATAAAGCAACATTTCAATAAATAGTAATCCTGCCATGACATATTCATGTTCACTTAAGGCATCCCCTAATTCTTTCGTGTATTCCATTGAAACTTCTTTAAAAGTTTTATCAATCCGATAACGCTCAATAATTTTACTATCTTTAAAAATATCTTGGATAAATTCATCCTCTAAATCATAGATAGCGCGTGTTTTATTAATGAATCTTGGTTTATTATTCACAGGTAAAATTTGTGCCTTTATCGTTGATGTTATTTTTAAGTCATAATTAGAATCATCAACTTCATATTTTTCTATATTATCTTTTAAATAGTTTGGGGTTAAATAGTCAAAATTAAGAATCATTCCAGCAATCTTATAATTAGGCATATTAGCGTTTCCCTTCATTTAAGGTAATCGTTTTTGTGATTAGTTCATTAGATAAACTTCTATGCGATATGATTAAACAAGTTTTATCAGTTAGTGCTTTTATGTTTTTTAATACTTTTAGCTCAGTTTGTTCATCTAAGGCACTAGTTATTTCATCTAACAAGAGTATTTTGGCTTCTTTAATTAACGCTCTTGCAATCGCAAGGCGTTGCAATTGGCCTTCACTTAAGCCTTGCCCACGTTCTTTAACCACCGTGTCAAAGCCTTTTGGTAAAGCCATAATATCTTCATAAATTTCAGCAACTTTTGTTGCTTTAATTAACGCTTCTTCGGAAATATTGGTTTGATTAAATAAAATATTATCTTTAATGGTTCCTGAAAGAATCATGAGTCCTTGAGGGACATAGGTAAATAAACTTCTTGTTTCTTCGCTAATATTAATTACTTGATCATTAGTTTTAACTGCAATAGTTCCTTTTTGTGGGATAATAAGTCCTAGTAATAGTTTAAAAAGCGTCGTTTTACCTATCCCACTTACCCCTTTAATATGAATAAAATCTTGAGGATTAATCGTTGTGTTAAAAGCTTTTAAAACGGGTTGCTTATCATAAGAAAAATCTACATCCTTAAAGGTAATTTCATCAAAGTCATTAACCATTTCAGTAACGTTTTTTTCAACAAGGCCTTCTTCAAACTTCATGAGGCGTTCACTTGATGCAAGCATGCCATAATAAGCAGGCATTAGCGCACTTAGGCCACTAAATGGTGATTGCATAAACTCAACCAGTTGAATAATTGCAATTAAACTCCCAAATGTTAGTGCATTAGCACCAATTTGATGTGCCCCATAAATTAAGGCAACCACATACCCAAATGTAAATAATCCTTGTAATAGGGATGTTGCAATAACCCCTAAACGCTGTTTTAAAAGATATGCTTTCATATAGGCAAACTGATTTTCTTCAAGTTTATAACTTGAATAATCTTCGGCTTGAAAGGATTTAATTAACATAATATGTTCTAAACTTTCTTGGGTGTAACTTCTTAACAAAGCTTCTTTTTCTTGGGTTAAGTGGTGACGTTTTTTCATTTCTTTGCGTACAAGTTTACTCGCAAAAAGTAATAGGATTCCAAAAATAATCATGACACTCGCAAAAATATAATCAATCACTAATAATAAGATAAACGCAAAGATAAACCTTAAGATTAAAAAGAAAAATCTAGGAATGATAGTGATGATGCCTTCACTAATTCTTAAAGCATCACTATCTAAATAGTTCATAAGTTCACCCGTATGATAGTGACTAATCACATCATAGCGTTTTCTTATCATGTTCTGATAAATTTTAGCCTTAAGGTTTTTTACTGCCTTAGCTTTATAAAAGGCGTTTAAGTAACTATTTAAGGTTTTAAATAAAACTTGAAATAGTAAAAGCAATATTAAAAATAGGCTCGCTTGAATAAATAAACTTCGGTCATTAAACTGTGCAGCATCCACTACTAGTTTGGATAAATAGGCAAAAAGTACGGCTGTTAAACTTAAAATACTACTAAAAATCACCAACAAAATGATGGGACGTTTTAAATAAGCATGATTATCTTTTAACCATTTTCTGATAACTTTGTGGTTCATTTAAGCCACCTCACTTTAGTCTTCTTTATTTTAGCACATAAACGCTTTATGTAAATGCATGATTCATAGATGAATGAATTATGCTATAATAAATTGAATCTTTTTAAAGGAGCCTTTATGAAAACAAGTATCTATTCGGACGAACTATTTCCAATTATAAAAAACGAACTTGAAGAAGGTAAAACAGTCTCTTTTACAGTGAGTGGGACAAGTATGCGACCTTTTTTAAAAGATAAAAAATCACAAGTTAGCATAAAAAAAGCTTCTAGTTATAAAAAATATGATATTATCTTGTATGAAAACCACGCAAAAAAAATGGTGTTACACCGTATTGTTAAAGGTGAGAATCCATTTACGGTTTATGGCGATGCTTTAAGGGTAAAAGAGCTAGTCTATATGAATCAAATCGTTGGAAAAGTGATTAGCATAAAAACAGCTGATAAAACCAAAAATCCTAATCATTGGTTTTATCAGCTTAAGGTTAAACTATGGATATTATTACGCCCTTTTAGACGCCTCTTACTCAAACTAATTAGGAAGTGATGTCATGACTCAAAACCAATTATTTAATGCTGTTAAAGCCGTTTTAAATGAACAAAGTTATCATGAATCTATTGAAAATCCTAAAGAATTTTTTATTTTAAGCCATGAAAATGGCTTATCAGGCATGATTTATAGTCTATTAGAGAGTAAAGCGTTTCCTGAAAACATTTATAAAGCATTTGAAAAAGATTTTTATGCTTATATGGCAAAAGATATCAAACAACTTGATTTAATCAAACGCTTAAAAGATACACTTAACAATGCCAAAATAAAACATATCTTCTTAAAAGGTTCTCACTTAAAGACTTTATACCCTGAAAGTTATATGCGTTCTATGGGAGATATTGATCTATTAATTGAGGCTAAAAATATTCAAACAGTTAAACCTGTTTTAGAAGCAATTAAGTTCAAAAGAACTTTACAATCTAGTGCTCATGATGTTTATACGTTTACTAATCAACTAGAAGTTGAAGTCCATCCAAAAATCACTAAAGAAATTGATGCAAAATATGATCACTTTTTTAAAGATGCTTGGTTATATGCAAAAAAGGTTAACGAGTATACCTATCGATTAGAATTAGAATTTGAACTCATCTATTTACTCGTTCATTTAATTAAACACTTTCATTCTAGTGGGGTTGGTTTAAGAAGTATCTTAGATATTGGCTTATTTGTCTCAAACTATGAAAAACTACTGGATTTAAACAAACTAAATACTTACTTAGAAAAAACTAAAACAAAAACCTTCTTTTTTAATTTGATTAAGCTCAATAAAGCGTATTTTGATTTAGACCTTTTAAAAGATTTTGTAGATGACGCACCACTTGAAGATGATTTTTACAACTTAGTAACTAATTATATTTTACAATCAGGGGTTCACGGGCATGGCACTAATTTTAATAATTTTGTTGGGAGAATGAGTGTCAATAAACGTAAAGAAAAACGAACTTTATCGTATATTTTACGTCTTGTCTTTCCAAAATTATCCGATATGCAAGGAATGTATCCAATCCTTTATAAAGCGAAAATCTTACTGCCATTATTTTGGGGTGTACGTTTATTTAAACTAATGTTTATAAGAACAAAACGCAGTTTCACAAGATTAAAACAAATCAAAGCGTCTAAAAAAGAACTCGATCAAACCATTGATTTATATAATCAGCTTGGTGTTTAAGATGTCAAATATGGCATCTTTTTTTGTTAAAAATTGTAAAAAAAACATTACAAATTAATTACGACTATAAATCTGTGCTAAAATTTAAGTGTTTACTCAGGGAGATAGACACAATAATAAATTTACTATATTACTAGAGAGGGAGTTTAGATTAATGGAAAAAGAAACAAAGAAGTACGCTTCCCCTTCGATTGAGATTGTGGAGTTCGAAATCGAAGACAGCATCGCTACCAGTGGAGACATGGGCGCTGCGCAATCTGAATGGATTTTCGAAGAATAATGAGATGAAAAAATTATTAATTGTAGCTATTAGCTTTGGCTTTTTATTCTTCCTAACTCCATTCTCAAAAGAATCAAAAGCTTTTACAGGCGACATTGATACAACCGTACAACTATGTACTGTTGTTGATGATGTGTTCACTTGTGATACTGCAACACCTGTCGGTTTAGCTTATGGAAACCGTGTTGCATTTGACTCAAACGTTACACCAGATACTGGTGAACGATTCGCGTTTTGGATTTATAATGGGGTTGTACGTCCTGATCTACCTATAGATCATACATTTAGTATTAGAAGTACAACCACACTCATTGCCGTTACGATTCCTGATGATAAAGTCGGTGCTTTATTTATCGATACGAACGGGGAAATGATTGATGCACAAATTTTAGATAGTGGGCAAACACCAGTTGATCCTACAAGCAATTCATCCATAACCATGCCTACTAAAGCAAACTACGACGTCGCAACAACACCATGGGGTTCTGCACTTTCTGGCATTACAGAAGATACAGTTTATACATTAAAGTATGAACTTAGTGCTTCTACAACTTTTGATGTCACAGTAAATAATGGAACTGGTGGTGGTACTGATTTAACTTACAACAGTATTGAAACTGTGGTAGCTGACGCGCCACCTGCGGGTGAATATTTTAACGGTTGGGAAGAAGATGGCATCATCGTTAGTAAAGATGAGAGCTATACTTTTAGTGTATTAAGTGATCGTACGTTAACCGCAACCTATTCAGCTACACCGCTTGTCGATGAACCAATTATTACCTTAAGCAATGATTTAGAACTTAGATCAGGTTATAAATCATTTGTAGGGCAATTTTATTTACCTTCAGGCTATGAATTAGTCGAATATGGTATGGTGCGTTCTGATGATGCAACTGTATTATCAACTTTAAGCAATGACCAAGTTTTCATTGGTAGAACATTTATAGAATCCACTAACGAATTCCTTATGAGTTTTTCTGGTTCATTTACTAGTATTAGAGCCTATTTAATTGTTGAACAAGATGGGACACTAGAAACTTATTACAGTTCTCAAGTTAGTGAATATACTCAAGATTTCTCATTCTTAGACGGAAGCAATAGTTCTTACGCTACTTCTACTCAATACACAGATTCATTCAATTTTGAATGGGATTTATTAGGAGCTTATGAAGAAGATACGCCAATATTAGGAAATTCTCAAG
>JBKHEA010000037.1:0-4306 GCA_046541015.1 Candidatus Izemoplasmataceae bacterium
AAAGGTGCTTAAAGCACCTTAAACTTCTTTAATCATTTTATTAGCAAGTCCTAAATAATGAACGCCAATTTCTTCATGCATTTCAAACAAACTATGATGACCAGATGCAGGTTGTCCAATTGGAATTTGAGCGATTAAGTCTGTCCCTAAACGATCACTTACAATTTTGCCTCCATTTTCACCAAAAATAGTTAGCTTTTCTTCACCATGTTTTAAATAACTCATGTTCTCGATAACCCCTAAGAGTGTATGGTTAAGTTCTTTAGCTGCAAAGCCAGCCTTTACGGCAACATGAGAAGCACTTGGATGCGGTGTTGTCACAATTAGCATTTTGCATTCCGGAATAAGTTTTTGAATATCCATTGCAACATCACCAGTACCTGGTGGTAAATCAACAATCAAATAATCTAAATCAGGATTCCAGCCCACATCATAAAAGAAGTGGTTTAACATTTTTCCAAGCATTGGTCCTCGCCACATAAGTGGTTTGTTTTCTTGCATGAAAAATTCTGTTGATATGATTTCAATGCCTTGTTCTAAGAAGGGAATAATTTTTTCATCCGCATCCGCTTTAGGAAGTTGAATTTTCATATCAAAAATGGTTGGAATACTTGAACCATAAATATCAGCATCAATAATGCCGACTTTTTTACCTAGCCGTCTTAACGCAAGCGCTAAATTAGCAGCGACCGTACTTTTACCTACGCCACCTTTACCGCTAGCAACACCAATATATTTAACCTTTTTATCTTTGGCTAAAATGCTTGAATCTAATTTAAGCATTTGAAAGTCGATTTTTAATCCTTTAAAGCCTAAATCAAGTTTAATCACTTTAGCAATAGCGCGCGTAACGGTTTGTTTGATTTTATCATCGACTTTTTCTAGCGCTATGACAAGGTTTACTTTGTTGTCTTCTTCGTCAATCGATACAAATTTAACCCCATTTGTTTCTTTTAAGGGTTTGTTTAAAGTTGGATCTACTACTTCGCCTAGATGTTGCTTAATTTCTTCTATTTTGTTCATATCATCACCCAAAACCATTATAGTCTTTGAAAACGCTTCGTGCAATTAAAATACTAGAATATTATTAAAGGTTTAAATTCTTGTCTTAATAAGTCCTCATCCGTAACGGATTGCATCAGTTTTGAAATTCTTAGTTCTATCTCTAAATAAGGGTGTCTCGCTTGTTTCATCTTAGTAATTAAAGGGATATCAAGCGTTTTTTTCACTTGGTTTAATAAGATTTGACCTTGTTCATTCATGCCTAGTATTCTTAAATAAGGTGGATTAAACGAGTCGATGTCTTCTTTTTTAATATCAAGTAAAAAATGCATTAATGATCGTTTTATTTTTGCGTAGGTATAACGCGGACTAATAATTTGATTAATGTAATCTTCAACACTTGTGAATGATTTAACATTTAAAAAGCGATTTTCTAAGCCTTCTTCCATACCAAAAATAGTTTCGATTTCTTTAGGGGTTTTCACTGCGTGGATATACTTTAAATAAGGATAAAACATCTCTAAATCATATAAAGGTACATTCAATAAATCTTTATAAACAAAATGTGGGACATAATGTTTTACATCTAAATCCCCTTTTAAAGATTTCCTAATCGCAGAAGCACTTTGAATGGTCAAATTTTCATTGATTTCATCGTAATAGCCAGTACTTTCGCGCTTAAATGTATAAGCTTTCATAGGAAGGTTTAGTGTTTTGATCGCTTTTAAATACTGAATACCTAAGATATTATTCGGCTGGTTATAGGCTTCATCTTGATTTAATTCTTTTATCGCTAAATTGCTGCTAGTTGGATAAGAATTGCCTTGATCTAAAAAATGTTTTAATAGGGTTTGATAGGCATCGCTTTCTAAGGTTTCAAGTAAATTAACAAGGGGTTCAATTTGTCCAGATTCACTACCAAAGTAAAGTTCACTGACCCCAAGTTTGCTCAATAATTCAACGCTAGTTTGAGCGAATAAGTCTGCGCTTTGTAAACTATATACACTTGGGAGCTCAATCACTAAATCAACCCCAGCATGTAATGCCCATTTAGTTTTAGTAAATTTATTTACTAAACTAAATTCACCACGCTGTACAACATTGCCACTCATCACCGCAACCAAACAATCCGCCTTAGATAAGGCGAGGGTCTTTTTAATATGGACCATATGGCCATGATGTAGTGGATTATACTCCACAACAATTCCAACAACTTTCATGGTATCACTCCTAAGTGTTTTTATTATACCTTACATTTGACTTTGGCTCTATTAAAACATATAATTTTTATACATGGGGTGATACAATGAAATGGACCTTACAAGCCTTGAAAAAATATGCTACAACGGATAATACCTTTGAGTTTACACTCGATTTAAATCCTTTTATTGAAGAAGGTACTGATCTTTTATCCATCAGTGAAACAAAGGTAACAGGATCTTATACCATCGAAGCCAATACCTATTATCATTTTGATTTAGAAATAAAAACAATATTAACTATGGCTTGCGCGATTACACTTGATCCTGTAGAAGTCCCACTAGAAATAGAAGTAACAGAAACATTTTCTCAAGATGAAAACGATGAATATTTAACGATTGAAGGAATAACTATTGACTTATTGCCTGTAATATGGTCTAATATATATTTGGAAAAACCATTACGAGTCGTAAGTCCTAATGCGCAATTTAAGAGTGATCAAACCCTTAAGAAAAAAGATGCGATTAACCCGATGTTTAAAGACTTACAAAAATATAAAAAATGATAGGAGGCTTAACATGGCAGTTCCTCAAAGAAGAACTAGTAAAACTAGAAAAAGAAAGCGCCGTACCCACTTCAAAATTAGTGCTCCAGGCATGGTCGTTTGTCCAAACTGTGGAGAAATGAAATTAGCTCATAGAGTATGTAAATCATGTGGACATTACAACGGACGTACCATCATCGAACCTAAAGAAGAAGTCGATGCAGAATAAGCATCAAAAGAAGCGCTGATACCAGCGTTTTTCTTTTATATAAAGGAGGCTTAATCATGGAACATAAAAGTGTCATGTTAGATGAAGCAATCCATTACTTAAATATAAAACCCGATGGTATTTATGTAGACGCAACCCTTGGGGGTGGCGGCCATTCAGAAGCTATTTTAAAGCGATTAACAACAGGGCATTTATATGCATTTGATCAAGATGATTTTGCGATTGATAAAGCCCAAGAACGTTTAAAAGGTTATCCGAATTTTACCATTATTAAATCTAATTTTGTCCACATAAAAAGCGCACTAAAAGAAGAAAACATCCACCAAGTCGATGGCATTTTATATGATTTAGGTGTATCTAGTTTTCATTTTGATGATCCAATCCGAGGCTTTTCATATAATCATGATGCTTTCTTAGATATGCGTATGAATCAAAACGCATCCTTATCAGCCTACACCATAGTCAATACTTACGATGAAAAAGCGATTGCGAATATCTTATTTAAATATGCCGAAGAACGCTTTGGTAATCAAATCGCGCGTGCGATTTGTAAAGCAAGAATGAATAAACCGATTGAAACAACCTTTGAACTTGTTGATGTGATTAAAAGTGCCCTTCCAATGAAAGTGTTAAGTCAAAAAGGTCACCCTGCCAAAAAAACCTTTCAAGCTTTAAGGATTGCGGTGAATGATGAACTCCGTGTTTTTGAAGATTCCTTAAATGATGCCTTAACCCTTTTAAACCCAAAAGGACGCATCGTCGTAATTAGTTTTCACTCATTAGAAGACCGTATTGCAAAACACATTTTCAAAGAAGCAAGCACAATTGATCACCCAAAAGAACTTGTAACGATGCCTAATGAAACACCAGATTTTAGAGTGCTTCATAAGAAAGTCATTACCCCTACTGAAAAAGAGCTTTTAGTGAACAATAGAGCGCATAGTGCTAAACTAAGAGCAATCGAAAAAATTGTCAAAAATATCAAGTGAAAGTATTGACAAGCACCTTTATTTCGTGCTATTATACTAACGCTTGATAGACGCGGGTGTAGTTTAATGGTAGAACTTCAGCCTTCCAAGCTGACTGTGAGGGTTCGATTCCCTTCACCCGCTCCAAACTTTTTTCTAAAGAGAAAACCGCAAGGTTTTTTTAATAAAAAGACTTAAAAATGATTGACTCACAAAGCACTCTATGATAATATTTATTTTACCCGCGGGTGTAGTTTAATGGTAGAACTTCAGCCTTCCAAGCTGACTGTGAGGGTTCGATTCCCTTCACCCGCTCCATTTATAAAAAGTCGACATTTTGTATCCAATACAAGATGTCTTTTT
>JBKHEA010000038.1:0-3823 GCA_046541015.1 Candidatus Izemoplasmataceae bacterium
AACGCTGGTAAAGAGCCATTCAAATTCATCTGTATTGTTCCAAAAGAGGGTCATCAATAAAAAACTCAATAGCTTTTCAGCTATCGAGTTTTTTTATTACGGTGATATACCGCATTCTTCTCCAGTAATCATGCAACCAATATCTCCTGGACTCAGTGCAACACCGGTTCCACCACCGCCAGCTGCACATGATACGGGATCATCATCAGGATGCGCAAACCTTAAGCTGTCATCACAAAAAGCTGAAGTTTTTTGTAACCCTACAGTAAGTAGTGATATAAAGAATAGTAGGGCTATCAATGCTTTGAGTTTTTTCATTGTTTTTCCCCCTTTCTTTTGTATAGGCTAATTATAAAGGGGTATCACTTTTATTAACAGCGCATATTTGTCGTATTTTACAGTTCTAATATGAAATCTCTAAGAATTTCTTTAAGTTTTTCACTTGAAGCATTGGCCATTTTGACTACGTCATCATGGGAATGCTTTTTCTTTTGAATACCAGTTGCCATATTGGTTACGATAGAAAAGGCTAAGACATCCATCCCTAAATAATTAGCGTAAATGGTTTCTGGGACCGTGCTCATACCTACTAAGTCAGCACCCATAGATTTAATCATTCTAATTTCAGCGCGGGTTTCATAATACGGCCCTTGAAAACAAGCATAGACACCTTCTTTATAAGGATAGTTCATACTTTCCATGATTTTTTTAACCTTATTTTTTAAGGATTGATTAAAGGGTTCTGTCATATCAGGGAAACGTGGCCCTAAGGCATCGTCATTATCGCCAATTAAAGGATTTACCGGTAAAAGGTTAATAAAATCATCTAAAACAATAATATCTCCAACCTCAATTATTTCCTGATTAATACCTCCACAAGCATTGGTTAAAACTAAGGTTTTAATCCCTAATGCATGATAAATGCCAATAGAATAGGTAATGGCTTCCATACTTAACCCTTCATAATAATGATTCCTTCCGCTTTGAATTAAGACAGGTACATCCTTATAATACCCATAGATTAATTCGCCTTGATGGCCTTTAACACTTAATAAATTAAAGTTTGGAATTTGACTAAAGGGTAAAGCTACTTTTTTAGTGAGTTCATCTTTTAGGGCAACTACCCCAGACCCTAAAACCATCACAACCTTTGGCGTTTCTTTAATTAAATGCGTTTTTAAATAGTTAACAGTTGTATTTATTTTACTTCGGTCCATTTAAATCACCTCGATTGTATTATACCAAAACTAGTCCAAATTATTAGGATTTTATTAAAAAAGCGTTTATTCTATCACACAGAGTAATAATTATGGTATCATAAAGTATGAAAATAACATGAAGGTGATTTGATGCAAACATTAAATAAAGAAAGTTTATACCATTCAATTATGGCTGGAGCTTATCAAGTGTTAAAACACAAACAAGCTCTAAATGAAATTAATGTTTTTCCAGTAGCGGATGGGGATACAGGAACTAACTTAGCTTCACTGATGCAAACCATTTTAGAACAAGCCAAACTTACTGATTCTCTTGATTCAACATTAGATGCAATTGGCGATGCAGCCTTAATGGGTGCACGCGGGAATAGCGGAATTATTTTCGCCCAATATTTAAACGGGTTTTTAATGCAAATTAAAAACGATGATATTACCGTAAGCGATTTTGCGGTGGGCGTTTGTAAGGCTGTCCCTTATGCTTATAGCGCCATCGCAAATCCTGTTGAAGGCACGATGATTACGGTTATGAAAGAATGGGCAGAATATATTGATTCAACTTATGAAACCAGTAAAGATTTTAAAGAACTATTAGAAAAAAGTTTAGAGGTTGCTAAAAAGAGTTTAGCGGATACACCTAATAAACTTCAAATACTAAAAGACGCTAAAGTCGTTGATGCTGGGGCTTTAGGATTCATCCATTTTATCGAAGGCTTTTTAAGCTATGTTAAAACCGGTAAAGAAATTCATTATGAAAGCCATGATGATGTCATTGAAAATATAGCGCTTGATCATTCTCATGATCAAGAAGAACACTACCGCTATTGTACGGAAGCACTCATCGAACATGGTGATTTATCAAGTGATCAATTAAAAGCCTTATTAAAAGACTTTGGGGATTCACTTGTCGTTGCTGAAAATAAACGTAAAATGCGTATCCATATTCACACAGATACACCTGAAGAAGTCTTTTTAACGTTAAGAAACAATACAACAATCATCGATCAAAAAGTTGATGATATGAAATTACAATATGATGTTGTACATAACCGCAAGCATAAAATTGCGCTTGTCACAGATTCTATTGCTGATTTACCAAAAGAAATTGTAGATGAAAACCAAGTATTTATGTACCCAATTGGTTTAACGATTGAAAATAGTACATATTTTGATAAAGTGACCATTACGACTGATACGTTTTATGAAATGATGGATTCTTTAGAAGAATATCCTAAATCAAGTCAACCAAACTTGCGATCACTTGAGAACTATTTCTCCTTTATTTCTAGTTATTACGATGAAATCATCGCGATTACTGTCAGTGAAAAAATGAGTGGAACTTATAGCGTTTTTACCAAAGTCGCTGAAAAATTTAATACAAAAAATAAAAAAATCCACATCATTAATTCTAAACAAAATAGTGGCGCTGAAGGATTGCTTGTTTTAAAAGCAATTGAATTAATTAAAGCAGGTAAAGACTATGATACAATTATTAATGACCTTGAAGAAACCATTAAAAAATCAAAAATTTTAGTCAGTGTCAATACCCTTAAATATATGGTACGCTCTGGTCGCGTTAAAAAAGTTGTTGGCGTAGTTGGGAAAATCATGAATCTAAAGCCTGTCATCTCTATTGATGAACAGGGTGAAGGGATCATCTTTGATAAAGCGCTTAGTGTGAAAGGAAACACGAAAAAAATTATCGATCACATTGAAAAAGTTCATAAAGAAAGTGGCATTCAATCTTACGCCATTGTTCATGCAAAAGATTTAGAGCGCGCAAAAATGTTTGAAGAAAAGATTAAAGCCATTACAGGCTTAGATGCAACTTACATCACACAAATTTCAAGTGTAGTCGCAATGGCTGCAGGGATTGGTGCTGTAGGTGTTAGTTATATTAAAAAATAATGAAAAAGCACTTTAAAAGTGCTTTTTTTATTGGAGATCATCAAAGGTTACACCAGCATCGCTAAGGATTGCATCTATGAGTGGCATCAATTGGCTAATGCGCTGCATAGCCTTAGCTTCTAAGGTGTCTTTATCTTGATAATTTGAGTTATAAAGTGTAACACGGTAATTTTCTGTTATCGCATTACCTGTTAATGTAAAGTTCGTATAATAATAGATACCATAATCTTCTTCTAGTTCATATAAGTAACGGACAGCATAGTTTTTATCAATAATCAAAACTTCTTCAAGTTGACGATAAGTCGTACTTCCACCTTCATTTGTAGTGGTTCTAAATGAAAATTCTAAGGTGTTAATATGGAAAAAATAAGCTGTCGTTGATGCAATACTTAAAATACAGTTTGTATCATCACATTCAAAATCATAATCATCAACTAAGACTTGAAGCACTAAGTCTAATGAGGTAGTCATTGCTTCCCATTTTGCGTATAAGGTTTTATTCGATTCTGGCATGGTTGTGCTTGTAAAAGCATTGGTTAAACTATTACTTGTATACCATCCTTGGAAAGTGTAACCCTCTTTAACTGGAGTTGGTAAATTCGGTAAAGTGGTCCCTACTTCTTGGGTAATCGCTGGATGATTTGTACCACCATTTGAATTAAATGAAATGGTTGCTTCCTCTGTCTCATCTTGAGTAACTT
>JBKHEA010000039.1:0-2779 GCA_046541015.1 Candidatus Izemoplasmataceae bacterium
AGAAACACGATTTTTTTGGCGTAAATTGGTATGATTACGGGGCACGGTTTTATGATGCGCAGATTGGGCGGTTTCATTCGGTTGACCCATTAACTGAAAAGAACCATCGTAACACTCCTTATTTGTATGCTGCTAACAATCCAATTATATATATAGATTGGTTAGGATTAGATACTATTTATGCTTTTGATCAAGCAACTAGACCTGATGATAATGCTGCTTATACTGCAGAATTTTATGTGATAATAGATGGTGAAATTGAAGGTCCTTATGAAGGTAGTTCTTTCCCTGATGATGATGATGCTAATACTCTTAATGAAGGTGAATATGATTATCATAATAAATTTGGGCATTCAGCTGGACGTAGAAAAGGATTGAATATTGTTAATGAAGATGGCAATAGAATTTCTCCGGGGACTACACCTGATGGAGAAGATGTTGATATGGAATATGTTAATGTTCACGATTCTTTCGATGATGATAGAAGATACTCCGAAGGATGCCCTACTGTGCCTCATGGAGATCCAGAAGGTTTTTTTGATAACTTTGATTGGAGTGGTACATATAATGGTAATACTGGTACAACAGGAAATTCTACAGGTACTCTTATTTTACAACGTGGTGAAAATGCGAACACAGCCAGGGGTGTTATGAAAAGTGTTCAAAGTCTACGTCAAAACCCACTAAAAACAATACCAACAAGACCAATACCGCTGTTAAAGTAATATACAAATAATTTAATAAAAATATTAAAAATGAGAGCAGTAGTATTTATAGTAATAGCATTTTATTTTGCGGTATATGTAGATGTATTTGATTTTAAAAAGAAGACATATTTAGATTCATTTATTAAAGAAAAGCACGGTAGTAAAAAAGAAATTATTGATACATATTGTTTTCAGGTTTTTTGGGTAAAAACAAAGTACATACATTGCAATATGTGCAATTTTAACTTAAAAATGGTTGAATGCAAAAAAGCTGATAAAGTCAAAGAAATGATTACTGAGTATATTAATGATGAGAGTAAGCGAGTTTATGAAAATGTATTTATTACTACTTTAGAAGAAAATAATAATAATTATATCGAGTGTTACTTTCCAAGAAGCCATGAAGTTAGTTATTTCTGGAGTTTTGTCGAGGATAATGTTGTTAATGATGCTAAAGATAAAATAAAGGCAATGAAACTGCTAATTGACCTTTGCTATTTATATAGAAATAATGCTGAATTTTCTGTCGAACTGTTTGCTTTTGCAATAATTAAAGCAACGATTAATAATCCAACTTTATTTGTAAAAGAATTAGCAGGACGTTCACAAAGTCAAATAAACTTATGTATAAATAAACTGAAATATCTGAAAAACTATGACGATATAGTAAAAATTAAAACAGAAATTGAAAATATTAAAGAACCAGAATATCAAGAGGTGGTTAATAATATCAAAGCAATTTTGGATGATTAATTAATTTCATAATCTGTTGAAATTATAAATTGGTAAGATTACGGGGCACGGTTTTATGACCCGCAAATTGCAAGGTGGCATAGTGTGGATCCTAAAGCAGACTGGTATTATTCCCTTTCTCCTTACAATTATGTAGCAAACAATCCCATAATACTGAAAGATCCCAATGGAATGTGGATTGAATCTGCCTGGGATGTTGCGAGTTTGGGGATGGGCATAAGCAGTTTTGTAAAGAATGTAAGAGAGGGTAACGTGACTGATGCCATTATCGATGGAGTTGGAATTGTTGCTGACGGAACTGCTTTGGCATTGCCATTGATACCAGGAGGTGCAGGAGCAACTATCAAAGCGGTTCGTGCGACAGATAAAGTGATTGATGCAACACAGACTGGTAAAAGAGTTGATAATGCGGCTAAAACAAAAACTTATCAAACATATATAAAAGAGGCGAAAGATCCTTCTACACATGGGGATTATAGCGGGAGAACTAGTGGAACCGGAACACCTGAACAGAACGTGGCAAAAAGAGATTCAAATCATCATATGGATGAAACCCACGGACCAGCTAAATTAGATAAATCTTCATCGAATAAAGATGCTATTAGGGGCAGGGAACACCAGAATATACAATCTAAAGGGGGAGCCCAGTCAAATAATGGAACTTCAGGAAATAGAATTGAGGCAATTAGTCCAACCAATCCTAAAAAACAACAGTATATTGATGCTTCTAATAGAGAATTTGAAAATTAACATATTATGAGTAAAAGACAGCAACGAACCATAGGAGCAATTATAAAAATTGACTTAGGAGATGGATACCACTCTTATGCTAGGATATTGAATAAATCTAATTATGCTTTTTATGATATAAGAGTAAAAGAAGATATTAGCGATTTGAATACAATAGCTAAAAAGCCTATACTTTTCACATTAGCAGTCTATGATGATGTTGTAACAAAAGGAAGATGGCTGAAAATTGGTAAGTTACCATTAGAGGAAAATTTGCAATTGCTGCCTATGAAGTTTATACAAGATGCACAAAACCCAGAGCGTTTTGAATTGTATGATTCAAATACAGGAGAAACAAAATCCGCATCAAAAGAAGAATGTAAAGATTTAGAATGTGCTGCTGTGTGGGAGGCTTCTCATGTTGAAGAAAGAATAAGAGACCATTATGAGGGAAGACCAAATATTTGGGTAGAAAAAATGAAAGTAAAATAAATACTATTAATAAGAAAGCCTCGGCATTGTCCGGGGTTTTTACTTTATAGCGCAGCAATATTTTTATTAAAGAAGTCTTTGAATTTGGATTTTGTAAG
>JBKHEA010000040.1:0-2776 GCA_046541015.1 Candidatus Izemoplasmataceae bacterium
GACTCGCTGATGCAGTACCCAATGAGTTCGAAAAGTTATAAAAATCAAACAATATTGTTTTTTCATCAATTAGTTTTATATCAGCTGTCGGTTTTTTTTCACTATTTTCTTTAAATACAATTTTTAATTTTATCCTATCTGTAACATTGATTAAAATTGCATCTTTGTTATTGTAAGGGATAATAACATCAGAATAAATCATAATCATTCCTGAATTTTCAAAATGCACATTATTGGATTTATTTATATTCATCACAACACCTCTTTTATCATATAATAACTCAATAAAATTTTAATGAACAGCGCAGATTTGTCGCATTTTACTTTATTTGTCAAAAAAAGAGGTCTCTAGACCTCTTTTGATAACCATGTATAAATCATCTCTTGATCACTAACACTTAAATCAACGACTTGATAGCTTTTTGCTTTTGGGGCAGCTAATATATGAATCATGATGGTTGATAGTGATTTAAAACGCTGAAGGAATGTTGCTTTAAAACTAAGGGCTTGAATATGTTTTTTCTTTGTAATGATGGTTTTTTTCGCAATAACTCTTTTACTTAAGGTTAATGTATCATCATTTAAATGATAACCTGCATGTTTATGTTGGCTTAAAGCGATTAAGATAGATACTGGTAAAAAAAGCATTACCCATAAACTTAAAGGAAAGAAAATAAATACTGGCGTAAGTAACACGTAAGGGATAAGATTTCTAAAAAGAAATCTCATGCGCGCTCTTTTTGGAGCATAAGTAAATGTTTTCGTTAACTGATAATCACTAAATACTTCATTTAAAAAATCATCAATTTGATGTTTTTTAATCAGTGGATGAATAATCGTTAACTCAGTTTCTTTATCAGTTTTACCCCCAGCAACTTCTACTTCAATGCTAGCGTAGTTAAAAGGTTCTCTTAACAGGCCTTCAGTGATAATAATAGATTGTACGCGCGTTAATTTTAATGTTAGTGTCTTTTTCACAAATAAGCCGCGTTCAACCATTAAATCATCGTTTTCTTTAGTAACCGTAAAAAACGCATAACGAATCACATACCTTATAATTGATATAATCCATGCAATAAAGACATAAACTAAAAATAAGATGATAATTAATGAAATACCTAAGCGGCTATAAGAATCTTTAAAAAACGTTTCTAGTCCATTAGGAAGAAAGGCAATTATTTGCGCAATTAGCGCAAATAATAGTGCCATCACAATGCCTACACTGCCTGATGTAAATCCCGCTTTAAAAAGGGTGGTCATATCAATTTCTTTAATCGTTTTAAGATTATCTTGATTTACTTCTTCTTGATTTAATTCAACAGGTTTTTTATTTTCAGTTAATGTCTTTTTAATCCAGTGTGCTTCATCTAAAGGTAATGCTTCTATGCTTACTTCTGATTCATTTAAGTTGCCTGCGGTTTCTATGGTTAACTTTGTTAGTTTAAAAGCTCTATATAAAAGTCCGCTTTCTAAATGAATGGTTTGAATGCGTTCTTTTTTAATATGTCTTTGTTTTTTAATGAGTACCCCTGAATGAATCTTGATTGCTTCATGCGTCACTTGATATTTAAAAAATACCCACTTTAAAAAAGCATATACTATACCTAAAAATAAAAAAGCTAGTGTAACTAATAAGAACCAATCATCTTCAATTAGTACAAAGTCTTCTCCAAAGAAACTAAAAAGAATAAATAACACTATAGGAAAAATATAACTTTTAATTTCATCAATTAACCCTTTAATGATGAAAATAGGATGTTGTCTTTTCATTAGACATCATCCTCACTAAGGTTAACTAAATGACTAATGGTTTGATGGACTTTACGGGCAGTTTCAAAGTCTAGTGCTGGTATTTCATGATTACTCCCTGCGGTAGTAATTAAAATACTTGCGAGTTTAAACTTTTTTAAGATTGGCCCATAACTTAAATCTACATGTTGGACACGGTTCATTGGAATTAATATCCTTTTAACAATGATAATACCATGTTGAATATCAATCTCATTTTCTTTTATCTCATAGCCCCAGTATTTCATTTTTAGATGTGGCATGATGATAACGTTTATCATAAAAATAAGTAAAGAAAGTCCAAAGCCACTAAAACTTAACCATACAGGAAATTCTGACTCAATGATTGAGATGATGAGTAAGGTGATACTTAATACGATCATTACACTAAATCCTACAAGACCTCTTACTCTAAACGCTTTTAATGCATTAGGATGTAATGTTTCACTTGGTTTATCCATATAATCCTCCTTGAAGTAATATCTCTTTTATTATAGCTTAAAGCCTAGTGCATTAAAAGGAAATTGGTTAAGTCTTTAATGTTTAATCAAAGCGCTTTACGTGTTAATACTTTTAAAAATGATTAGATTCTATGGTAACGTTAAAAGCATGCTCAGTGGATTTTTGATTTATACCATGATTTATCTTATAATGAAAGTAAAGAATCCTTGTATCTTATCTAAATAGAAAGGAGGCTAATCATGCCTTGGACGTCAAAAGACTATCCAAACGCCATGAAGCACCTAGATGAAGTTATAAGAGAAAAAGCCATCGAACAAGCAAATGAACTAGTAAAGGATGGTTACGCAGAATCCCGCGCTATTCCTATTGCGATCTCTCAAGCTAAATCATGGTATGATAAACGCGGGAATAAAACATCTAATGTTATCACCCATCGTTTAAAACCAGCTGATGAGGGTTGGGTATTAGAAGCGATTGATTCAGATGAATCATGGCATTTTGATACAAAAAAAGAAGCGATGAATAA
>JBKHEA010000041.1:0-2752 GCA_046541015.1 Candidatus Izemoplasmataceae bacterium
GCTTTAAGTAAAGCTTGATAAATAATCAAGGCTTCTTCTTTTAATAAGAAAGCATCAATCAGCCGTTCAGATTCGTCATTTAGGCGGTCAATATAGTCTTGATAGATTAAGGTTGACTCTATATTTGTGTGACGCATCAAGCTTTTCGTTTCAAGTAAACTTGCGCCTCTTATTAAGTTTAAGGTTGCGGCAGTATGTCTTAGGGCATGCGGGGTAATCTTTAAACCTTCAAGCCCCGCTTCTTTTAAAACGCGGGGCATCATGTCTTTAAAAAACGTCCTTGAGAGTTTTCCCTTTTTAGACGTATTTCTATGGGCGATGAATAAATAAGGGTTATCATCGGTGCGGCGTGATAAATAGTCATCTAGCGCACGTTTAGTACCTTTTGATACCTTTACCCATTCACTTAAAGCATGGTTGGTATGTTGCCCTATATATAAAATGGGCATGCCATTAAGTTCGCAAAAATCCGATCGCTTTGCCGCCATGATTTCATGAGGTCTTAAGCCTGAAGTAATCATCAGCATAATCATTGCGTGATCGCGGTAGTGCCAAAGGTAGGTGCGCATAGTTTTTGTATGCAAAAGCAACATCTTCGCTTCACGCGCGGTAAGTACATGTTTTTTAATATGCGGTTTAATGCGTTCATTTTTAATCGTTTCCATGATGTTATAAGCATACGCTATAGGTAAGTTTAAACCTTCGCGATTGTCTTTTAAATAACGGTAAAACCCTTTTAAGGCACTTATATCAATATAAATATAGTAACTTGAATGGCCTAGGCTTTTTCGGTAGTGTTTATAAAGAATGATATCACCGGTTGATGCATGAATAATATCACGCGCTTTCAAATAAGCTATATAGTTTTTAAAGGCAATCGCATAAGATTTTTTCGTTGACGGGGCTAAAGATTTTTCATCGAGATACTTTTTAGCTAGCTTTTCTAAAGGGTGGGTCATCACTATTTTCCTTTCATGGAGCATTTAATCCTCTTCATTAAAAATAAAGCGTTCAATTGCGGATTCAGCCTCATCATACATCTGATTTAAATGATGGGCATAAATTAAAGTCGTTGAAAGTTTTTTATGTCGCATTAAACGCTTGGTTTCTTCTAAAGAAGCGCCTCTTAGTAAGTTGATGGTTGCGGCAGTATGTCTTAGGCTATGGGGTGTAATATTCGACTTAATCGCGTATTTTTTTTTAAGCGCTTTAAACAGTCTAAAAAAGAAGGGTCTAGATAGACTGATGTTGGTTGCGTTTTTGGCGTGTGAAATAAATAGGTGAGGATTAGTATCCGTTCTTTTAGATAAATACTCATGAAGTGCCTTAAATACCCCATCAGGAATCTTTACAAATTCATCACTCATCGATTTTCCTTTCCCTTGAATATATAAGACATGTTTGTTTGAAATTTCTTTTAAGTCTTTAATTTTAGCTTGTCTAATTTCAATGGTCCTCATCCCCGTTGTAAGCATGAGATAAATAATCGCGTGATCGCGGTAGTCTTTAAGAGTCTTCCTATTTTCTTTAGTAGCTATAATTAAGTGTTTCGCTTCTTCTTTCGTTAAAATTGGTTTGGCAATTTCACTTTTTACTTTGATTCCTTTAATCGTTAAAGCAATGTTATGACTGTAGACTTCATCAAGTTCTAATCGTCTTTGATTGCGTGAGAGATACTTATAAAAAGCTTTAATGGTATTTACTTGATGGTATAACCAACTTGGTGAATATCCAGCCTCTTTTTTCATCGTAATATAGGCTTTTATATCACCTGTTTTAGCAAACTCAATGTTTTCTTTTTTTAAGTAACCAATGTATTGTGTAAGCACAGCACAATATAAATCATAGGTCCCTTTTGTGATATCTAGTTCACTAAGATATTGATCGCGTAAAGATTCGAAAGGATGTTTCAAATTTATTCCTCCTCTCTTTTAGGCTTTTACACTTTATAATACTAAAATGAGTGGGGTTTTTCTTTAATCATAGCCAAAGTGTTAACTGTTATAAACAATAAAAAAGTTTAAAGCAATATAAATAATCTGCGTTAAACTTTTTATTTAAATATATTTCTTACCTATCATTTAAATCTTATCGTTCACTGTTTAAAGAAATTACTCTTAAATAATCTTGAACTCGTGTCTGGACCTTTACCGTGATTAATAGTTTTTGATTCAGATCCTACATAAAAATTTTCAGATGTTCTCGTTGCAAAGACCTTATATTTGTTTAAGTTTGATGTCACTTGATTAGATATAACATTAGCTGCAATTAATATGTGCTGATTACTATAATGTGTTAATACTTTTGATATACTTTTCCCGGTATTTATAACGCCATCAACCAAAATTATTGTTTCATTTTTATTGATATCGGGTATTTGAGTGAAATCATGTAAAAAATGGATAGTTGTATTGAATTGATTGACTTCAAATGCTTCTGCCAAACCTAGCGTAAAACATTAGCCTTACGCATTTATAATATTATATTATGCACATATAATTACTTATTATTTAGAAAAGTTTTCTTCTACGATTTGGCTTAGCATTGATTTAGTCTCAGTGAAATCTTTATCACGCTTCGCAAGAAATACCCTAGATGCTTTAAACAGCATGACAGAAAAAAAACTTGGTGTTGAGTTCTACTTCGAAAAAGAAAATATCTCATGGAGTTTTCAAAAGAATGCCCAAAGTGTAAAAGTGCCTTTATATAAGTGTATTGGTTTCAAGATTACTGATGATAAAAAGTATGTCAT